>CAVGWP010000049.1:0-8954 GCA_963633095.1 bacterium | reverse complement strand
GCGCCGATCTTTATGACCTTTGCACGCTTTTCACTGTGATATGCGATAATAAACGAGCAAACGCCAAATACAGTAAGACAAACGGCTATCCATATTCCGAACGATTCTGAAGCTATTCCGACCGCAGAACCGAACAGCTCTGCCATGCCGCCGGAGACAAAATAAAGTGCTTTTGCGGGAAACGAACATATATACCCGATAACACTCGGTACAAAAGGCAGAAACAGCGTCACAATAAGCAGCATACCAATGCAGATCAATACAGATGCTATCGGTGAGCAGATAAGATTTGCTATCGGTGAGACAAGCGACAGTGTTCCGAATGATACATAGATAATAGGCAGTGTGAATATCATAGCGGCGATCGACTGAAAGAGAGGTGTCAGCAGTGACCTTACTGTTGAGCAAAAGTGATTTTCAAACGGCAGAATTTTTCTTATTATTTTTTGAGATACAGGGAATGTCAGTATCATTCCGAGTGTTGCCGTCACAGAAAGCAGAAAACCTATATTCAGCGCGGTATATGGATTAAACACTGTCAGCGCAAAGCAGGCAAGCCCCAATGAATTTATCGGGTCGGCGTCCCGCCGAATAAATTTAGACAGCAGCACAATTATTATCATAATGCCTGATCTGACGGCGGAAAACACAAACCCTACCGTGAACAAATACATTATCACAGCAGTACCGGAAATAATGATCCTCTTTTTATATGAAATACCGAACAGCATTAAAACATATGTCAGCGCAAGACTTATCACCGCAACATGCATACCCGAAACAGAAGCGATGTGGCTTATCCCGAGTGCACGAAAATCTGATACGTTGTCCGAGCTCAAGCCGGATTTATCGCCGAGCGTCAGAGCAGTTATCAAAGCTGCGGTGTCGCTGTCGGCATTGTCATAAACGCCGTCTCTAAGTGCCTTACGAAACATAAGCAACCTGTATCTGAGCGGCTTATCATCGGTCTTTTCGACCTTGTATTCACCGGAATAAGCTGTCAGCATAATGCCGTCCGCCCAGTCGTATGTCTTGCCGTTTTCATTAAGCTTGAATTTGAAATTTCCGCTTATTTTATCATAAGGCTCAACACCGATATCTTCAGAGAAATAAGCTTTGAATTTAACGCATTGCTCTTTTTCGTCAATATTTTCGGTCTCGAAAACATATTCGGCGTATCCATCACGTATCTCAGGAAGCTCAACCGATACCGCTTCGACATAAGCTGTTTTGTTATCAAGCATTTTTGCAGGCTCAATAGAATATTTAAGGCAGATTGAGCAAACAATACCCGCGAGCATAACGCAAAATAAAGCAGTGTGTATGCTGCGGTCGGAAAACCGTTTGTGTAAAACAGCGAGGATCACGCAGATCAGAAGGCATACTGCGGCAAGGATCAGCGAAAAAGTCAAACCAATGTTCAAGCAGATAATGCACGCAAGCGTAAACGAAAACCCGCACACCGCCATAACTCTCATTTTAAGCTCTCCCCCATAAATCTCTGTACGCTATATAATGTTAAATTATATAGGAATGGAAGATCATTGTCAAGAAATTCATATTATATTGTCATATTTAAGGTGGTGTTTTAGAAGAAAAAATCACAAATTAAATAAACAAATAGATAATTTTTTATACATTCTCGATAAAAAATCATATTCAATATTTTAATTTCCTCGGCTATAATAAGGACAACGACAACAAAGAAAAGTCGAAAAAAGAACGGAGGTAATCTCAAATGAAAAAACTCACAGCTCTTCTCCTAACGCTTGCTCTTGCTATCGGGCTCACAGCCTGCGGCAGCGGATCGGGCGGCTCATCATCAACCGCCGGCGGTGAAGTATCGGTGTTCTACTACACCTACAGCGACACCTATATTTCGAGCGTTCGCACAGCTATGGACAAAATGCTCAAAGACGCAGGCCTCAACTTCCAGAACTACGACGCAAACGGCAACCAGACCACTCAGACAGAGCAGGTCACAACAGCTATCGCAAAAGGTTCCAGGGCTCTTATCGTCAATGTAGTTGATACCGGCTCGAACGACGCCGCTCAGAACATTGTCGATCAGGCAAAGGCGGCAAGTATTCCGGTCATCTTCTTCAACCGCTCGGTAGAAGAGTCGGTCGTAAGCAGCTATGAAAAGTGCGCTTTCGTCGGCACAGACTATGAGATGGCAGGTCACATGCAGGGCGAAATGATCGGTAAGTATCTCGTTGAGAACTTCGATAAGCTCGACTTGAACGGCGACGGCAAGATCAGCTATGTAATGTTCAAGGGTCAGGAAGGCAATATGGAAGCTATCGCCCGTACAAAGTACGGTGTTGAAGACGCCGACAAGGTTCTCACAGAAGCCGGCAAAGCAAAGCTTGAGTTCTATGATTCTTCCAACACCAATAAATACCTCGTTGACCAGAACGGTCTGTGGTCGTCAGCAGCGGCAACCGACTATATGTCTACTATCCTCGCTCAGTACAGCGAAGCAAACAAAAACATGGTAGAGCTTGTTATCGCAAACAACGATGAAATGGCTCTCGGTGCTATCTCCTCGCTTCAGGCAGCAGGCTACAATAAAGACGGCGGCAAAACTATTCCGGTATTCGGCGTAGACGCAACCGACGCCGCAAAAGAAGCGATCAAGAACGGCAGCATGGTAGGAAGCATCAAACAGGATGCAGACGGCATGGCAAAGGTTCTTGTAACTATCGCTCAGAACTTTATCAATTCCAAGTCCACATTCGACGGTGTCAACGCAGACGATGTAGTAGGCACATGGAGAGTTAATATCCCCTACGCTACCTACACAGGCGAATGATCGGCAGATATTAAACCAACATAGGGACGGCGGAGCGATCCGCTGTCCCTAATAAGGCAGACCGATCTTAGCAGAATGGAGATGAAAACTATGACAGAAAAGAATGTATCCGCCATGAAGCTGGAGATGCAGGACGGCAAGCCCGTGCTTCTGCAAATGGAGAACATAGAAAAAGCCTTTCCGGGCGTCAAAGCGCTCGATAAGGTCAGCCTGACTGTCAAGGCCGGCACAGTTCACGCTCTCATGGGAGAAAACGGAGCCGGCAAATCAACGCTTATGAAATGCCTTTTCGGTGTTTACAATAAAGACAGCGGCAGGATCTTTTTAGAGGGCGAGGAAGTCGATTTCAAAAATTCCAAAGAAGCTCTCGAACACGGAGTGGCCATGGTTCACCAGGAATTAAATCAGGCACTCAAACGCAATGTCATGGATAATATGTGGCTCGGCAGATTTCCCACAGTCGCCAAGGGAGTGCCGATAACCAGCGAAAAGAAAATGTATAAAGCGACAAAGGAAATATTTGATAAGCTCGAAATAGAAGCCGATCCCAAAACGGTAATGAGCAAAATGCCGGTTTCTCAGCGTCAGATGGTCGAGATCGCAAAAGCGGTGTCTTATAACGCAAAGATAATCGTTTTTGATGAGCCGACTTCGTCGCTGACGGAAAATGAAGTAGAACATCTGTTCCGCATAATAAATATGCTGCGCGATCAGGGCTGCGGCATAATCTATATTTCTCATAAGATGAAAGAAATATTGCGTATTTCCGATGAAGTAACAATAATGCGCGACGGCAAATGGATCGCTACTAAAGATGCAAAAGACCTCACTACCGACGAGATTATCCGTCTTATGGTTGGCAGAGAGCTTACAAATATCTATCCGCCGAAAGGCAATGAGATCGGTGATGTGCTCATGGAAGTAAACGGACTTTCGGGGCTTTATTCCAAGCTGAGAGACGTGTCGTTCAATGCGCACAAAGGCGAAATAATCGGAGTTGCCGGACTCGATGGCTCCGGACGAAGCGAACTGCTTGAAACATTGTTCGGTGTTGCAACAAAGAAAAGCGGTGAGATCAAGCTGAACGGCAAGATCGCCAAAAACCGCAGTGCAAGAGAGTCTATTAAAAACGGATTTGCACTTCTGACCGAGGAACGCCGCGCAACAGGTATTTTCGGCATACTCAACATTCGTGAAAACGCGACAATCTCAAGCCTCGGAAAGTGCAGAAAAGGGCCATTTATAAGCAAGGGAAAGCAGAAGAAAAACACCGAATGGTGTATTGATTCAATGCATGTCAAAACACCTAATCAGGAAACAAAGATCCGTTCGCTGTCAGGCGGTAATCAGCAGAAGGTCATACTCGGCCGCTGGCTGCTGACCGATCCGACCGTGCTGCTGCTCGACGAGCCTACAAGAGGTATTGATGTCGGCGCGAAATACGAGATCTATCAGCTTATAATCGACCTTGCCGAAAAGGGTAAAACAGTCCTGATGGTATCCTCCGAAATGCCGGAGCTGCTCGGAGTCTGCGACCGTATACTCGTTATGTCGGGCGGCAAGCTCGCAGGCGAAGTAAATGCTGCAACGACCACTCAGGAAGAAATCATGGCGCTCGCCGCCAAATTCGCATAAAACGGGGGTAAGGAAATGTCTGCTAAATTAAAAAGAAGAAGCCGTTTTGCGGCTTGGATGGATAAGTATCGCTCAGGCACAGGCGCGGATAAACGCCGAATGATAAGCGACCTAATCTTCAATAACGCAATGTATATCATAATCGCAATAGCAATAGTCTACATCGCTATTCGTGTGCCTGCGTTTCTTTCGACATCATCGATCATCAACATAATCTCGCTCACAGCCGCGAAGCTTCCGATAGCACTCGGTATAGGCGGCGCAATCGTTCTCACCGGAACAGATATTTCGGCAGGACGATGCGTGGGATTGACCGCTTGTATAGCCGCGTCACTTCTTCAGATGACCAGCTATTCCAAAAAGATTTTCCCGAATCTCGATGTAATGCCGCTCTGGGCGGTTCTTCTCATAGTTATCGCAGTCGGCGCAGTCATCGGATTTGTAAACGGTTTCTTTGTAGCTAAATTTAAGCTTCATCCGTTCATCGTAACTCTTTCGACTCAGCTTATCGTGTTCGGACTTGTGCTTATGTATCTCATGATCGGAAGCAACAACGGTCAGACTCTTTCAGGACTTGATACTTCCTACACCGATTTTGTGCGCGGCACACTTTTCACGATCGGCGGAGTTGCAGTTCCGAAATATGTTCTGTATGCGGTTGTGCTCACAGCTATCATGTGGATCATCTGGAATAAAACAAAGTTCGGTAAAAATATGTTTGCAGTCGGCTCAAACGAAGAGGCGGCTAATGTATCCGGCGTTAATGTTTTCTGGACAATAGTTTTAGTGTTCGTTCTTGCAGGCGTTATGTACGGTATCACAGGCTTTATTGAGGGCGCGCGTATCGCCTCCTGCTCGGCTAACACAGGTCTTAACTATGAATCCGACGCCATCGCAGCATGCGTAATCGGCGGCGTATCGTTTGTCGGCGGTACAGGTAAGATCAGCGGTATCGTTATCGGTGTATTCCTGCTCCAGATCATATTTGTCGGTCTTAACTTCCTTTCAGTCGATGCCAATATGCTCTATGTTATCAAGGGCCTTATCATTCTGGTAGCGTGCGCTATCGATATGCGTAAATACCTTGCACGCAAATAATCAAAGAAAGGACGAAGCCTACTATGGAAAATGTTAAAACACCGATCGAAACGACTGAAAAGCCACAGCCCCGAAAAGGCGGACTTTACAGCAAAATAAAAATGTCGGTCCGCACAGCCAATATCATAGTCGCAGTGCTTGCGGCGGCTCTTGTTATTGCGACAGTGTTTATAGTCAGCCATGCAGGCTTCACCGTCAGCTTTGATACCGACGGCGGCTCGCGGCTTGAAAGCGTTAAAGTAATGCATTCGGAAACGGTTCCGCTGTCGGAATCCCCCGTAAAAGAAGGGTATCGCTTCACAGGTTGGTACACCGATGCGGCCTGCACTCAAAAGTGGAGCGAGGATACTCCGGTATCGGGCAGTATGACGCTTTATGCAGGCTGGGAAAAGAGTGAATGAAGTTTTAAGTCGAAGCAGCCGTAAGGCTGCTTTCGGCGCTTATGATAAGTTTCCGTTTCGGTTGATTTTTATCGGCTTACATGATAAAATATGATTATAGTGCAAATGTTCGTTTGTGCTGTTTGCAATTAAAGGAAAAAGGGAGGTTGTTATGAATTATACAGTTCTCGTTGTAGACGATGAATATGAACTTCGGCGCGCGATAATCGAGCGTGTTAATTGGAACGCCGCAGGTTTTGAAGTTGTCGGAGAAGCAGAAAACGGCGTTGAAGCGCTCGACCTTATCGAAACACTTGAGCCGGATCTCATACTCACCGATATAAAAATGCCGATGATCTCGGGGCTTGAGCTTGCGGCAAAGGTCAGAGAACTGCGGCCTGCCACTCAGATAGTTGTTTTAAGCGGATACGACAGCTTTGAATATGCGCGGACAGCCATAGACTATAATATCATCAGCTATCTTTTAAAGCCGATCTCATCTGCGGAGATGTCAAAAGAGCTGTTTGAGATCCGCCGACGAATGGACGAAAAAATAGGCTCTGTTGTAAAAGCTCCCGATCCGAACTATGAGCGGCTCCTCAGAAAATCTCAGATAGAAGAATTTTTAATGCCGATAATGCTTGACGGCAACAAAACAGGATCGGACGAGCAGACATTGCTCAGCGACGCTAAAGCTCTCGGGCTTATCAGCGATGAGGATAAGAACCTCAGATTTTGCGTTATTGTTTCAAAATTCAGAGATAAAGACGGTAAAAACTGCACAAAAGGCGATCATATCGATTTTATCGGAAGGGTAATGTCTAAATATCTGCGGTGCGAAAGCTTTGTCGTTTATGGCAGAGCGGTCACTCTTGCAGCGGTCAATGGAAAGGACGAGCTTTCAAACGTGCTTGAATTGCCGCTTCGCGAAACTGTACAGACAGCGAAGCGTATGCTCGGGCAGGACTGCACCATAGGCGTGAGCCGAGAGTTTTATTCGCTGTCCGATTGCGGAAATGCGTATTTTCAGGCGATCACCGCCCGCCGCTATACTTCCGACGGCGCAGGCGAAGTCCGCTTTATCAACGACCAGGAGCGTGACGCTCAGTTTGAATTTGATCGTGCCGAAAAAACGGTCATAGATCTTGAAAAGCTGCTCAAAGTCGGCTCGCCGGAAGAGCTCAAAGATTTTGTCGGCGGACTGTATGAATCCAACACCCCGGAAAACGCCAACCTTTTGATGATGCAGATAATAGCCACAGTCTACAGAGTTGTCAGCGCGGTTTCGGATAAAGAGGGACTCACAAAGCTTTTCTCGGATAATCCGTTGTTTTCACGCGTCACATCATACAGCAGTGAAAGCGTCATGAGAGACGAGCTCGTTGATTTTTGCAGCAGTGCAAAATCTATAATCGAAAACACTCAAAAACGCGATACAGAAGTTCTTTGTGATAAAGTCGTTCAGATAATCGACAGTCAGTACGGCGACGAGGGACTGTCGCTCACAGGCGTCAGCAATATGCTTGCAGTCAGCCCGAATTATCTGAGCACACTTATCAAAAAGATCAAAAGGCAGAATTTCATAACGCTTCTAACTCAGCGACGCATGAAAGCGGCTTATGATATGATCGTCTGCACCGATATGAAGATCCTCGAAATATCCGAAAAGTGCGGCTACAGCGATCAGCATTATTTCAGCTACTGCTTTAAAAAATTCTACGGGGAATCTCCGAATAAGCTCCGTAATCAAAACAGGAGAGCGTGATGATGAAAACAAAGCGTCGTTCAACAGTCAGCCTTTCCGTGCTCACCGTATCCGCCGTCACAGCGGCAACGGTTATGGCGGTGTCATTCTGCATTGTCATATTTGCGTCTGTTTATAGTTCCGCGCTCACTCAGAGCGCTAAATCCGGTGCAGAGCAGGCGGTCAGTCAGGCGTCGATCGCAATAAACAACAACCTCGATTCAATGCGTTCTCAGCTTTATAATATCAAAAAAATAATAAAGCAAAGTAAAAGCGAGCGGGAGTTTTCAGAGAATGTCAACGCTCTCGCCGGAATAAAAAATGAGATATATTCCGTCACTGTCTATGACGGATCAGGTAAAATAATTTCGTGCGCAGGCAGTCAGTATCCCTTGAAAAAGAATGTTTATAAGGATCTTTCCTTTGACAAACAGCGGTTTGACTACGCTCCTGATTTTTCGGTTTCCCGTCCTCATGTCCAAACAATATTCGAGGGTGCTTATCCCTGGGTGGTAACTGCCGCTTTAAAAACTTCGGATATGGTGTTCGGCTCGGGCGAATATATTGCTGTCGATTTCAGCTTTTCAAGGCTTGCAGACTATGTTGATAAAGTCGGTGTCGGCAGACACGGTTATTGCTATATAACCGATATGAGCGGAAACATCATCTATCACCCTCAGCAGCAGGTGCTGTTCTCTGGCTCGAAAACCGAGGATACTTCGGAAATCGTAACCTTAAGCGACGGTGTCCATTCTAAAGACGACAGAATTATATCAGTCAGCACAACATCCGACGGACTGTGGAGGATAATCGGCGTCAGCTTTACAGGCGAAATGTCGAAGGAAAAGGCAACGCAGATAATAATCAGCATTGCGGCATCACTGTTCTGCTGCGCCGCGGTTGCAATAATTGTCCTTATCATTTATCAGAAGATCGTCAATAAACCTGTCCGTGCGCTGATAAAAGCGATGAAAACATTTGAAACTCAGGCAGACGCGTTTGTTTATTCGCCGAAGCCCGAAACAGTCAAGGAGCTTCAGGTGCTGTCCGATTCGTTCGCGCATATGTCTCACCGTATTATACAGCTTGTAGAGAGGGTCCGCAGAGAGGAAACAGAATTTCGCAAGACCGAATTGAAAGCACTTCAGGCGCAGATAAATCCGCATTTTCTGTATAACACGCTTGATTCTATCCAGTGGATGTGCGAGCAGGGCAAAAATGAGGATGCTTCGCAAATGGTCGGCGCGCTTGCAAGACTTTTCCGTATCAGTATCAGCAAAGG
>CAVGWP010000048.1:4892-9454 GCA_963633095.1 bacterium | reverse complement strand
TGTAAACCGCGTCGTCTACGATATCACTTCAAAACCTCCCGGAACCGTCGAGTGGGAATAATACCCGAAAGGCTGAAAAGCCTCTAAAAAAGGTGGGCTCACATAAAGACACTTTCAAAAAGTGACCGATTGAGAACAGCACAACCACTCACGAGCGCTGCCGGCAAAGACCTATCTTGCCAACACGGCTATGACCACCGAGGGCATTGCGTTCCTGTTGGGGTATCAGGAGATTGGATCGCTTATCAGAGCATTCACCGCTTGGACGGGACAGACAATCAGCGAATATCGGCGATCAATATAATGAGCACAGCCCTCTGCGGCCATTCCGTAGAGGGCGTTATTTTTTGCCCTTTTTGGGTTGGGCGATTTCCGGCTTATCGTTGCCTACCTGTGAGGAAGTATCCTAAACAAGCAAGCTGAAAGCCCATAGAGGAGAGCATTTTCTCTTCGATGGGCTGTTTGTTAGAGCCATATATTCGCTCATTGGTCTTTCCATGCGATTTCCCGATACTCGATCGGCAGTATTCCCGTATTCTTCTTGAAGAATTCCGCGAAGCGGCCGGAGATGGAGTAACCGATCATTTGGGCGATTTGACCCATGGTGAAGTCGGTGTCGATCAGAAGGTGTTCCGCCCGCACGCTTGGGCTGCGTTCGGCACAGAGGACGCGCAGTTTGCAGATTACAGAGCTTGTGCGACATACGGACTGCTAAGTGATTTATTAAAGCAGGCGATAAATCTGCAAACTGTATATTATAATCAAAAAACGAAGGCTCGTTTTAATTGATGGGCTTTCGTTTTTTTACGGCGAAAACAAGCGTAATAGGGTTATTTATGCCGAGAATTGTTGATTTTTCTTGACAAGCCGGATATATCAAAGTATAACTGAATAAGATAATATTAGGAGGTTTTTTATGTCATCTTTAATTTCTAACGGCTATAGCTACGACTATGGCTACGGCATCGGTTCAACCTCAACTGTTGCAATAGTCCTTACGGCTGCTGCGGTGATCCTTGCGATCGCGGCTACTGTACTCGCGTTCATCTTCATTGTTCCCGAGAAGCGCCGCGCAAAGCTCAATGCATTCGGCAAATTTCTGCACGACACCTGCAACTTCAAGTATCTTCTCGTTGAGAAAATTCTTCAGGCACTCTACATATTTGCGACAGCGTTCACAATTCTTTTCGGCTTCTTCTCGCTGTTCCGGGCTGAATTCGCTGCAGGGCTCGGAATGATGATACTCGGTCCGATCGTTCTTCGTCTAATTTACGAGCTGTTTATGATGGCTGTTCTGCTTCTCAAAAATGTCATCACGATCAACAAAAAGCTGAAAAATCAGAATGATACGACCGACAATTCGGCTGATGTTTTTGCAGCTCCCGATCTGAGCGAAGTTCAGCAGTCGATCAAGGCTCGCAGAGAAGCCGCTCAGGCTCAGCAGCCGGTTCAGTCCGCAGCTCCGGTTCAGCCCGTAGCTCGTTTCTGCCAGAAGTGCGGAACACCGCTCGATGAATCAGGCAACTGCCCGAACTGCTCAAAATAAGTTTATTCTTTAACAAAAGCCCCGTGTGATCATTGATCCCACGGGGCTTCCTTTTTTGTTTAAATATCTATTTCGCTCAGCGACGACACGGTGACAGTCGGTGCATTTTCGGGCAATGGCTCGGGCGATAACGGATTGCGCTTATAAAAGCATGTAAGCATACCGTATTGCCTGCCGCCTGCTATATCCGATGAAAGCGAATCGCCTATTATCATGGTATCCTGCGGCAAAACAGATTCTTTTCTGCCTTCGTTCAATTCGGCAAAAGCGCGATCGAAAAACTCCTTTGACGGCTTCTGCGCGCCTATTTTCTCTGATATGAAAACATACTTGAAATACTTTGTCATATCGGCAACACGCAGACGATTGAGTTGCTGTTCGTACGGTCCGTTGCTCGCGGCGCAAAGGACATATTTCTTATGAAGCCGCTCGAGCAGATCATAGGCACCGTTTTCGGGAATAGCACTGTCAAACAGCGATTTTCTGAAATACCGCTCGAAGGTCGGTCCGTCAAACTCGATCCCGAGCGCAGAAAAGACATTATTCCACCTTATTTTTTCAAGCTGAGAAAAGGTTATTTTGCCCTGCTCTATCATTCGCCAAAGCGCGTTGTTTTCCCTATGAAAAACATCGTACATATACGGTTCATACTGTTTGAGCCCGAAGTGCTCAAAGCCTGTTTTCATTGTATGGCGAACATACTCATCAAAGCTGAGCAGAGTGTTGTCGATATCGATAAATACAGCTATCATCTTTATTTTCCTTTCGGTTTTTCAAGCGTAAAGTGCTCTGAAAATTTTGAAAACAGCGGCTTTATATTGCAGGATCGGTCGATCAGTCTGCCGAAAACGCCGATCAGCGGTCCATTGATACACGCCATTATCAGCGTTCCGAAACCGATACCCTCAAATTTGCCGAAAAACATCAGTGTCATAACCGCAGCTACCGCGAGGCAGGACAAATCAAACGATGTCTTGAACACGACAAGTCTCACGCCGAACTTCGAGCTGACGCCTTTTACAAAAAAGTCGTACACCTGCGGATAAAGATATGTTTTATAAAACGCCGCTACCGAAAGCGAGGTTAAGACCACGCCGAGCGCGTACATCAAAAGACGAAGCCACAGCGCCATGCTGCCGGGCTTTGTGACAGTCGGGTCGAACACTGGGATACACCGCCACAGATCGAGCACCGCGCCGTATAGCAGGCAGGTGACGAACGACGAAAGATAGGCGATTTTGAACCGCCGCATTATCAGGCAGAACACAATGAACAGCCCCGCCTGAATGACATATTCCGCCTGCCCGAACGACAAAAATCCGACTTTCAGGCTCAAGAGATATGCCGGCGCGACGATCATTGAAACGCCGAAGTTTGCCGCTGTGAGCATTGCGACTGCAAACGACAAAAGCACTATCGCCAAGACATAGAGCAGCTCACTCGGCACTGTTATTCTTTTTAAAATCCGATCGCTCATTTTGATACTCCTTTGCTATTAAAAAGCCACACGCCCAAAAGGCGTATGGCGAAAACTGATAATGAATATCACGAAAAATCCATACCGATTTTACTTATAATCCGTACCGACTGTATCAGATACCGTCGTACAGCCCTTCGTCTGCCATTTTGTTCATTGCGTCGCAGACATTCTTTTTATCTTCCTTGTATGTAACGCCGTACCACTTCTCTTCGGCAACAAGCACGCGCACACGCTTTTTATACGTTTTGATAAGCTCGGACACGACAGACGGAAGATAATACTCCGCTTTAGGCACATTCAGCTTTTCATCCAAAAACTTTTCAAAGCCGCGCTGCGCATAGTTGAACAGATCGGGAGTGAATCCCCAGAGATTCATTGAAACGACTGTATCGGGCGCCATATCGATCCATGTTGCGCCGTCATCCTCGGTGTATTTGCAATCGACTATTTTTGTACGCTCTGTCACCGATTTAAGATAGCCGTTATCCATTTCGCAGACGCCTCGCGACACCGATCCGTTCTCGGTCAAGGTGTTTGCAAGACGGAAGCCGACCATGCAATAGTCGTCACTGCCACTCATAAGATAATCCGCTATCTGCTTAAATGCGGACTTGCCGTAATAATCATCGGCGTTTATAACCGCAAACGGCTCATTGACGACATCCTTACAGCACAGAACAGCGTGAGCTGTGCCCCACGGTTTAACACGGTCGCTCGGGCAAACATAGCCGCTTGGCAGAGCGTTTGTTTCCTGATAGACATACTCTGTTTTGACCATTTTCTCTATATGCTTTGCAGTGACTGCTTTGAAATCGTCCTCAATAGCGTGTTTTATAACAAAGACGACTTTATTAAAGCCTGCTTTTACAGCATCGTATATCGAATAGTCAAGCAAGATCTCTCCGTTTTTTCCGATCGGTTCGATCTGCTTGAGTCCGCCGAAACGGCTGCCTATTCCCGCCGCCATTACAACGAGTGTTATATCCTTATTCATTTTGTTACCTCGCTTTATTTTATTGTTCGGGTACATATTCGTATTTTACCACCGAGTGAAAACATTGTCAAGCGTCAACCTGTTTGCAGGTTGCGATAAATTCCGCGCGCTCCTTCGCTTGTTCCGATGTCAAGTTGAGCGCAATGGCATCTGCATCAGCAATCAGCGGCTTATCGGCTCTGCCGCTTGTAGATATAATCAACACGGCTACCAACAGGCATATGACACTGCCGAAGAAATACTTTGCGATATTCACCCTAACACCCTCGGCACGCTTTCTCGGCGCGGTAAAAAGCTTGACGACCAAAAAAATACTGAACGCGCAGATGGCAAAACAAGAAACGCCCGAAAAAATATTGTGGTCCTCAGTGAGCGTTGCAATTCCGACGATAAAGCATATCAGCGAAACAAAAATGCCGAACACCGCAAGCGTGATACACAATCCTTTTTTGGCTGGATAGGTTTTGGTTTCTGTTGTCATTGTTGTCATTGTTATTTCTCCCTTACTGCACTTAAATTATAGTATATTCGCTATTAAATAT
>CAVGWP010000048.1:0-4882 GCA_963633095.1 bacterium | reverse complement strand
TCTTTTAAAGCTTCCCGAGCATTTTTTAAAATTTTCAAAAAATTTTTAAAAAAATGATAGGCTTCCAAACAACAAAGTGACGGAGTATGCGGGATATATCGTCGATACAGCGTCAACTAAGACAAGCGCTCCGTTCGAGAGCCTTTACAGCAAGAACGAAGCGTTCAGAACGGTTGCAAACGAGTTTATCAGCGGCGATCTCGGCGGCAAAGCGTACAGAGAAGCGATAACATTCGGCAGCTATATTCTTTCCGAGACAACAGCTAACGAAAGCAAAGCGGGCAAAATGTTCAGAAAAACACAGCAGCTTATTAGAGAACGCCGCTTAAACGGCTCTGAGAGCTCCGCTGAGAGCGTTCCTGCACAGAAGCAGAATAACACTGCCGAGACGAAAGCGGCGCTCCCTGCCGCCATAGAGCAGATGATAACGGGCGATAATGTATCTGCGACCGAGAAAATGAGAACTCAAAATCTTGACAACTTCTCTCAGAAGCAGAACTACGGTTACAACACGCATACGGCATTTATCAATTCATACGACGGTGCAGTCGGCAGCGAGACATATGCGAATGAGTGGAACGCTGTTTATCAGCAGGCACGGCAAGGCAGAACCGAAAATGAAATACTCAGGCAACCGCACCTCAGTGACGCGCAGGCACGCTCGGCAATTTCGGCGGGCATTGCGGCGGCAGAAAGGGAACAGGCTATCCGCAATGCCGCAGCTAAAAACAAAAACTTATCGGATATTGCAAAAAAATTCGGTACAGAGGTTGTATTTGAAGACACGCTTGATACAGACGGCGTTAAATCGAACGGATATAAAGACGAAAACGGCATTATCCATATCGATTATGAAGCTAAAAACCCTGCGGCGGTAGTGTTCCGACACGAGATGACGCACTATGCCGAAAGGGCAAAAGAAAAATACTCGGCTTTTGCGGAGACGGTTCGCAGATCGAAGACATACGGCGAATGGCTCGCTGAAAACACAAGGCTTGCAGAGGACGGCGAGCGCACTTCTCTCACACTGGGCGAAGCACAGCTCAGAGATAAGATAATCAAAGAGTATCGCGAGCACGGTGTCAGACTGAGCCCGGAAGCGGCACAGGCTGAAATAATCGCTGATTTTGTGCAGGACACGCTTTTCGCTGACAACGGCACAACTCTTGACAGCTTAATCCGCGGGCTTGATAAAAAGCAGCGTGACGGCATTATAGGCTTTTTGCAGGACTTTATCGAATGGATAAAAAATAAGCTCGACCATAAGGATATCCCGAAAGAAATCCTCACGCTCGAACGAAAGCTGACTGCTGCCCTTGCCGAAGCTAAAGACGGCGAGAACGGCGGGGTGAGTTATAGCATAGGTTATACGACCGATAACAAACCTGTTGTAATTGTAAATGATGATATTCTAAGAAATGTTTACAAAAATAAAGATATCATTTCAGTGGTAAAAAATTCGTTGGGTAGATTTAAAAAAGTACCGATAAAAAAACAAAGTATTTATTTTATAACCGACACCAAAAAAGAGTATACTAATTCAAAGTATACTCAGAATCTGCGCAAGAATAACCAGGCAGTATACAAAGACAAAATGAGGCTTTCGGCACATCCTCAAGATATAATATATGCAACTACGGACTATGTTAACGAAGCACCAAAGCACCCTCGAAAAGATAATATTATAGATTTTGCAAGAGGCAATTTGCTTATAGATATTATGGGTAAAAAATACTCTGCTGAGGTTGTTATTGGCTTTATGAAAAGTGGAATATGCGAGTTGCACGATGTTGTGAATATAAGCCCAACTGATTTTGAAATAAAAAAAGAAGCCCTATCTGAGAGCATGGACTTAAAAAAGTCGGCCCGAAGTGATAGAACTTCTTCTAACAACAGAATATCACAGCGTGAGCCCGTTGTCAATAGTATTTTACGCGAAATCTCAAAAAAAGATACAAAAAAATTATCGGACATATCGAACAGCGGCAAACAGCACTTATTCCCGCTTGACAACAGCGACAATGGAGATTATAATAATACTACAAACAGAGAGGTGAACAGCTATGAGCCGACAGATGAGTTTAGACGATTACAAGAAGAAAGTCGAACGCTTTCTGAGAGAGACTTGTCGTTATACAGAAGCGGAGATCAAACGCCGAATGAATCTATACGAAGACGACTTTCCGGAATTTTATCGAGACAATTGGACACCGTCTACGGTGAACGCAGCAATGACAATGGGATATTAAATCTCAACGCTAAAGGAAACAGATTTGACATATACGAAGATGTCAACCCTCAATTATTCCATGATGTCTTTGAAATTGCCCGCTGTTATTTGGAAAACGGCGAACTAGTTGACCTTCACGAAGTTAATACCACCGAGGACGGAATCGGATATAAAGACTGCTTAAACTTCCTTTCAAAGGACGGTTTGAGCGGTTTTTCTATTACTCCCGACGGCGATTTGATAAGCGTATTCAACGCAAGCGGCAAAAAAGGTTTCTTGCGTGCTATTAGTGATATCATCAAAGAAAAATCAAAAACGCTTGATTGTTATGCTTCGGCTAAACAAAATCTTATGAATATATATTCAAAGGTTTTCGGCTTTAAAACCGCTTCTGTTATGGAATACAACATGGAGTATGACCACGATAATATAGCAGAAAACCACGGTTCTCCGCAAGTCGCGTTTATGGTCAACACTCCCGAAAATGTCGAGACAAGATATTTCACAGAAAATCAATATGATGAAGCAGTTGCATATCGCAACAGCTTTTTAAGCGGCAAGCAATATTTATTCCCCGAGGACGGCGAAGTTGACGAGAGGATAGCGATCAAGGCGGCAGACCTTACACGCAGATACCGCAACGGCGAAATAACCACGGACGAATACGCAAGACAGCAAAGTGAGCTTTGGGATAAAGCAAACGAGCAATACGGCAGTATCGAAAAAGGCGAAAAGCCGAAAGCCGATGTTGATGTGCCGAAAACTGTTGACGGCAGATATAAGACACGGCGCTTTGCGAGAACGGCACTTGAAGCGGATATCGGAGACAGAATTGCGACCGAACAGGTGCGCTCGGATATTCTGACAGGCAAGCTCGCATATAAAACGCTATCTGATCAGGTTGCTATAAAGCACGCCGAGGACGCGATACAAAACGGCACGGCAGAGAGCAAATGGGCGCAGGCATATGCGGAAGGCAGATTTGATAAAAACACGGTTGCGATAGGTGAAGCGCTGCTGCGGATGTATGCCGAACGGCATGACAACGCAAAGCTTGTGAATATACTCTCGGAAATAGCAGAGGTCGGCACAACGGCGGGACAGACGGTGCAGGCAATGTCGCTGCTTAAAGACATGGACGGTGTATCGCAGCTTGTTTATGTCCGAAAGGTCGTTGACAGGCTCAATAACAATCTTGAAAAGCGATACAAAAATAAAAAGAATGTGCCGCATATAGAGCTGAGCGATGTTTTAATGCAGCAGCTTGTCGATTCTAAGACGCAGGGGGACTTCGATGTTACCTACGACGCTATTATGCAGGATGTTGCCGATCAGCTTCCCGTTACATTTGCCGACAAGTTCAACGCTTGGCGATATTTTGCGATGCTCGGCAACCCGAGGACGCATATCCGAAACATTGTGGGCAATGCGATATTTACACCCGCTGTGCGGACAAAGGATGTTATTGCGGCAGCAATCGAAAAGACATTGCCGGCAGAGCAACGAACCAAGTCGTTTAAGGTTAAGAGCGAATACAGGAATTATGCCACAAGCGATTTTGACAATGTTGTCGGTCTTCTCACAGGCGACGGAAAATATAACATATCCAACGATATCCGAAACAGGCAGAGGCTCTTTAAATCTTCCTTTTTGCAGTGGCTCAACAAGGCTATCGGTCTTAATACAAATGCTCTTGAAGCGGAAGATTTACTGTTCTTAAAACGGCATTATATCCACGCTCTCGGCGGTTTCTTGCAGGCGCGAAATGTTGACCTTTCCAATGTTGACAATAAGACGCTGTTTGAAGCGAGAGAATACGCTAAGACGGAAGCGCAAAAGGCGACATTCAGAGATATTTCGGCTGCGGCAAGTGCGCTTAACAGGCTCTCTAACACATCCCTTGCGGCGAAAGTGGCGGTTGAGGGCTTGCTTCCGTTTAAGAAAACCCCGATTAATGTTATGAAACGCGGCATTGAGTATTCACCTATCGGGCTGCTTAATGCGCTCACCAAGGGTGTTTACGATCTCAGACACGAAAAAATAACTGCCGCACAATGGATAGACAGTTTCTCGGCAGGACTTACGGGAACAGGCATTGCGGCTTTGGGCGCGCTTGCTCAGAGCTTGGGGCTTGTGTCGGTCGGGTTCGGCAAGGACGATGAGGATTACTTCAAGCAGCTGAACGGAGATCAGGAATATGCTATCCGCATAGGTGATATGACATTTACTATCGACTGGGCAGCACCGAGCGCTATTCCGTTCTTTGTCGGTGCGGAAGCGTGGAAGGCTTTTAAGGACGACGATAAAGAAATGTTTCCTGCGTTTGTCGACGCAATGCTCGCGGTGGCTGCACCGATAACAAATCTGTCAATGCTTTCGGGAGTGGAAAGTGCGCTCAAAGGTGTTGCATACGGCAGTGAAAGCTCTATCGCCACAGTAATGCTGGATACATTCCAGTCGTTTGTCGGTCAGGTCGTTCCGACATTGTTCGGACAGATCGCGCGGACTATTGATACCACGCGCCGCAGAAACTATATCGATAAAAATTCGACTGTGCCGGAGTTTTTACAGGAAATGTGGAACACGACGGCGGGAAAGATCGGTCACAAATACCGATAGCCGTTAAAGCTGCCGAGACTTCTTCCAAAGGCA
>CAVGWP010000047.1:9139-9648 GCA_963633095.1 bacterium | reverse complement strand
CAGCTTTGCAGTGAGTTCAGAGAGTTTTTCCCTGAGAATGCGGTGGAGTATTTTGTGTCCTATTACGACTATTATCAGCCGGAGGCGTATATTCCGAACACCGATACTTATATCGAAAAGGATTCGGCAATAAACGACGAGATAGACAAGCTTCGCCATTCAGCAACGAGCGCGTTGTTTGAACGCAGAGATGTTATAATCGTCGCTTCGGTTTCGTGCATTTATTCGCTCGGCGCACCTATCGACTATAAAAGCATGGTTATTTCACTGCGACCGGGAATGAAGATAGAAAGAGACGCGCTCATCCGCCGTCTTGTTGATCTGCAATATGAACGAAATGACATAAACTTTGTGAGAAACAAATTCAGAGTCAGAGGCGATGTTGTCGAGATCTTCCCCGCGAGCAACAGCGAAAATGCGATTAGAGTTGATTTTTTTGACGACGAGATCGACAGTATCAGCGAGATCAAGGTGCTGACAGGCGAGCTGATAAGCCGTCTTTCGCATAT
>CAVGWP010000047.1:0-9129 GCA_963633095.1 bacterium | reverse complement strand
CTATATATCCCGCCTCGCACTATATCGTGCCGCGGGAGAAGATGATCGACGCTGTTAAAGAGATCGAGCGCGAAATGGAAGAACGGGTCAAATACTTCACCGATCACAACCAACTTATCGAAGCGCAGAGGATCCGCCAGCGAACTGAATACGATATGGAAATGCTGCTCGAAATAGGTATGTGCAAAGGCATTGAGAACTATTCACGCGTGCTTTCGGGCAGACCCGCCGGCAGCACACCGTATACCCTGCTCGACTATTTCCCAGACGATTGGCTTTTAATGGTCGATGAATCTCATGTCACACTGCCGCAGGTGCGCGGAATGTTCGGCGGCGACAGAGCGAGAAAGAAAAATCTTATTGATTTCGGATTCAGACTTCCGTCGGCTTATGACAACCGTCCGCTGAATTACGATGAATTTTACAATCATATCAATCAGGCACTTTTTGTCAGCGCAACGCCGGGAGAAACAGAGCGGAAAAAGGCAGCGGTTATTGCAGAGCAGATAATCCGTCCGACAGGTCTGCTTGATCCCGAGGTCACAGTCAAGCCGACGCAGGGGCAGATAGACGATCTTGTAAGCTGCATAAACAATCGTGTAGAGCGTCATGAGCGCGTGCTTATCACAACGCTCACAAAGAAAATGGCTGAGGATCTGACCGATTATCTCACAGGGCTCGGAATAAAGGTTCGGTATATGCATCATGATATAGACACGATCGAGCGAATGGAGATAATTCGCGATCTGAGACTCGGCAAATTCGATGTTTTGGTCGGTATCAACCTTTTGAGAGAGGGGCTTGATATTCCCGAGGTCTCACTTGTTGCGATACTCGACGCTGATAAAGAAGGCTTTTTGCGTTCGGAAACTTCGCTCGTTCAGACGATCGGGCGAGCCGCAAGAAACGCAAACGGACAAGTTATCATGTATGCCGATCAAGTCACCGATTCAATGGAAAGAGCCATTGCGGAAACACAGCGCCGCCGAGAAATTCAGCAGCGCTACAACGAGCAGCACGGTATTGTGCCTAAGACGATCATAAAAGATGTTCGAGAGGTTTTGGAAATATCATCGAAAGCCTCTAAGAAGGGCGACGGCAAGCTGAGCAAAGCGCAGCGCGAAGAGCTTATTAAAACTCTGACAGCAGAGATGAAGAATGCGGCGCGTATGCTTGAATTTGAGCACGCGGCATACCTCAGAGACCGTATAAACAAGCTGAAAAACGATAAGAAAGGCGGAAAAGCTTCCAAATGAGCAAGGACAAAATAGAAATAAGAGGCGCAAGAGAAAACAATCTTAAAGATATTGATGTTGATATACCGCGCGACAAGCTGGTCGTTTTCACAGGTCTTTCGGGTTCGGGAAAATCGTCGCTTGCGTTTGACACGCTTTATGCCGAGGGTCAGCGCAGATATGTAGAATCGCTTTCATCTTATGCGAGAATGTTTCTCGGACAGATGGAAAAACCCGATGTTGACAGTATCGACGGACTCTCCCCCGCTATTTCGATAGATCAGAAAACGACTTCCAAAAACCCGAGATCGACCGTGGGAACTGTGACGGAGATCTATGATTATCTTCGCTTGCTTTATGCAAGAATAGGTATTCCGCACTGCCCTGTTTGCGGCAGAGAGATAAAGCAGCAGACGATCGATCAGATAGTCGATAAGGTTTTGGAGCTGCCGGAGCAAACTAAGATACAGGTGCTGGCACCTATGGTTCGTGGCAGAAAAGGCGAGCACAAAAAAGTGTTTGAGCAGGCTAAAAAGTCCGGATATGTCCGAGTCAGAGCCGATGGAAATATGTATGAGCTCACCGAGAATATCGAACTCGAAAAGAATAAAAAGCACAATATTGAGATCGTTGTGGACAGGCTTAAAATCAGAGAGGATATAAGATCAAGGCTTGCCGATTCATGCGAGATATGCTGTTCGCTTTCGGGCGGTCTTGTTGTTATTGATGTTGACGGGAAGGACGATCTGACATTTTCGCAAAACTATGCCTGCCCTGAACACGGAGTGGGAGTTGAAGATCTTGAACCGAGAATGTTCTCATTCAACAATCCGCAAGGAGCCTGCCCCGAATGCACGGGACTCGGCAAGTTTATGCGGATAGATCCCGAAAGGATGGTTCCCGACGACAGCCTTTCGGTTATGCAAGGTGCAATATATGCGCCGGGCTGGAACACTTTAACCGGCAATTCCATTGCACTGATGTATTACAACGGCTTGGCTGAGCATTACGGTTTTTCGCTTGATACGCCGTTTAAAGATCTACCCGAAAAAGCAAAAAGAGTTTTACTCTACGGAACAGACGGCGAAAAGATCCGCCTGGATCGCAAGTTTGCCTATGGTGCAGGCGTTTACTATTCCGATTTCGAGGGCGTTGCGATAAATCTTGAACGCAGATATAACAACCCCGGCAGCGATTGGTCTAAAAACGAGATCGAGTCTTTGATGACAGAAGTAAATTGCCCTTCATGCGGCGGTCAGCGACTTTCTCCGACTGCGCTTGCTGTCACGGTCGGCGGTAAAAATATAATGCAGCTTTGTGATTTATCTGTTACAAAAGCACTTGAATTTATCAATTCACTGAAACTGAGCGATCGCGAAAACATGATTGCTCACGGCATTTTAAAGGAGATAAGAGAGCGTCTTGGATTTTTAAACTCAGTCGGTCTTGCTTATCTGACGCTGTCGCGCTCGGCAGGCACTCTCTCGGGCGGCGAAAGTCAGCGAATAAGACTTGCAACGCAGATCGGATCTTCGCTGATGGGCGTGCTTTATATTCTTGATGAACCGAGCATCGGTCTGCATCAGAGAGACAATGATCTTTTGCTTGGAACGCTCAAAAGGTTGAGAGACATCGGAAACACGCTTGTTGTCGTTGAACATGATGAGGACACCATGCTTGAAGCCGATTATATCGTTGATATAGGTCCCGGGGCCGGTATACACGGCGGTGAAGTTGTTTGCGCCGGAACGCCGCAGGATATTATCAACTGCAAGGACAGTATAACGGGAGATTATCTCAGCGGCAGACGAATGATCGCTGTTCCGCCGAAAAGAAGAGACGGAAACGGCAAGACGCTTATGGTTGTAGGTGCACAGGAAAACAATCTTAAAAACATAGATGTTTCTTTTCCGCTCGGAAAATTCATTGCTGTGACGGGTGTTTCGGGTTCGGGTAAATCGACCCTTGTTAATGAAATCCTTTATAAATCTCTTGCAAAAGAGCTGAACCGCGCGAAATGTAAGCCGGGCAGACACAAAGAGATCAATGGCATGGAAGCGCTTGATAAGGTCATAAACATCGATCAGTCGCCCATCGGACGCACACCGAGATCAAACCCTGCGACTTACACAGGTGTCTTCAACGATATTCGCGAGCTTTATGCGCAGACAGCCGAAGCGAAAATGCGCGGATACAGCCCCGGTCGGTTTTCATTCAATGTTCGCGGCGGCAGGTGCGAAGCCTGCGAGGGCGACGGTATTATCAAAATCGAAATGCATTTTCTGCCCGATATTTATGTTCCATGCGAGGTTTGCAAGGGCAAGAGATACAACCGCGAAACGCTTGAAGTCAAATACAAGGGCAAAAGCATATACGATGTGCTTGAGATGACTGTCGAAGAAGGACTCAGCTTCTTTGATAGTCTGTCGAGGATAAAACGCAAGCTTCAGACGCTTTACGATGTCGGCTTAGGTTATATCAAGATCGGTCAGAGCGCGACAACATTATCGGGTGGTGAAGCTCAGCGTGTTAAGCTTTCAACAGAGCTTTCCAAGCGCGCTACCGGAAAGACGATTTATATTCTCGACGAGCCGACAACAGGTCTGCACACTGCCGATGTTCACAGGCTTATAGATGTGCTTCAATCGCTGGTGGATAAGGGGAACACCGTTGTTGTTATCGAACATAATCTTCATGTTGTCAAATGCGCCGATCATGTTATCGATCTCGGCCCTGAGGGCGGAGATCAAGGCGGTACGGTCGTTGCTGAGGGAACGCCCGAAGAAATTGCAAAGTGTAAAAACTCATTTACGGGCAGATATCTTAAAAAGCTGCTTAAATAGCAAAAAACTCTGTGTTTCGTTTTCCGTGACACAGAGTTTTTATTTAAACAAACAATAAAACAAATTGCATTATCTTCACACAAAGATCAGATAAACAACATAATGTTTCGATAAACGCAAAACAGCAAAAGCAAAACGATTCCGATATACACTATAAGCTTTTGCCACAGTGTAAACGGAGCTGTGCCGTATCTTATATATCGAACAGCGCGGTATATAAGCACAGCGGCTAAAAACGGCAAAAAGCAAAACAGCACGGGGTTTGCATTAAACGCCGCAACAAAATTCAGCTTTACCGATGAAAGAATTATCCTTGTTATGCCGCAGCCGGGGCAATAAAGCCCTGTGAGCTTATTGAAAAGGCACGGCAGACCTCTGCCGAAAGTTTTTATTATTATCAAATAAAACAAGCCGGCCAAAAACAGGATAGCTGCTTTGACCGACAACCGTTTTAATCTTTGCCTTGGATTACTGGGCGGCAACATATTTGTTGATAGTGTCCTGAATAAGCGCATATGCTACGATCGGGAATCCGACAATTCCGAGAACAAGGAACAAAACATTGCTGCTCGATGACGGAACATTTCTTGAGGTCTTTATGTAGTCGCATTTCTCGCCCATCTTATAAAGCCAGTACCAACCGTAAATACCACAAGTGATGATCGAAAGAACAACAACAAGTCCGCCGGACGGTGCTTCCTGATCATTGACTGCGATATTGATTTCATTATTGAGCATAATGACCCAATAAATACCGTAAATGCCGCAGGTGATGATTGTAAAAACGATTGAAAGTGCAATTTCTCTTCTCATAATATTACCTCTTATTATTTATTTGATTACAGTATATCATATTGGTGCTTATTTGTCAATATGTAATATAATAATCAAAAAAGAGCTGCATTCAGCAGCTCTTTCTTAACAATTATCAAATCAGCCGAGCTTAGAGGGGTTAACTCTTACGCCGGGGCCCATTGTTGTTGCGAGAACACAAGACTTGATATACTGACCCTTAGATGCAGCGGGCTTTGCCTTAACGATAGCGGAAAGCAGAGTATCAAAGTTCTCCTGAACTTTCTCAGCACCGAAAGAAACCTTGCCGATCGGGCAGTGGATGATGTTGGTCTTATCGAGACGATACTCGATCTTACCGGCCTTTGCTTCGGTAACAGCCTTAGCAACATCGGGAGTTACTGTGCCTGCCTTCGGGCTCGGCATGAGTCCGCGCGGGCCAAGGAACTTACCGAGACGACCGATAACGCCCATCATATCCGGAGTAGCAATAACTACATCGAAATCCATGAAGCCTTCATTCTGAATCTTTGCAACATATTCTTCTGCGCCGACATACTCAGCACCTGCATCCTCAGCAGCCTTAACAGCGTCGCCCTTAGCGAAAACGAGGACACGAACCTTTTTACCGGTTCCGTTTGGAAGAACAACTGCGCCTCTGACCTGCTGGTCGGCATGTCTTGAGTCAACACCGAGGCGAACATGAACTTCTACTGTTTCATCAAACTTTGCAGTTTTGGAATCAACTGCGAGCGCTACCGCTTCAGCGGGATCGTAAAGCTTATTAGCTTCGATCTTCTTAGCGCTGTCAACATATTTTTTACCGTGTTTCAATTTAATTTACCTCCCTGTTCAGTGGTTATTACGGAAAATTCCTCCCACCCGGGAGCAATCAATCGATCAATCGACAACTTCGATACCCATGCTTCTTGCTGTACCCGCGATCATAGACATAGCGGATTCAACGGTAGCTGCATTGAGATCGGGCATCTTCTGCTCTGCGATCTTTCTGACCTGCTCGCCGGTAATCTTTGCAACCTTGTTCTTGTTCGGAACACCCGAAGCCTTTTCAATGCCGCAAGCCTTCTTGATGAGGACTGCTGCAGGCGGGGTCTTGGTTACAAATGTAAATGAACGATCTGCGTAAACCGTAATAACAACGGGGATAACGAGTCCTGCGTCGTTCTTGGTACGCTCATTGAATTCCTTTGTGAAAGCCATGATATTTACGCCGTGCTGACCAAGTGCAGGACCAACAGGGGGCGCCGGAGTGGCTTTGCCGGCAGGAATCTGAAGTTTAATATAGCCGGTTACTTTTTGAGCCATAGTTACGACCATTCCTTTCTGAATTTGTGGTAAAATTGGGGGTTTGCCCCTCCCACACGGGCTTGAATGCCCGTTTTGTTTTTAAGTGAAAATCACTTATCGAACATTCTGATCTGCGAAAGATCCAAATCGACCGGAGTCTCGCGACCGAACATCGAAATAACGACTCTGATACTGTTGTTCTCAGGGTCAATACTGTCGACTATGCCGACATACGGCTTAAGCGGACCATCGACGATCTCGACGGTATCACCGACCTTATAGCCAACCTTGATCTCACCGGATTCTACGCCGAGCGACGCAACTTCCTTATCGGAAAGCGGCACGGGCGCTGTTGATGACGCGCCTACAAATCCCGTTACGCCGCGGATATTACGAACGATAAACCAGCTATCATCGGTTACGATCATCTTAACGAGCACATAGCCCGGGAAGATCTTTCTTTCAACCTGCTTT
Organism: bacterium; assembly: GCA_963633095.1. Lineage (GTDB taxonomy): Bacteria > Bacillota > Clostridia > Oscillospirales > Acutalibacteraceae > RUG14109. Next base: position 2,477 of record CAVGWP010000047.1, on the reverse strand, counting down.
GATTTGCCTTCCTTATCGATCTCCGTGACTGTTTCAAGCGGGATCTTTACATCAAGTATCAAATCCTGAAGATTTCTGTTTTCAACAATAGTCAGCAAGGTGTCCTTGACCTTGTTTTCATAGCCTGAATATGTGTGAATAACATACCACTTGGCATCTGCCATAAAAGCTACTCTCCTTTATAAATCAAGTCCGAGCACCAAGCCAATCAGCTTAGCAAGACCGAAATCAAGCGCCGCGATATAAATACCTACAAACAAGCACATAACAAGCACGATGAGGGTATTTTTAACCACGGTTTGTCTCGTAGGCCATACGACCTTTTTGATCTCACTCTTATAGTCTTTGAAGAAGTTAACGATTCTGCGAGGAATTGTGAGTTTTGCGCCATTGGACTCACTTACCATAACATAGTCGGTAACAAGCAGCGAAACGACAGAAATTACGAATGCTGCGATAGATGCGATCAACGCAAGTGTAAATGCGAGCTCCTTGTTCATCGAAGTTACATCGGTGAACGGTCTCGAATCGAGGAATGTTCCGAGCGAGCAACAATAAAGAGCGATCATATTGATCATGGCAGCTGCGCTGAAACCTACGGACGCATATCCGCTTCCCTTCTTCTTGAAGAAAAGAGCCGAAAATACTACGCTGAACGCGATGAGAACGAATGCGAACGCATACCAAGCGCCTTTATAGGTGTTGACCTGCGCTCCCGCATAGCTCTGAGTTGAACCAAACGCGACCTGAAAACCTGTTAAGGTGTACGACGCTTCCGGCGTTACGATAGTTGCAAAGCCGAAAAAGAACAAAGTCAGTGTCGCAACAGAAACCAATACTGTGAGAATTCTCAAACATAAAGATGTTGTTTTCATCATTCTCCCCCTTACTTGGTTTCTTTGTGCAGAGTGTGCTTTTTGCAGAATCTGCAGTACTTGTTCATCTCAAGCCTGTCGGGGTCGTTCTTCTTGTTTTTGACTGTATCGTAGTTGCGCTGTTTGCACTCGGTACAAGCCAATGTAATTTTAACTCTCATGACGGCACCTCCAGTTTTTAATGGAAAAATTTTGCCTCCCTCAACACTTCCCTTTTTTGGGCGCACAAAAAAAAGACCTGTTCAGAGGTATAATCATATTAACACATTTAGATATTAAAGTCAAGCAAATTTTGAAAAAAGAGTGAAAAACACAGAAAATATGCCGACCTCGCATTGAGATCGGCATACATAAATTAAAATCTGTCGTCCGGAAATACTTCATCCATTATATCGGATACATCTTCGCCGGACGCTTCGGTTTCGGCTTCACCGTCAAAGCTTTCAATCGGAGGCTGTTCCTCGGCGGGCTTTTCCTCTTCACAAACGCTTTCGCTGAACGAATACGAGCGTTCGGGTTCTGGGATCTTCGGCAAAGCCGCGCCGACATGCTTTAAATCGGATTCGTCGCCGACAGCCTTATCTTCGACCGGCTGCTGTGTTTCTTCCGCTGCACTGTCTGTTTCGGCAGAAGGCAGCTCTTTATCGGCTGCATCGGCGTCGATGTCAACCGTATCCTCTGCACTGCTGTCTCCGGCTGCAACGGGAAGCGGCTTGTTTTTGAGAACAGCGATGATCTTATCGCGGTTCTTATCTACATAATAAAGCAGCACAAGCAGAGCGATACCGAGCAGAGTGATAAGCAGACCGATAATAAATCCGTCAGGCATATAGGAGAACTCAACGGTATGCGCACCTGCCGACAACGGAACGGTGATAAGCGCATCACCTATCGATTTAACATCTGTTTTAACTCCGTCTACCTTGACCGACCAACCCTTGGAATACGGGATCGATGTCATCAAAACGCCGTCCTGCTTCATGGTGATGTCGCCCTTGAGATAAGTGTCGGAGTACTCGCTTATATCGAGCTGTTCGTCCGCTATTGCGGCATAAGCATTATCCCAATTCTGCTGATTTATCGTTCTGACATCACAGGTGAGATCGCAAGCCTTGTTTTCCTCATAGTTGACGGTGATAGTAACGCTTTCGCCTGCCTGGAGCTCGCCGAGACTGCTGATCGCACCGCGGTTGAGCTCAAAACTTGTTGTGTATCCGCTGCTTGTTGTTGCGGATATCGACTGAGCGTTATTTGTCTGGATATATGCATACAAAGTCTGCTGTTTATCGGAAGTATAAGTGAGGCTGACTGTTGAACCGCCGGTCTGATTTTCCGGAGAGAGCGAGAGTCTGCCGTCGTTCATGCCGCCGACGACGACATTCGATCCGCTGATAACAGGATCTGCAAACTTATCGTATACATTATATCTTGTGCCTGTGACAGCTTCGATCCAGCTTTCCTGAACATCGATCGGATTGCCCGACTGATAGTTCCAGCTGTTGATCTGTTTTGTTGCACCGTAGCCTACCGAAAGCGCATACTTATTCTTATACATGTATGTGCTTCCCTGTGTGTACAGTAAGTCGAGGGCACTGTCCTTAA
>CAVGWP010000046.1:0-9677 GCA_963633095.1 bacterium | reverse complement strand
GTATCACTGCGGTGATCGCCGCCGATTTGAAAAAAGCGCAGATATATTTCAAAAAAACAGCTCCCTTCCTGCCAATTTATCTTTGGCAGGAACAGAGCTGTTATTCTTTAAATCCATGGCTAAATTTTGGGGGATCTTCTGCGTTTTAATACCAAATTCACGACGACATAAACGCCGAGCGATATAATTCCCGCCGTGCTTAAAATCAGACCTTCTTTAAGTCCCGGCGTTGTAAATCTGAAGCTCAGCTCGTGCTCGCCCGCGCCGACCTCGACCGCCATAAATCCGACATTCGCTTTATATATCTTAGTCGGAGAACCGTCAACATACGCTTCCCAGCCGCTGTGATACGGTATACTCACAAAGCAGAGCCCTTCACTGTTGGTTTTCATAGTATAACCGCCATTGTCCTTCTTGAAGTCGCTTACAGCGGTTTTCCGAAGAAGCGAGCAGACCTCGCTTACATTTGTCTCTGTAGCAGATCCGTCCTCCGCAACACTGACAACATCATAGTCATACATCAAAGAGTCGATATCTTCATCATCGATAAGGCAGCCGTAGAGCATGGCAGTGTCACTTCCGACTACCGTTATGGCGGAAGTGTCGATCGACGAGCGTTTCATAATGCTGTTATAGACAAAGCCCGGACCTATATAGTTTTGATTTTCATAGATCAGAAAATCGCCGCTCGTGTAGGCATATTTAAAGCCCTCAACGGCAGGTGTGCCGTCGGCGGATACAAAGCATGCCTGCTCACTGGAATTGTCGCCTGAATAGTCGGCGATATATTTAACACCGAGCAGTGTGCGCGTCGCGTAATGATGGGTTGCCGGAGACGATGTCACATCGCGTTTATCGCCGATAAATTTATAATAATCGGTGACAGATGCAGGAACGATCGAGTGAAAACAGCTTATCGTTCGCTTATTCCAATACATCGGTGCGTTTGTTTCATAAGAATAAACCTCCACACGGCTTCCGTTTGACTCTTCGATATCGGGCTGGTTCTTCAGCAGTCCGCTTTCGGAATACGAAGTCGCGTCAGCGTCGGACGCTCTGCCTGCATAGACCATATACATACCCGACAGCGAGCACACCGCGATAGTTGCGGCGACTGCAAGAGAAGCATACCGCCGAAAACCGTACTTTCGGGAACGGTAGACAAGAGCTGCAGCGACAAGCGACAAAAGTGCAAGCACGCAGTTTGCATAAAATCTTATCGGATTCCATTCATTTGAATCGGGATCTGAGCCGAGTTCAAACAGTCCTATCCGCTGAGTTTTAACACCGCCGATCTCGGAGATGGACGGAATAAATCCGACGCACAAAACAATCAGCGCAGTTATGATAAAGGTGCAGCGCAGACCTCGCTTTATGTCAAATTCGCCTGGGCTGTCGAAGCAGACAGCTGTCGCAAGACACATCATCAGAGTCGGCATAAAGAACCAACGGGCATAATAAGCGGTATTCAGCATGACAAATGAGCTGTTGAGCGCGGGGATAAAGGCGCAGATAAGGCAGAAAATGAGCAGTCTTCTGAGCCAATTCCCTTTTTTGCTGATAAGCAGAGCGATAACGCCGCTTGTTGAAAAAAGCGGGACATAAGCCGAAAGGCTTGCCCAATTTGTGTTTGCGCCCTCGACATAAAGCGGATACGACGGCATATCCGACGGCATGAATATCGAAATGAAAATATTTGCGTACAGCCTCGGATTGCCGTAGAGCAGAAGATCCCAGCCGGAAAGCGTCGAGGTTGCTCTTGAATTTTCGAGCACCTCCATTATAGACGGCACAAAAAACGCCGACGCTATCATCACTCCGACAAGAGATTCAAACGCAACGCACAAAATCTTTCTGAAGCGTGTGTCCCAATCGCCAGACAGCGCGCGCATTATGAAATACGGAACAAGAAATACCGCCATTGCGATAAAGAAAAAGTAGTTGGCAACGGCGCACAGGGCAACGAACAGCGCAAACACGCCTTTTCTGTTGTCCTTCATAAGCATTTCAAGCCCCAAAAGCAACAACGGGAAGAATACTATCGCTTCATGAAAGTGATTGAAAAATACATTATAAAGCGAAAATCCCGAGAAAGCATAGAGCAGTCCGCCGATCACTGCGAAGACCGCATTTTTGACAAATCGGCGTACATAGACTGCGGCAAAGGTCGCCGCAAGCACAAATTTCAGTATTAAAATAGGTCCTAAAAGATACGGCACAAACTCTGTCGGAAACGGCAGGGTGAGCCAGAAAAACGGGCTTCCGATAACATAAAAGCTATATGATCCGATGAAGTTTGCACCTAGGTCGGTATAGTCGTTCCAAAAAATATCGCCCGAACGCACCGCTTTATGACACAGCATATTAAACGGGATCTGCTGAGCGTTATAATCGCCGTAGTAATAGAAAACGCCGTTGCCGATCACTATTATAGGGACAAACATAAGGCAAGCCGCCAGAAGCGACAGCAGCACTGTTTTCAGCAGATATTTGTTGTTAACTCTCAACAGAGGGCTTTTCGCCGCTGTCATAACATTTCCCCTTTTCATAGGCTTTTTATAAGATCGGATATAACTTCGCCCGCAATAGTCAATCCCGCAACGGATGGAACATAAGATATGCTTGCAGGCGTTCTGTCGCCGTCGGGCGGTATTATCGGCTTTGCCTTTGAATACAGCACCTTAACGCCTTTGATACCTCGTTTTTTCAGCTCCGCCCGCATAACGCGCGCAAGCGGACAAACAGATGTTTTTGAAATATCGCAGATCTCGAAATCGAGCGACAGCTTGTTTCCCGTTCCCATACTGCTGATGACATCAACGCCCGCCGCTTTTGCTCTTGATATTATCTCGAGCTTTGCCGTAACGGTATCGACAGCGTCCACAACATAGTCGTAATCGGAAAGGTCGATCTCGTCTGCGGTTTCGGGCAGATAAAACAGCTTTTTTTCGATCACATTGATATCGGGGTTAATATCCGAAACTCTGCTCGCGGCAACTGCAACTTTATCTTTACCGAGCGTTGAATGAAGCGCGATAAGCTGCCGGTTTATATTTGATTCACAGACAACATCGCCGTCCACAAGACATAGTGTGCCCACCCCTGCGCGAGCGAGAGCCTCAACGACATACGAGCCGACTCCGCCGACTCCGAAAACTATGACCTTATTGTTTTTAAGCCGGCTGAGCGCCTGCTCGCCGATAAGCCTCTGTGTTCTCGAATAAATCTCTGACATCTGGTCTCCTTTATACACGGCTGTCAGTGCCGCTCATCTTCATTATTAAACTTCTCGCAAAATCTGCCTGCAAATGATGGCTTTTCGCCCTCAGCATACAAATGCGAAAGGTCGCCGAACGACTGCACTCTGAACACCGCAGCTCCGTTTACACGCTCCTCGGTGTAGACCGTCGTTACAGATGTGGGAGCCGCCATTGTGTGCTGCCACAGCGGAACAGGCGACACGCCGAACAGGTGCGACAACAGCACACATTCAACGCCGAAATGGCAGAACAGCGCGATGACATCGTTGTTCGGTCGCACTGCCTTGAAGATCCTGCCGCAGTGGACATAGCCGTGCGACTTCAGCATTTCATCAAACTGTGCTGTGACCCATTTATATTCACGCTTAACATCGGACTTTCGGTAGATCGGAGAATCATACCACTTATAAGCCGAATAATAAACATCGTTCGCAGTAAAATCTGTGGGCAGAAGATCCCAGCAGCAACCTTTCTGAACGCCCTTCGGGTACTCGATAGGCGATTTAAATTCTCTGAGCCATTCGCAATACTGCGCAGTCTTTCCGAGGTGCTCCAAGGTGGCGCTTGCAGTGTCCTTTGCTCTGCCGAGAGTGGAGCAATAGTAATAGTCAGCCTGCTCACATTCCATTCGCTTTGCAAGCAGCTGCGCTTCTTTCCAGCCCTTTTCGGTGAGAGAGTCTATTGAATAATCGGGATCGCCGTGGCGAATTATAAGTAGTTTCATTTTTCGTCCTTTCCAATGAAAAACACCGACAAAACAGCAATTTTCTTCATATTTTCATAATATCAAAAATACCGCTGTTTGTCAACAAACAAAGATTTTTTAAAACAGCGGAAAGATTTAAGCTTTATAAAAATCGTGCTGAAAAAGAAGTAAAAGAAACACACAGCCCCGATAATTCGAGGCTGTGTGCATTTGTTTAAAAATCGGCATTCAGCCGAGTCCCAGCACGTTTATAAGCAGAACCCAGCTGAGGCCGTAATAGGTTACGACCGATACCAAGTCGCAGACTGTGGTTATCAGAGGTCCCGACGCTACTGCGGGGTCGATCCTGATCTTCTTGAAAAACAACGGTATCACTGTGCCCACGGCGCTTGAGATCAGCATAGCGAGGATCAGTGCCGCTCCGATACAGAAGGATACGCCGAACGCTAAAATTGCTGTTTTGCCTTTGAATATCATTATATACAATCCTATCAATATCATTGAGCACACGCCGAGAATTATACCGTTTGACAGGCCGACCTTCATTTCCTTTATAACAAGGCTCAGCTTTTGCCTGCCGCTGAGGTTTTCATCGGTCAGCACTCGGATCGTGACCGCAAGCGACTGCGTGCCGACATTGCCAGACATATCAAGTATGAGCGACTGAAACGCCATTATAATTGTGAGCTGTGCGATCACCTGCTCAAAAATGCCGACAACAGAAGAAACTATCATTCCGAGCCCCAATAGCACAAGCAGCCACGGCAGACGCTTTTTTATGCTCATTTTAAGCGGCTCGGAAAGATCCTCCTCCGCGGTTAGACCTGCCAGCTTTGCATAGTCTTCTCCCATTTCATCATCGACAACTTCAACAAGGTTCTTTGCGGTGATAACGCCTATTATGCGGTTTAAATTATCGAGCACGGGTATGCTGTTTTCGGAATAATCTTTCAGCGACTCGATCACATTATCCACCTGTTCCGTGCCGTAGACATAAGGGAATGAGGTGCTGATGATGTCCTCCAACGGATCGTCCTGCCTTGCGACAATAAGATCGGTAAGGTCGATAGCACCGTAAAACAGTCCGCCTTTATCAACAACAAATATAGTTGTTATGTTGTTATTATCCTTTGCCTGCTCTATCAGGGAGCTCATTGCGTCCTTGACAGTCATATCATTGCTTATCCGAACGAAATTCGAGGTCATTCGGCTGCCTATTTCGTCCTCATCAAAGGACGCAACAAGCTCGATATTGCGCTTGCTTCCGTCATCTATCAGATCTATAAACTGGCTGCGTTTTTCTCTCGGGATAGATCTGAGAATGTCCACGGCGCTGTCGCTTTCAAGTTCCGAAATAAGCGCGACCGCCTTTTTGATGTCCATCTCCTCGAGCAGCTTTCCTGCTTTCTCCTCAGGGATATACTCGAAAATATCCGCAAGCGTATCGGCGTCGAGTATTCTCAGAAGCTTCACACGGTCGGCTGATTCGATCTCTTCCAAAGCCTCGGCAATGTCCTTTTCGTGATAATCGTCCAACCGCTTTTGTATCATTTTCGGAGAGAGATCGCCCTTGACTATCTCGCTTATTTCCCTGACATAGTCAGGTCTTGTGTTAGTCTCATCGCTGTGTTCGAAAATGTTTTTGATCTCCTTTGCCATAATATCATTCCTTTCATTTCAAGAATCGTCGCAATTCGTTGATGAAAGCGATATCGGAAATCAAGCATAGGTATTGCGCCGTAACTACATCCTAAAATGCCGATTTGCAGGCTTTAACAGAGCTGTGCAAAGCCTCGGCGCAATTTTGTTTATATGCTTGTATCGCCCGAAACTGTCATCATTATTCACTCTGCTCACCTCGCATTATATAGTTATTTGCAACACTTTTTATTTTAACATTTGTATTTCGATAGGTCAAGCCCCGACCTTGATTTTTAAATATCTTTTTTATTTTAACTTTCGCTTTTCAAAAATCAATAATTTATTTTATATAAAAATCTCTCGGCTGGATAACCGAGAGATCGATTTCTATGATTTTCTTTTCAATAAGCACACATTTTCAACGTGAGAAGTTCGGGGGAAGAGGTCGAACGGGTAGACATCATCCGCGCTGTATCCCAGCGATGAAAACTGCTTTAAATCTCTTGCGAGCGTTGCAGGGTCGCACGAAATATACACAATCCGCTCGGGTGCAAAGCCGGACGCGATGGTATTTATCAATTCGGGGGTGAGCCCTTTTCTCGGCGGATCGACTATCACGGCGTCCGCCTTGATGCCGCGCTCGAGCAATGCCGCAGCTGCATCGGGCGCACTGCCGCAGATAAATTCCGCGTTGTCAATACCGTTTTGCTCGGCGTTCTTCACCGCGTCCTCCACTGCCTGCGGCACGATCTCGACACCGATAACGCGCTTTGCGCTTTCAGCCATGGTGAGCCCTATTGCGCCTGCTCCGCAGTATAGATCGAGCACGGTTTTACCGCTTGGCTTGCAAAGACTGCGTGCCTTTTCATAAAGCAGCTGAGCCATATTGCGATTGACCTGAAAAAACGAGCCTGCGGCTATTCGAAAATCCATTCCGCACAAGCGGTCGGTGATATATCCGCTGCCGAAGATCGTCCTCGTTTCGCCGCCCAAAATAACATTTGAGCGTTCTTTATTTATATTCAGAAGAACAGTTGAAACGCTGTTGTCCGCTGCGGTCACCGCCTCGACAAGGCCCTGCTCGTCTGAAAGTCCGTCCGCGTTTATGACGGCGCAGACCATTATCTGACCTGTGTGGGCGCTTTTGCGAAGATAAATATGCCGCATTACTCCCCTGCCCGTCTGCTCGTCATACGGCGCAATCCTCGCCTTTTTCATAAAATCGAGCACACATTTGCGGATAACATCAAACTGCTCGGGCAAAAGTCTGCACCGCTCGCACTCGATTATCCGATGAGAATGAAGCGCATAAAATCCGCTGAGCGCACCGAATCCATCACGCCCGACGGGATACTGCGATTTATTGCGATAACTGTCTGTTCTGCCGTCGGAACAAACATCATGTACTTTTGCTGCAAGTCCGCCTATGCGGCGGACGCAGTCCTCCACGCGCCTGCGCTTGATCTCCAGCTCCGCTTCATAGGAAATGTGCCGAAACGCACAGCCGCCGCACTTTGAGAACACAGGGCAATCGGGATCGATGCGGTCTTTTGACGGCGAGATTATCCGAATGAGCTTACCGAAACAAAAGCTCTTTTTGACCTTGACGATAAGCGCCTCCACACGGTCGCCCACGGCGGAAAACGGTACAAAAACAACAGTATCGTCAACTCTTCCGATACCGCTTCCCTCTGCCGACATTGCGGTTATATCAAGTGTCACCGTGTCATTCTTTTTCAAAACAGACCTCCGAAAACAAAAAACGCCGAAATTCGGCGATGATTTTTAAAAAGCAAAAGCGAGTAAATCGATAAGCCGAGTTCTGTCGTGCGCGATCATCTTTCTGGGACGGACATTGCTGCCCGCCTCAAGCCATTTTTCGGGGTAACGCCGAGCAAGCGTGAAGCCCCCTGCTAATGTTGCATCGGATAGGGTTTACATGGCCGCGCAGTCTCCTGCGCGCCGGTGAGCTCTTACCTCGCCTTTCCATCCTTACCGCAAAAGCGGCGGTTTATTTCTGTTGCACTTTCCCTAAGGTCGCCCTCGGCGGCTGTTAGCCGTTATCCTGCTCTGCGATGCTCGGACTTTCCTCACACAGTTAAAGCTGTGCGCGACCGCGTAATTTACTCGCTTTCTTAGTATTATATCAAATCGGCACACATCGTGTCAACTGTTTTGTTGCGCTAAAAAAGAGCCTTTCGGCTCTTTTTTCAGTTTACTTTGAGATATTTTTTTGCATTGTCGCCCTTTTTGAGATACTGAAGAATATAAAAAGCGGCGTTTTTGAGATACTTATATTTATCCGCTTCGACATAGCTGTTGAAGGTTTTTTCGAGCTTTTCATCGTCTACCAAGGAGCCGCCGATAATCGTGTACATAACTGCGTTTACAACGGCTTCATCGCCCTTGATGTAGCATTCTGCAAGCCAATCGAGCATTTTGGTTATCAACTTTTTATCGTTCTCTCCGAGGCTGCGCTTAAACTCCGCAACAGCATACTCGCCGAAGAATTTATCATATAAAAACTCGCTGTACTTTGCGACATTGTCCTTATAATCATCCTTATGCGACGGGAAAAGCGACAAAAATCTTGCAGCCATTGTTTCGATATCGATAGTGTCCGCCTTGGACTTTTTGGAAGGAAGATCAACATTATTGCGGGTTACGACGGTTGAGGTTTTGATACCGATAAGCTCGCTTAAGCTATCGACAAAATCGTTTGCAATGCCGTTTTTGTCCCTGTCGTCGGAATTTTCGTCCAGAAGCCAGCTCGACATTACCTTGAAATCGGAGCTTTCGCCCTCCTGAAGCGGCGCGTTTTTCAGTTCCAACAGCTTTGATTCTTCATTATACTCTATGCGAACCGCATAGTCGGCATTGGTGTAATACTCAATGTCGCCCTCGGTACTGCGGGTGAAGCCGTTGGCTGTGAGAAGTTCATCCACCTTGTCGGTGACTGTTTTATAAAAAGCTCTTTCCATAAATTTTGCCCTTTCTTTTTATGATAATCGCTCAAAAATCTGCGACACATCTAAACTATATTATAACAGACAATTTATGATTTGTCACTATATTTTTTTATTTCACTCCGCTGAGTATGAGTCCTCTTGTAAATTCGCCGGCACACGGCGCGTTCGCTTTAAGCAGTTTCAGCATCTTTTCTGCCTGATCGCGTGTTTCGTCCGTCAGCGATATAACGCAAAAATCAGCTGTTTGCCAGGTTTCGGGTTTATCTAAAAGGTAGGTCGGACGATCGTTATATATTCTTGTTACACCGTCCTCGCACATCACAGGCAGGCGGCTTTCTCTGCGGTCGGTTATAAAGCCTGTGCAGTTTTCGCAGCCGACATTCGCTTTAACAGGGCAGTTGCGGACTGTCATAACAGGGGTCTTGCCGTAGATCTCAATTCCAAGCGCGGCATCGGTGTCGAGCTGCTCGATCTGCTTATACGAAAGCTCTCTCGAAACAATGAATTTATCGAGAAAACAGCCGCTCGGAGCATACGAATTAAAGCAGTTGAGCGTAGGTCCGCCGACGACCTTAAGTCCCGATGAATTGATGATTTCGAGTGTGCCGATGTTTTCGGCGACCGCCGTTTTAACGCCGATCGATCTGAGTTCGCAAAGTCTTTTTTCGATCAGTTTTCCTTTGCCGAAGATAACAGGCGGTGTTTTCACCCAGACTTCTTTTTGCCCGAGCAGTGCCGTGATCGCTGAGTTTTCAGTGAAAAGCGGCAGGATCACGATGTCTATACCCGAAAGATCGTCGGGCAGCTCGGCGGCATTATGAACCGACAACGCAAAGGCGGGCTTTCTGTTTGCCCTGCGGCGGAGTTCTTTTAATTTCGGCATTTCAAACGGCACAGGTTCAAACTTTTCGCGCATATTTCCAAGCATTGAAAGTGCTTCGCCGCGGAGCTTTGAAAGCTCGCTGAGGTCTATACGCAAGCCGCTGTCGGCATCTATTTTGATTTTTTCGGCATAACAGCCTGTGTTGCCGAGCTTACAAAGCTTCTTTTCGATAAGAGTGGGCGGGGTCGGCGAAGTGTCGGCGACCGCAGGAACCTCGC
>CAVGWP010000045.1:5159-9790 GCA_963633095.1 bacterium | reverse complement strand
GCTTCAACGAATGACGGTGACGCTCATCTTGAAGTTTTATCAAGACTCACTGTGCTTCTGATGGATGAGAATTTTAGAAACGATCTGCTTAAAGCGGCTGATGTCGATGAGTTCCTCTCAACTATCGATAAATACGAAACAGCAAAGTACGGCGAGCAGCAGCTCAATATCGCACAAGTGCCCGAAAGCTACCGTGTTCTCGCTGTTACAGCCTGCCCGACAGGTATTGCGCACACATATATGGCAGCCGAGGCTCTTGAGAAGCAGGCAGCTAAAATGGGAATTTCGATCAAAGTAGAAACAAACGGCTCCGGCGGCGTTAAAAACGCGCTGACAGTCAAAGAGATTGAGGAGTGCGAAGGGGTTATTGTTGCGGCTGATAAGAATGTTGAAACAGCAAGATTCAACGGCAAAAAGGTTTTGTTCACAAAGGTTGCAGACGGTATCAAAAAGCCTGAGGAGCTTATCAACAAGGTGCTGTTTGAAGATGTGCCTGTTTACGAACATGAAGGCGGTGTTGTAGAAAAGGTCTCCGATGAAAAAGAAAGTGTCGGCAGAAGGATCTACAAGCACTTGATGAACGGCGTATCGCACATGCTTCCGTTTGTTATCGGCGGCGGTATCATGATCGCACTCGCATTTCTTATCGACTCTATTGCAGGCGCACCCGCAGATTCAACATTCGGCACCTACACTGCCGCAGCTTCATTCTTCAAGAACATCGGCGGAGTTGCATTTAACTTCATGCTCCCTGTGCTTGCTGGATTTATTGCAATGAGTATTGCTGACCGACCGGGTCTTGCAGTCGGTTTTGTAGGCGGCGCGATCGCAACTTTGGGCTCGACATTCTCGGATCCGGCAGGCGACTCGGCAGCTATTTCAGGCTTCCTCGGAGCACTTATCGCAGGTTTTGTCGGCGGATATATCGTTATCCTGCTCAGAAAAGTGTTCAGCTTCCTTCCTCAGAGCATGGACGGAATCAAGCCCGTTTTCATCTATCCGCTGTTCGGTGTGACTATCATGGGCGCGTTTATGTGTCTTATAAATCCGGTTGTCGGCTGGCTCAACACCGCTATAACAAATCTTCTCTCATCTATGGGAACAAGCAGTATGGTCCTGCTTGGCGCCGTTCTTGCAGGCATGATGGCTATCGATATGGGCGGCCCATTTAACAAGGCAGCTTATGTTTTCGGCACCGGAATGCTCGCGTCTGCAACAACAGCAAGTTATGAAGTTATGGCGGCTGTTATGATCGGCGGTATGGTTCCTCCGATTGCGATAGCTCTCTGTGCGACATTCTTCAAGCGCAAATTCACAAAAGAGGACAGAAAATCCGCTCTTCTTAACTATGTAATGGGTATCTGCTTCATCACCGAAGGTGCGATCCCGTTTGCCGCTGCTGATCCGCTGAGAGTTATTCCCTCTTGCGTTGCAGGTTCGGCTGTTGCCGGCGCTCTTTCCGCACTGTTCGGATGCACACTTCAGGCACCTCACGGCGGTATCTTCGTGTTCCCTGTTGTGGGCAATGTTCTCGGATATATCGCAGCACTTGTTATCGGATCGGTAGTATCAATGATCCTGCTTGCGGTTTTGAAGAAAAATGTCGATCAGCCCGAAAAGCTGAATAAATAATCAAAGCTCCCTGCGCGGTGAGATATCCGCGCAGGTATATAAAAGACAAGGAGAAATCAACATGGTATCAAAAAAAATCACAGTTAAAAACGCTCAGGGACTTCATATGCGTCCCGCAACTCAGCTCGCAGCCGCTATGGCTAAGTTTTCGTCCGATATATTCATTCTCTACAACGGAAATCAGATCAATGCAAAAAGTGTTATGAATCTTATTGCCGGCTGTATTAAATGCGGTTCGGATATTGAGATCCAATGCACAGGCGACGACGAGCAGGCAATGCTCGACGAAGCGGTCACGCTAATAGAAAGCGGCTTCGGAGAATAATAATAAAACATAAGAAGGGCTATTTGCCTCGAAAGGAATGAAAGCTTTATGATCAAGGGTATAGCGGCATCGGAAGGTATCGGAATCGGGCGTGTTAAAATAATCGCCGAGCCCGACCTTACCGTGGCAGACCGCGTTATCAACGACTCGGCTGCTGAAAAATGCAGGCTTGCGGACGCTGTTGCAAGATTTTGCGAAAAAACAAACGCGCTTGCCGATGAGACTGAAAAGAAGATCGGACGTACAGAGGCTGACATTATCCGCGGTCATGTTTTTATGATTTCCGATCCATACATGATATCCGAGATCGAAAAGCTGATCGATGAAGGCAAATGCGCGGAATGTGCGCTTCAGAGCGTTTGTGATCTGTTTTCGCAGATGTTTTCAGCCGCTGACGACGAGGTGACCCGTCAGCGGGCAACAGATGTAAGCGATATTAAAATGTCGGTTTTGAAAATTCTTATGAACATTGAGGATACCGATATTTCAAAGCTGCCGGAGGGCACTGTTCTGGTTGCCGATGATCTGACTCCTTCAATGACGGTAGGCATTGACAAGGAAAAGGTCGTGGGTATTATCACACAGACAGGCGGTCAGACCTCACATTCCGCGATACTTGCGAGAGCACTCGGTATTCCCGCAGTGCTCGGTGCCGACGGTGCTATTGCAGTGCTGAAAAACGATGAAACGGTTATTGTGAACGGCAGTGACGGCGAAGTGCTGACCGAGCCCGACAGCGAAACTGTCAAGGAATATACTGCTATTTGCGAACAGGCAATAAAAGAACGCGAAAGTCTGAAAGCTTATATCGGCGTGCCGAGCAAAACTAAAGACGGAAGAAGCGTTGAACTGTTTTGCAACATCGGCTCTCCTGCCGAGGCAAAGTCGGTCGTCGATAATGACGGCGAGGGCGTAGGACTTTTCAGAACAGAGTTTTTGTTTATGGACAAAACCGCTGCACCGAGCGAGGAAGAACAGTTTGATGCGTACAAAAAGGCAGTGCTGACTCTTAAAGGTCGTCCGCTGATCGTGCGTACTCTCGATGTCGGAGGCGATAAGGACATTCCTTATCTCGGACTGAAAAAAGAAGAAAATCCGTTTCTCGGTTTTCGCGCTATAAGATACTGTCTTAAAAATGAGGAGCTTTACAAGATCCAGCTCAGAGCACTGATAAGAGCTTCCGCTTTCGGAGATATTCGCATAATGGTGCCGATGATAACGAGAGTCAATGAGCTTTTGGCTGTCAGAAATCTTGTGAGCGGCATTATGGCTCAGCTTGACAAAGAGTGTGTGGAGTATGATAAAAATATTAAAATCGGCATTATGATCGAGACCCCTGCCGCGGTTATGATAGCCGATAAGCTTGCCAAGCACGCCGACTTTTTCAGTATCGGAACAAACGACCTCACGCAGTATACAATGGTTGCCGACAGAGGAAATAACGATGTCGCATACCTCTATTCGCCGCTCGATCCCGCTGTGCTTTGCGCGATAAACAGAGTTATAAAGGCGGGCCACGAGAACAATATCAGTGTCGGTATGTGCGGTGAAGCGGCAGGAGACCGCCGTATGATTCCCCTGCTTCTTGCAATGGGACTTGATGAATTCAGCATTTCCCCGTCGGCTGTTTTGAAAACACGCAGTATTATCTGCAATGAGTCGGTCAAAGAAAGAAAAGATCTGCTTGAAGCGGTACTCAATGCGGACACTGTCGATCAAGTAAAAAACCTTATTTAACAGCATAAGAAAAAAGCTCTTTCCGCTTTGGAAAGAGCTTTTTGATTTTAGCAATCACTTAATGATTATTTCACATTACTTTCCTTGCTGCGCTTATTGACAAGCACGAGCACGGCAACAAGTGCGCCGACTACGATAACGCCGATAACGATAACAACAATCATAAGTCCGCTGATACCGCCGGACGAAGAATTTGAATTACTATCAGTACTGTCCGAAGAGGTTATATCATCGACAGGATTATCGGAATCATTAAACTGACCGTTTGCTGCCTTCTGAGAAACAACATCTCTCGGAGAGCCTGTTGCAGGCGGTTCGTTGACAATGGTTGTTTTAGCCTGACCGTTCGCCTCGGTGACAGCTTGATTTATCTGTGTGCCATTGGCATTGACGGTCTCTGTTATAGCAATAGCTCTCGACGACGGAAGTGTAACCGTTGCAGGCTGAGGATTATCTTTGGATTCGCCTTTTACAACAATATCATAGTCCTGAAATTCGGGTGTGAACTCCTTACCGTCTTTATCGACAAATGTGCCTTTATATGTGCCGGAGCCGAGTCCGAGGCTGATCTTATAGCTTCCCTCAGCAGCACTCTCGTCGATCTTGAAAAGCATAGTGAACAATGTGCCATCGCCCTCGAGGTTTTTCTCTATGCTGTCGCCGTAGCCGACAAAGTTGTATTTTCCCTTAGAATTGACTTTATCGATATCGTCAACAGTTGAAGCGTTTGTCCAGCCTGAGCCTTCTGTGAAATAGTCGCCGTTGAGAATAGTGTAGACCTGAAGTGCGGAAGCATCGAACTTAACTTCGATCTGAGCTCCCCAGATTCCGGGATTGCCAGTCATATTAATCGGGATAGAAACAGTGTCGCCGGGCTTATATGTGTTTTTACTGCCGTTTGCCGATACGGTGAGCGATGCGGCGTGCACGGAGAATG
>CAVGWP010000045.1:0-5149 GCA_963633095.1 bacterium | reverse complement strand
CACATGATTAAAAGTGATACGATTTTTTTCATTTTTTTCACCTTTCCTGCGGCTTTTGTGAACGCGCAAAGCATACGCACTTTATTTTTTTTTAATTATAGCATTGTTTCCTTGAAAAATCAAACATTTTTTATTGACGGCTTTTAAAAAACGCGGTATAATCTAAATGCAATATTTTTGGGGCAGTAATTCAGAGAACAGGGTGAAACCCCAATTTAAATAAAAAATATTTCCGAACAGAGTGGTATAATGAGAAGAAAGCTAATTATGTTGTTTAATATATATAAAAACGACATTAAAAAATCGGCGAAAATACTGATAAGATTTTTGTTTTTAACAGTTTCTTCGATAATAATAGGTATTGTAACAGGTTTTGTGGGAACAGCCTTTAAGCTTAGTATCCGCTTTGTTACAGGTGTCAGATCGGAAAATTCTCTTTTAATCCTCTGTCTGCCGCTTGTAGGCGTTATAACTTGTCTGTTGTACCGCGTTTGCAGGCAGGAAAGATCGACAGGTACAAATCTTGTGCTTGAATCTGTGAGGACAGAAGAAAAAATAAGCGTTTTCACTGCTCCGCTGATGTTTGTTTGCACAGTCATTTCACATTTGTGCGGAGCTTCCGTGGGCTGTGAGGGAGCTGCATTGCAGATAGGCGGCGGTATCGGTCAGTGTGCTGCAAGTGCGCTGAAGATGGGTCAAAAGGACATTCATGTTATGACAATGTGCGGAATGAGCGGCTGCTTTGCGGCACTGTTCGGAACGCCTATTGCCGCCGCCGTCTTTGCAATCGAAGTTATAAGCGTCGGCGTTATGTACTATTCGTCGCTTGTGCCGTGTGTTGTTTCATCACTGACTGCTCATTATATCGCCCATTCATTTGGGGTGGACGCCGAAATAATCAAAGCACCGATCTGTGATAACTATGATGTTTTGCAGCTCTTGAAAGTCGCACTGATCGCGATCGGCTGCGCTGTTGTGAGCATTTTGTTTTGCAGAGCGTTGAGACTTTTCTCACATATCGCGTCTGTTATGAAAAATCCGATAGTTCGCTCGCTTGTTATGAGTGCTGTTGCCTGCGGTTTTATTTTTCTTTTCGGTGCGGATGATTATGCAGGCGCGGGAACAGCTGTTATAAACCGTGCACTCGGCGGATCTGCTCATCCGTTTGCGTTTTTGATAAAGATATTGCTGACGGCGATCTGTGTCAATGCCGGTCTTAAAGGCGGTGAGATCATTCCGAGCTTTTTCATAGGCGCAACATTCGGTGCTGTTGTCGGCCCGCTTATCGGAATTAACGCGGGCTTTGCCGCGGCGATAGGGCTGCTCGGTGTTTTCTGCGGAGTGACAAACTGTCCTGTTGCGACGCTTGTGATCGCCGTCGAGCTTTTCGGGTCAAGCAACGCGGTTTATTATATGATAGCTATTGCGATAAGCTATTTTTGCTCCGGATACTACGGACTTTACAGCACGCAAAAAATCGTTTATTCAAAATATCTGCCCGAATTTATCAACATCAAAGCCAAATAACATAAAAATCAAAAGGAGATTCCGATGAACGTTTCACTTGACAGCATAAACAAAAAAGCAAAAGACCCCGTTAGTTTCATCCGCTTGTGCGATGATGAATTTGCAAAATACATCGCTTCGCATGCGAAATATATCGAAGAAAATTGTATGGAGCGTCCTGTAGTCTTGCTTTCGGGGCCGTATTCCTCAGGCAAAACAGCAGTTGCTGATCTGCTTGACAAGCAGCTCAAAGCTGACGGACTTGAAGTTGTGAGGCTGAAAAGCGATGATTTTCTGAGAAGCTGTAACGCACAGGAAAGACTGCTTCACGAAAAGAGACGGTTTGATGCCCTTGCACCCGAGATGATAGATACAAATCTTTTCTCAATGACGATAAACAATCTGCTTGTGGGACGAGAGGCTTCATGCGGAAGATACGATTTTTCATCCATGCAGCAGGTCGGCTCACCCGATCGCCGTATACACACCGACGGCGGAGTTATTCTGATCGAGGGTGTTCACACACTGAATCCGATCATTACGAGATGTATTCCGAATGACCGTTCGATAAAAATATATGCGGATGTTGAAGCGGAGATTGATAACAACGGCAAGACGCTCAGTTCGCAAAAAATAAGACTTTTGCGCCGTATGCTAAAGGGTAAATATATGCTCGGCAGGAACTTGAAAAAAACATATAATGATTTTAATTCGGTTTGCAATATAGAAATGAAAAATCCTCTGCCCTACAAAGACTGCGCCGAGATCGTTATTGATACTTTCCATGAATACGAGATCTGTGTTTGGCGAAATATGATACTCAATGAGCTTTCATTTTCCTGCGGCAAAATGAAGCTTGATGAAATAACCGACTTTATGAGAAGCACCGACGCGATTGAATTTACCCCTGAAAACAGTGAGTTTATCAGCGGTATTATAGGGCTTAAAAGCAGATGAAAGCGATTTACAAAACCGCCGATGCCGATATGCTGCCCGAACTGAAAAAGCTTTGGAAAATTGCATTTTCGGATGATGACGAATATATCGATCTTTTCTTAAAATATAATTTCGAGCCGGAACACACGCACATTATGATCTATGGCAAAGAGCTTGCAGGTGCGATCTATGCCATTCCCTTTTCTGTGCAGGGTGGGCGTGGGAGATATTTATATGCAGGTGCGGTATTCCCGCGGCTGAGGGGCAACGGGATATACAACGAGCTTATTCAAAATGTTTGTGAGAAATATCGCAAAAGCGGAATTATAACAGCTCTTCTGCCCGTACCGGGGCTTGAGAAATACTATCTCGACCGCGGATTTGATAAGATCATATACAGCGAAAAGCAAAGCTATTTATGCTCAGGCGGTAAGCCGATGTTTAATGAACACATCGCCGCAGATGAATACCACGATCTGAGAGACAATACATTTTCAGGCTGTAAGCCGTTTATCAAATGGAACAGAAACAGCATTGAATACTCTATAAAAGAAGCGGGTATCTTGGGCGGTTTTGCCGATAAAATAGACGGTGCAGGATTGATAGGATATAAAAACGGTGATGTCCTTGAAATTGACGAGATAACGATGAGCAAGGATTGGTTTTTAAAGCGGAAAGACGATATTGCGGCGACATACGGTGTTGCGAAGATCAATATTTGTTTCCCCGCAAAAAAAGACGCTGAGGTCAAAAAAGCTGCCCTTTATATAAACGGCGACATTGATATCAGCAGCGGCTGGGCAGCGCTCACTCATATATAACAAAACGCAGTGTGCTTTTAAGCACACTGCGTTTTTATTTGATGATTATTTTTTGACAGACTCTGTTTTGTAAATAAATCTTACAGAACCGTCCATTCCGTCTGCGATACCGGAGAAGTTCTTATAGTTCTTCGATACATCAACGGTAGCTTTGACTCTTGTTGAAAGTGTGTTAAGACCGTTTGTATCGAGTGCCGAGAGCTTATCCTTAACCTTTGTGCGAAATTCTGTCATGCCGTCGGAGAGCTGTTTTGCTCCGTCGGTAAGCTGGCTTACGCCATCTTTAAGCGCCGCACTGCCGGAATTTAATTTATCTGTTCCGTCTTTTAAAGCAGCCGTGCCGTCGGTAAGCTGTTTTGCTCCGTCTTTAAGATCTGATGAACCGTCTTTAAGCTTTGCGGCGCCTGCCTTTGCAGATGCAACGCCGTCGGTGTACTCTTTAAGTCCTGTGTAGAACTCGTTATAGCTGTCGAGCTGAGTTTTGAGAGTTGAGAGCGAGGACTGACCGGTAGCGGCTTTTGCTACTGCCGCATTGATCTGAGAAGTAACTTCGTCGCTCTTCATGTTTTCATCGATAAGCTTCTGAACCTGTTCTTCATAAGCTTTGTCCATTGCCGCAACTGTTGCGGAATCGGCAAGCTGTTTTTCAACATTGTCGTTGACAACTTTCTGAACCGCTTCGGAGATCTGTCCTGCATTGACTGCCGCATCATACTGATCGGCTGTCATATCATAGCCTGCCTGCTTCAAAACCGCAACAACGATCTTATCTCTTGTTGCCTTTTTAACGCCTGCGCGGATCTGAGTCTCATTTGCCTTGACCTGCTTTGTGACAGTATCAAGTGCGGTGTTGTATGCCATTTTGTAAACAGTGTCTTTATCAAGTCCGCTGATAAGCTTTGACAGCACGGTTGCGTAATTGTCTATTGTGAGCGAATCTGCTTTAAGACCTGCTGCGGCGATCTGAGAATCAGCGGTTTTCAAAAGTGTTTCAAACACTTGCTTTGCGCCGCCGTTCAGTTTTGCACTGTTTGAATCAAGAGTTGTAAGTCCGCTGAGCAGCTCGCTGAGTCCGGAATCAAGCTGAGTAGAACCGCCGTAGAGCTTTGATGTGCCGTCGTTCACCTGCTTTGCACCCTGCGCGAGCGAATCAATACCTGCGATGAGCGTATCGGATTTGGAAAGCAGTGTGTTAAGACCGTCATAAAGTTTATCAGCGCCGTCGGAAAGCTTATCGAGAGCGTCGTTTACTTCGTCGATCGCATCGGTGATTTTATCAAGATCATCAAGCTTATCGGTTTCAACTTCATTGAACAGCTCGTTTGTCGCAAGCGTCATTGTGGTGTTCATCTCAAAATCGGTCACATCGGCTGTGATCTCGATATACTCCGGTATCTCAAGATCATCCGCAAAACTGCCGAGGTTTGTTTTGAGTCCCGGCAAAACAAGACCTGCCGCGATAGTGCGGTCGCCGTCGTTGATCGTTCTGCCGTTTTCGATTTCGATATTTCTGAACTTATCGTTATCGAACATTGTGCCTGTGAGAACCGCAAACGGAACATACACCTTTTCGGTCTTGCCGTCAATCTCAACATTCTCATATTGATTATTCTTATAGTCGAAGCGGATCGTTGCTTTACCGCTCTTACCCTTCATATCCTCAGCAGACATCGAGACGCCGTCGAGCTTATAGCTGATCGAGATATTTACGGGCAGCTCCTTTTCAATATTGCCGCGATAATAAATGTCGTTGCCCTGAGCATCCCAAACCTTCATGTTATCGCCGTTCATCGAATAGCTTTCATCGCCCTTGACATTGATGATGTCGCTGAGCGAAGAAGAATCGTTAACGCTTGACGCATAGAGCGAATTTTTGATCCAATCAC
>CAVGWP010000044.1:0-9968 GCA_963633095.1 bacterium | reverse complement strand
CTATATAGCAGAGCTGCTTTGCCGCCGACGAAGTCGGTTTGCCGTGGGTAGATATATCTTACTTGACTTTTAATGCTCGACAAGAACCTAACTACTTGTCGGGTATTTTTTCTGCCCCACCGCAGAAACTCCCCGCGTCAAAGCAGCTTTGCTGCCGTGGCAACGGCGGTTTGCATATAGATTATACATTTGTGTTTGCAAAAAATCAAGAGCTTGTGTGCGGATAATCGCTTAAACTTCGGCAAAAATAGCAAAAAGGAGTGAACGGATTTGAACAAAAAAGAGTATCAGAAAATGACAAAACAGTTTTCGGGAAAATCGAAAGTTTTGCCGGATTGCCTGAACGCCTTTTGGACAGGCGGACTTATCTGCGTTGTCGGTCAGACGCTCAGCGACCTATACACCTCATTCGGACTTGAGAAAAAGTCCGCGGCGACCGCCGTTTCAATAACGCTGATCTTCATAGCGATACTGCTCACTGGACTGAGCATATATCAGAAATTTGCGAAGATCGGCGGTGCGGGAACGCTTGTGCCGATAACGGGTTTTGCAAACGCTATGTCTGCGCCCGCAATAGAATTCAAAACAGAGGGGCTTATACTCGGAGTCGGTGCAAAGCTGTTCTCGATAGCAGGGCCTGTTATTGTCTACGGCGTGCTTGCCTCGGCGGTATACGGACTCATTCTTATGATAATAAAAACGGTTTTCGGAGGTTAATATGGCAAAGCGAAACGGCAGTGTTATAACAATGCAAAACCGCCCGTCTGTGATCGGGTTCGCGGCGGCAGTCGGAAAAAAGGAAAAGCAGGGCCCGCTCGGCGAGTGTTTCGACCTCGCGTTCACCGACGATCTGCTCGGTCAGGAAAGCTGGGAACAGGCGGAATCGGCGATACTTTCGGGCACGATATCGAAATCGCTTTCAAAGTGCGGTGTGAAAAACGACGAAGTCGATGTCATCTTTGCGGGCGATCTTTTGGATCAAAGTATGTCGAGTACATTCGGACTGAAAAAATTCAAGATCCCGAGTGTCGGGCTGTTCGGCGCGTGCTCGACAATGGCGCTCTCGCTGTCGATGGCGGCTCTTGCAGTGGACAGCGGATGGGCGAACATTGCAGTAGCGGCGACAGGCTCGCACTTTTGCTCGGCGGAACGGCAGTTTCGTTTTCCGCTGGAATACGGCGGTCGGCGCACCCCCGACTCGCAGTGGACAGTCACGGGGGCAGGCGCGGCGACGGTCAAAGCAGGTGCTGAAAACACGCCGTATGTCGAAAAGGTGTGTATCGGCAGGATAACCGATCTCGGCGTGACCGACGCTAATAATATGGGCGCGGCGATGGCACCTGCCGCGGCGGACACGATCGGGCGGTTTTTATCGGATACAAACACCGTGCCCGACGATTACGACCTGATCTTAACGGGTGATCTCGGCGAGACGGGCTCGAAGCTGCTGCGTGAATTGCTCGCAAAAGAGAATATTGTGCTCGGCAATAATTATGATGATTGCGGACTTTTGATATTCGATAGCTCCGACAGTACCGTCGGCGCAGGCGGATCGGGCTGCGGTTGTTCGGCAAGTGTGCTGTGCGGTAAGATACTGCCCGAGGTGCAGTCGGGCAAGTATCAAAGGGTGCTGTTTGTTGCGACGGGGGCGTTGATGTCGCCGACCTCGTCACAGCAGGGATTGTCGATCCCGTCGGTCGCGCACGCCGTCGAGATCCGCCGTTAGCACGGTTGCTATGCCTCCCCTGTGTAAGGGGTTACTCCCCACAGTGCGGGGAGATGTCACGCAGTGACAGAGGGGATGGGCTCCGGTACGGAGGTGGGGCGGCTTGCCGCCTCGGAGGGGTTGTAAAATAATATGGCAGCTATATAACAATCCCTCAGTCAGCTGTCGCTGACAGCTCCCTTTACACAAGGGAGCCTTTGCAGCGGGGAGTTTGTGCTGTAGGATAGAAAAAATACTCGACCGCTGCCGCGGTGGGCAGGACGCGGGGAGTTTGTGCTGTAGGATAGAAAAAATGCCCGACCGCTGCCGCGGTGGGCAGGACGCGGGGAGTTTGTGCTGTAGGATAGAAAAAATGCCCGACCGCTGCCGCGGTGGGCAGGACGCGGGGAGTTTGTGCTGTAGGATAGAAAAAATGCCCGACCGCTGCCGCGGTGGGCAGGACGCGGGGAGTTTGTGCTGTAGGATAGAAAAAATGCCCGACAAGAAGATAGGTTCTTGTCGAGCATAAAAAGTTAAACAATATGATAGCTTCCCACGGCATATCTGCGGCATTGCCGCCGGCATAGCAACCGTGCTAACGGTCGAGCATAAAATGTCGGATAAGATGATAGCCGATTACGGCATATCTGCGGTATTACCGCCTATTTCTCGATAAAGAGGATACCGAGAGTGCCGGGCCCGCAATGAACAGACACCGAGCAGCCTGCCGTTGTTTCAAAAACTTCATCGAAAATGCCCATATCCTCGACCATTTTCACCATCTGCTTTGCGCTGTCGTCATACACGCAGGTGTGAGTGATAAACACGCGGGTCGTATCGAGCTTGGATTTTTCGGGCAGATGATCAAGAATATACTGCTTATAGACCTCATTTATCTTGCCGCGATACTTCTTCGCAACTTCCATTTTACCGTCGATGACCTCGATACACGGCTTGAGCTTCAAAAGGTTTGCACCGAGTGCAACGACCGACGAGCATCTTCCGCCCTTTTTCATATACTCGAGCGTATCGAGCACAAAGGACGCACGGACATTCTTTGTGATCGAGCGGATCTTATTCGCAACATCAACAGCCTCCATACCGCTGTCGCGCAGGTCGCAAGCCTTCAAAACGAGCAGACCGATACCTGTCGAAAGGTTGCGGCTGTCTACAATAAGGACCGTACCGACTTCATCTGCCGCAAGACAAGCGTTTCTGAAAGCCGACGACATATCGTTGCTTATTGTAAAATGAACGATAAGCTCACCGTTTTTGCTGAGCTTTCTGAAATAATCCTCATACTCGGCGACATTGGCGGCACTGGTCTTTGTTAAGTTGCCTGTGCGGTTCTTATAATCGAAAATATCTGTCGTGTGAACAGTCAGACCGTCGCGCTTTGTTTCCTCTCCGATAACTATCGGCAGATGAAAGGTGTGTATGTCGAAACGCTGTTCGATCTCAGGCGAAAGATCCGCTGTGCTGTCGGTCGAGACAATGAATTTTCTGTCCATTTTTATAAATCCCCTTTTTTATTTATCGTCCTATATTATGATGACACGCATGTGTTTTGCTTGACAGAACATCGAATGTATATCCCTTAGACTTCAAATACTCGATTATCTGCGGAAGTGCTGTCACCGTTGTGGATTTGGCTTCGGTATCGTGCATTAAAACAGTGAGCCTTTTTTGACTGCCCGTGTCGTTCTTGATGTGCGCAAGCAGCTTTTCCGGCGCGATATTATTGCCGCTGGCGTCGCCGCTGTCGCAATTCCAGTCGTAATATGTATAGCCCTTATCCTCGACTGCCTGCGCGAGCGTTTTCATTGAAACATCTGAAACAGTGTTGGACGAGCCGCCCGGAAATCTTATCATTTTAGTATCAACGCCCGTCTTTTCCTTGACGAGCGTATGGATTTTCTCAAGATCTTCAAAATACGCCGACTGACTTGCATAGATCTTTTCATAGTTATGTGTGTATGAATGGAGCGCGATTGCGTTGCCGCTGTCCACAATGTTTTTCATATACTCGGTGCGGCTGTTGCCGATGACAAAAAAGGTGCCCTTGGCATTATACTTCTTGAGGATCTCAAGAATTTTCAGAGTGTTGCAGCTCGGGCCGTCGTCAAATGTTAAATAGCATATCTTGCCTTGTTGGTCGTTTTTTTTTGCAGCGGAAAGATCTTCGTATTTCTTCTGCCAATCTGCGGCGTTTTGCTTATACTGCTCCGCATCCTTCTTATATTGCTCAATATCCTGCTTATACTGCTCGACTGTCTGACTTTGCTTTTGCAGTTCGTCCTTTGAGGTGTTGAGCTGGGATTTAAGCGAAAATGCGGACACCGCCAAAACAACAATGATTATCACAAGCACTGCCGATAAAATGCCGAGACCCGTCTGCTTTTTTCTTCTGCGGTGCGGATCGCGCCTGGGCTGCGTATGTCTTGTATAACGGACTTCGCTGTCCCGCCCGTGCGGAATTTCATAATAGCTGTCGTCGTTCATTATTAAATTCCTCCTCTTTTATTTTTCAATACAACTCTTCAACTGATTATATCACAATTTTTTTATAAATAAAAGCCCGATTTCGGCTTTTTTAAGGATTTTTTAAGGATTTTTAAGGATCGAATCTATCTTCGGCTTTCAGAGCAAATGTCGGAAAGCTCGCATTCTTCGCACTGCGGGTTTCTCGCTGTGCACCTATCGCGCCCGAAATGCACGATCCTATGGCAAAAATCGTTTGACTTATCCTTCGGGAGCAGTTTTTTCAGCTGCATTTCGACCTTATACGGGTCTTTGCTGTCGCACAGACCGAGCCTACCCGATATGCGGATAAGATGTGTGTCCGCAACGACTGCCGGCTCACCGAAAATATCTCCCATAATAAGGTTCGCCGTCTTTCTTCCGACGCCCGACAAACGGGTCAGCTCATCGAGCGACGACGGCACTTCGCCTCCGTGCCGCTCGCAAAGCTCGTTCGACATCGCTTTCAGGTCACGAGCCTTGGTCTTATACAGTCCGCACGAGCGGATACACTCTTCTATCTCGGCAAGCTCTGCCGCCGCCATTGCCTGCGGTGTCGGAAACCGCCTGAAAAGCTCGGGCGTCACAAGGTTTACTCTGGCGTCCGTGCACTGCGCGGAAAGCCTTGTTGCGACAAGCAGCTGAAACGGCGATCCCGCGTTCAGCGAGCAGACGGCATCGGGGTAAAGCCGTTCAAGCCGCTCGACCGCCGCTTTCGCTTTCTCTGATTTTCTCATTTGATCACAGTCTTTCAACAAGATAGACTCCCGGGATCTTCGAGAGCTTTGCGATAATGTTTTTAAGGTGCTCGACGCTCTCTATGCTCACAGTAACGGTTATTTCGCAGTTGCCGTCCTTGAGCGGACGAGCGTTTGCCGAATGGAGAAACAGCCGCATATTGCCGATCGCAACGGTGACATCTGCCAGCAGCCCGCTGCGGTCGATCGCGTGGATCCTGAGTGTCGATTGGAAGGAGCTCTGGTTTTCGCCTGTCCAGCGGACTTGTATCCATCTGCCCGAGGTGTCCGCATTCAGGTCATTCGGGACATTCGTGCAGTCACGCTTGTGCACCGAAACGCCGTGACCTCGCGTTATAAAGCCGATTATCGGGTCGCCCGGCAGAGGGCTGCAGCACTTTGAAAGCTTTATCAGACAGTTGTCCATGCCGTCAACCTCAATGGTGTTTTTGGACTTCGGCTGATTTTCGCTCTTTTTGAGATACTGCCCGAGATCGCCGTCCTGCGTGCGTCTGAGTGCCTTATAGTCCTCCTTGATCTTCGGCATAAGCCGCGATACAACAATACCGCCGTAGCCGATAGCCGCATAGAAATCGTCCACCGAGTCGCAATGCTGCCTTGCCGCGATAGCTTTTATCATATCGTCAAATTCTTCGGGGGTGAGATTGATATAATTGCGGCGGAACTCCCTGTCGATCTCCGCCTTGCCCTGCTCGATATTCTCGGGGCGTTTCTCCTTTTTGAACCACGAACGGATCTTATTGCGCGCTTCAGAGGTCTTAACGAGCTTTATCCAGTCTCTGCTCGGGCCGTGGGGCTGAGATGTCGTGAGGATTTCGATGATCTCGCCTGTTTTGACTATATGATCGAGCGGAACGATCCTACCGTCTACCTTTGCGCCGACTGTTTTATTGCCGACAGCGGAATGAATGGCATAGGCAAAGTCAATAACGCAGGAGCCGTTCGGCAGTGAAATAACATCGCCTTTCGGGGTGAGCGCAAAAACATCGTCCTGATTTAAGTCGGAACGGATATTTGTGACCATCTCCTCGGCGTCGTCCGTTTCCTTCTGACTGTCGAGCAGGCGGCGGATCCATGAAAGCCGATCATCCAGCTTATCGTCGCTCTTTTTGACTCCCTCTTTGTATTTCCAATGCGCCGCGATACCAAGCTCGGCGGTGCGGTGCATTTCCCATGTTCGGATCTGCACTTCAAACGGAATACCCTCTCTTGAAAGCAGCGTCGAATGGAGCGACTGATACATATTCGGCTTCGGTGTTGAGATATAGTCCTTGAATCTGCCGGGAAGCGGGCGAAACATATCATGCACAAAGCCTAAGATATTGTAGCAGTCGGCTACAGTGTCGGTTATGACTCTGACCGCATAGACATCATATATCTCCTCAAAGCTTTTGCCCTGAAGATACATCTTGCGGTAAATTCCGTGGATCGATTTGACTCTGCCCTCGACATGGACATTCGGGATATGCTCGGACAAGCGGGCCTTGAGCCTGTCGATAATACTGTTTATAAACTCCTCGCGGTACTTCTTTCTCGCGTTCAGCGCGTTTTCAATATCGGCATAAGCCACAGGATCGAGAAAACGGATCGAGATATCTTCAAGCTCCTCTTTTATCGTTCGGATACCGAGGCGGTGTGCCAAGGGTGCGTAAACATCGAGGGTTTCCTTCGAGATATCGCGCTGTTTTTGCTCGGGCTGAGCCGAAAGCGTGCGCATATTATGAAGTCGGTCGGCAAGCTTTATGATGATAACGCGGATATCCTCCGCCATTGCGAGCAGCATTTTGCGGATATTCTCCGCCTGCGCTTCAGCCCGCGTCACATGAGGGATCTTTTTCAGCTTTGTGACTCCCTCCACAAGCATTGCGACATCTGTGCCGAACTGTGCTTTTATATCGTCGTCCGAAAAGGGAGTGTCCTCCACAACATCGTGCAGCAGCGCGGCGACAATAGTATCGTTATCCATGCCGAGCTGGATCAGAATTATCGCAACGGCGACAGGGTGGTTGACATAACGCTCGCCCGAACGGCGGAACTGACCCTCATGGGCAGCAGTCGCAAAGTCGAACGCCTTTTTAATGCGATCGACATCATATTTTTTATGCGATTTTTCGATAGCGTCGGTCATATCGGCGAAAGTGTATTCACGATAAGCCACTGATTTCCTCCTCCTTGCAAAACGCTCTGAATGTCGGCGAATTTTCAAGCGGATTTTTCTTAGGATCTTTCACAAATTCTATTTCAATAAACTCGTCTTTTCTGAGCTTTATCATTTGAAGCTCGTTTAAAATATCGAGGATGATCCATGTTTTGAGCAGGCGGTGTCTGCCTATCCTGCGCTCGATTATATCCTCTGTTCCGATGATTTTGCCGCGGTGTTTGAGATTTTTCCAAACAGCGGCGACATCCTCTCTTGAAATATGTATTTCCTCGCAAAAGGCGTTTTTTTTGCCGGAGATCTTCCAAAGCTCGAAAGAGCGCAGATCAATCCCCATCATATCATAGGAAATGCACGAAAAATGCAGGTCCTTTACAATAACAGTCAGCCGTTCGAGATCGTTGAAATGATTGATATCAAGGGCGACTGCGGCGTCGATAACATCGCCGATTTCAAAAAATATCTCGCTTTTTTTCCTGAAAAAGTACATCGCAGTAACCTGCGCGCCGTCCCGACTGAGGGTGAGCTTGGTGTGGCCGCCCGTCTTGCCTACTTCGTCTATCCGCTCAATTGTCATACGCTCAAGCAGATAAACGGGTGCTTCGTTGCCTGCGCCGAACGGCTCAAGCGGCTGTGTCGCATACACCGCCGCGATATCGAGCGCCGCGGGGTTCAGCTTCAGCGAAACATCGAGCGGAGGCAGGGGCAATTCGGGATAAAGGTTGAGTGCGCTCTCATTTATTGCAATAACAGCGTCCTTATAATCGCTTTCGAGTATCGAAACACCGGCGGCAAGTTCATGACCGCCGAAACGCAGCAAAAAATCTTCTGCACCTTTTAATATCTCGAAAATCGAAACGCCCTTATAGCTTCTGGCACTGCCGTGGATCTCGCCTGCCTGCTCGGTAAACACAATGCACGGTCTGCCGTATTTCGTGCAGAGCTTTGCCGCGGCAATACCGAGCACGCCTGCGTGAAAGTCTTCGCCTTTTATAATCAAAACAGGCATTTCAATAAGCGACGGATCGGCTTTTATCATTTCTTCCGCAGCCAACATTATCTCGCTTTCAACATATCTTCGGCTGACATTGTATTCACACAGTCTTGCGGCAAGCTCCTCGCACTCCTCGTCATCGTCGGCGAGCAGGAGATTAACAGCGTCGATCGCGTCCGACATTCTGCCGGCTGCATTTATTCTCGGAGCAAGCGCAAACGCGACCGCCCTTGAATCGACCAGTCTGTTTTCAAGTCCCGAAAGATCGGCAAGATGCTTCACACCGCACGAAGCGAAACCGCTTATCATTTCGCAGCCGTAGCGCACAAAGGCTCGGTTGTCCCTTGTGAGCGGCACAACATCGGCGACTGTTCCTATTGCGACAATATCGCCGTAGCGCGGGATAAGTTCAACCGGATCGCGCTCGCAAACAGCGCACGCCAGCATAAACGCAACGCCGACTCCGGCATAGTCACGGTATTCCGCTTCACTGCCTTTAATATGCGGATCGATAATAACGTCGGCGTCCGGCAGAGTGTCGGCAGGGATATGGTGATCGGTTATTATCATTGTGATTCCGAGCATTCTTGCGGCGGCTGCCGCTTCAAATGCGGCAATTCCGTTGTCCACGGTAACGATAACGCTCACTCCGTCTTCATGGAGCATGCAAACATCGTCTTCCCGAATACCGTAGCCGTTTTCTCTGAGCGGAACGCGGCAAACGACATTCGCACCCAGCCGCTGCAAACAGTCAAATAAAAGCGCGGTCGCCGTTACGCCGTCTGCGTCATAGTCGCCGAAAACCGCTATTTTATCACCGTTTTCAATGGCTTGTCTGAGCTGTTCGGCAGCGGCGGACATGCCTGAGATCGAGAGCGGGTTCGAGAAGAAAACATCCGTGGATAAAAATTCGTCTATTTCTGAATAGTCGGTCATACCTCTGCCCGCAAGAATCAGCGCGCAAAAAAGTCCGCAGCCGCAAGTCTCGGCAATGTCTTTCGCCGTTTCTCTGTCGGCGGATGTGTAGATCCATCGTTTAATAGCCATAATACCTCTTTTGAAGTTCAAATGTGTGTTGAATATTTGATAATATATTATTTTATCATATTTTTTGCCGTTTATCAACCCCCCCGTTCCCACCGTTGGCACGGTGACAGAGAAGACGGACTCCGGTGGGGAGTCACCCCTTACACAGGGGAGGCTTTGACGTGGGGAGTTTCTGCGGTGTGGCAGAAAAAATGCCCGACAAGAAGATAAGTTCTTGTCGAGCTTTTAAAGTTAAATACTATGATAACCGACCACGGCAAAGCAACCGTGCTAACGGTCGAGCGTGCAAAGCAGCTTTGCTGCCCGTTAGCACGGTTGCTTTGCCGCACTTGGTTTCTTCTAAAGGTCGGTTTATCGCCCGACATTCGGTCGAGCGTGCATAGCAGCTTTGCTGCCCGTTAGATGCCGGTGGAATAGTTAGGCGATTCTTTTGTGATCGAAATATCGTGCGGATGGCTCTCTCTGAGCGACGCATTACTGATCCTTACAAACCTCGCCTTCTGCTGAAGCTCGGGGATCGTCCTGCAGCCGCAAAGTCCCATACCTGAGCGAATACCGCCGATCATCTGGAATATCGTGTCCGAAAGAGTTCCCTTATAAGGCACTCTGCCCTCGACGCCTTCCGGCACGAGCTTGCGTGCGTCCTCCTGGAAATATCTATCCTTGCTTCCTTTGTTCATCGATGTAATAGAGCCCATGCCGCGATAAACCTTAAACTGTCTGCCCTGATAGATCTCCTTTTCGCCGGGTGCTTCCTCACAGCCTGCAACAAGCGAACCGACCATA
>CAVGWP010000043.1:0-10034 GCA_963633095.1 bacterium | reverse complement strand
GACAACTGTTCACATAAATAAAATCTACACAGGAGGAAATATAAAATGCAGAAAACAGCAAAAAGAGCAATTTCATTGGCAGCCGCATTTGTGATAATGTTATCGTCAATATTCAGTTCTTCCGCACTGACAGAGGGTAGCGAATACAGCTTTAACACTTATTACCCAAACGACCCATCGGTCTATTACAACTGGGGCGACTACAAAACAGCCAATGGAGAGTACCACAGTGCAAAAGGACAGCTTGCCCTCAGAACACTGAAAAGCACAGGAGAGCCTATCTATTGCTTGCAAGCCCATAAAAGCACAGACGGAGATAAAGCTAAAGCGTTGCCGCTTAGTCAAACAGCCGCGTGGGATATCGAATTATCAGATGGGCAGAAGATAGGCATAACATGGACTTCTATTTACGGATACCGCGGCAACGGAATAAATAAATACGGATATACCGCAGAGGAAGCTCAGATAGCCACTCAAATGCTTATTTGGGAATGGCAGACAACCCGCAGGACAAGTCTCAACGCCGCAGCTTCAAGCTATGTAACAAACGCGATCAGCGGCAATAACCTTGCCTGCTATTATAAGATCCTCGAAGCCTGCCGAAATCACACCAGCGGCGTTAAATTCGATAAGTCGAGTGTAACGCTCAAAGGCGTCGGCGAGGCATACGCGCAGTATTTCACTGATCAAAGCGGTGTTCTTTCAAATTTCGTGATAACTCAGAACAGCAATTCTTCTGTTGTCGGAGCAAGCATTTCGGGAAACAAGCTGAAGGTTTGGGCAAAATCGGCGACTAAGGTATCGGCAAATATTCAGCTGACAAAGAAAATGACGAATACCGTATTCAAACGAAAACAAAACTGACTCCGCTTGAAAAACAAAATCAGTTTGTTGCTTGAAATTTAATTTACTACATCAAGTAGGCTTTTTTGTACTGTCTGCACAATCCGGGGCAGGACAAAATGATAGGCGTCCTTTTTATTACATTCAGTTTTCGCTTTGTATTTGCTCTGTGTATTTTTCATATTTGTCGTCATCCAATTTGACGGCAACGCCGCTGGCGTACCAGTTGATATTATCATCAAATGCGCACAGTAAACTACGAATCCAGCTTATATTTTTTTGCCCGTACTTAAAATCCATAACAGCATTTGCCCCGAGCTGCTTTGCCTTTTCGGCAAGCTGTGCTTTTATATTATCGAGGTTTTTAAGTTGATTATTGCACAAAGTGTCCTTTTTATACTCGACATTGCCCATTACCCGGCAGGAATCGTCGTGCCCCTCTATAAATATAATTCCGTTGTATAAACTTTTATATTTCATTACATGTCTCTCTCTAATATCATAATTGCTTCTTCTCTTGACGAACTGAACGCTCCCGGAAAGTTTGCCGAAAATGACGAGACTAATCTCCATCCTTGCTGTGCGTAGGCATTTAACGCTTCTTCCAACATAGCAGGATCAAATTTGCCGCTGAACCATTTATCCTTTTGAGTTAAAATCTTATACTGCTTCATTTACCGTTCTCCGATTAAATATTTATTTTTCTGGAGCAGATGACGGGAATCGAACCCGCGTATTCAGCTTGGGAAGCTGACATTCTGCCATTGAATCACATCTGCATTTTCAAATATTATAGCATACATCTGCCGACATTGCAAGCAATTTATTCGGTTATTTCATCGCGCAGCTTTTGAAGTGCGCGCTTTTCGATACGGGAAACATATGATCGGGATATTTTCAGCTTTTTTGCGATCTCACGCTGCGTCAATTCATCCATACCGAAAAGTCCGTAGCGATAGGCTATTATCGTTCGTTCACGATCATCGAGACATTTATCCACCGCGACTTTCAGCTTCCGGACATCGATCATGCTTTCTATCTCAGCTTCGACATCCATATCATCGGCGATTATGTCTATCAAGGTCAGCGAGTTGCCGTCTTTATCAGTGTCGATCGGATCGCTCATTGAAACATCGAGCGCCTGCTTTTTCGCGCTCCGCATGTACATAAGTATTTCATTATCGATACATCTCGATGCATAGGTGGCAAGCTTTGCATTTTTATCGGGATTATAAGTGTTTATTCCTTTTATAAGTCCGATAGTTCCGACCGAAATGAGATCGTCCTGCTCATAGCCTTTGGCATAGTATTTTTTGATAACATGAGCGACAAGCCGCAGGTTGTGCTCGATCAATTTGTTTTTGGCGGCAGTATCGCCGCTGTCCAGCATTTTTCGGAGCAGTACTTTCTCCTCTTTTTCCGACAGTGCTTTCGGAAATTCTCCGGTGTTTACAACATGCAGGGCAAAATAAAACACATTTGAAAGCACCTGCATGATCAACGATAACAACATTTGACCGCACCTTTCAATAAGTTGATGATACATTTTATGCGGCAACGAACGGATATTGACGAAATACGCCGATAAATTTTAATTTTTGTTAATAATTCGGCGATTTGATATGTTATAATGAATGTATGTTTTAAATTGAAAGGGATAGCTATGAACACAAGATATGTATACGATCCGAACTCTTTGTCGGAAAAGCGCGATATCCGCCGCAGGTCGAACAGTGTTGTCTGCGCAGTGATACTTTGCGAGGTCCTGGCAACTCTTTTGGTTCTTGGGATCACGCTATTGCTATCAGCATTCGGAGTTAATATTCAATCGCTCAGCGATGATCTTATCTACTCGGAAATCCTGAATGCCTGCATTATGTCGATCGCAACGACTTTGCCTTTCTGTTTTATGGTTTTCCTGCTTAAAAACAAAAGCGAAATAACGCCGATGTTTTCAAAGCCGAGGACAAATCCGCTCACAACTGCGTATTACTGCCTTTTTGCGGTTTTACTGACTTATGTTGCAGGTGCTTTTACATCTCTTGTTTCATCGTTCTTTGAGATATTCGCGGGTGTAGAGCCTTATACGCCGTCGCTCGGAGAGAATTACTCGGAGCCTGTGAGCGCATTTATCGTTAGCATTGTATGCTCGTGTCTGCTTCCCGCAATGTATGAGGAGTTTGCATTCAGAGGAATCATTTTCGGAACACTGCGCCGTTTTGGCGACCGCACAGCTATAATTGTTTCCGCACTGCTTTTCGGACTTTGGCACGGCAACTTCGTCCAGCTTCCCTACACCTTTGTTATGGGAATCGGAATGGCTTATATAACTACTCGCACAGGATCGATATATCCTGCAATGATAGTTCATTTCACAAACAATCTGCTCGCAGTTGTCAATGAATGGCTGCCTGATTTCGCCAACATTTTATCATTTGTTTTGTTCGGACTGTCTGTTTTTGCGACTGTTATGCTGTCACGACGCAGAGCACTTGTTAAAAGTCCCGATGTGCCGTCGCATTTCAGCGGTGCTAAGCGCACCGGAATGATATTTTTATCACCGATTATGATTATTTTTGCGGTTTTGCAGATACTCACATCGATTTATTATCTGAGATAGACGATCATGATGAACACGGATTTTATGATGCGCGCTTTAGAGCTTGCAAAGCAGGCTTATGACGACGGCGAAGTGCCTGTCGGGGCGGTCATCGTCAAGGATAATGTGATAATAGCTGAAGGCAGAAATCGCCGCGAGAGCGATAAAAATGCTCTTGCACACGCCGAAATCGAAGCGATAAACGCAGCTTGCAAAAAGCTCGGATCGTGGCGGCTCTCAGAGTGCGATATGTATGTCACGCTGGAGCCCTGCCCTATGTGTGCCGGTGCGATAATCAACGCCCGGATAAAAACACTTTACTATGGTGCTTATGACGATAAGGCAGGTTCTGTAAGCTCGGTGATCTCTATGTTTGAACTGCCCTATAATCATTCTCCCGCGGTCAAAAGCGGTGTGCTCAAGGAGGAATCGGCAAGGCTTCTTTCGGATTTTTTCAAAAACCTCAGAAACCGCCCGAAAGCCCTTGAAAACAAACCATAAATATAGTATAATTCTTATGTGTATGTCCGCCGCTGAAATCGGCGGACGCTTCGGAATTTCAGCTAAAGCTGCAATTTGAATATTCAGGATAAAATTCATCTTAAGAGGAGACACATTTTATGAAACTCGGAATTGTGGGACTGCCGAATGTCGGAAAGTCCACTCTGTTTAACGCAATAACAAACGCAGGTGCACAGGCGGCTAACTATCCGTTTTGCACCATTGAGCCGAATGTCGGCATGGTTGCTGTTCCGGATAAAAGGCTTGATAAGCTTGCCGAAATGTATCAGCCGGATAAGATAACGCCGGCTGTTATCGAGTTTGTGGATATTGCGGGTCTTGTTAAGGGGGCTTCAAAGGGAGAGGGCCTCGGAAACAAGTTCCTCTCGCACATCCGTGAGGTGGACGCTGTCGTTCATGTTGTCCGCTGCTTTGAAAATGACGATATCACGCATGTTGACGGCAGTATTGATCCTGCGCGTGACATTGAAACTATAAATCTTGAGCTTATCTTCTCGGATATGGAGATGGTCGAGCGCAGACGTGATAAGACAGCCAAGATGATGAAAGGCGATAAATCGCTTGCAAGCGAAGTCGAATTTCTCGATCGGCTGTACAAGCATCTTGAGAACGGTCTGCCGGCAAGGTCTATTGAGCGCACGGATGATGAAAGCACGATCCTTTCGACAATAGCGCTCTTATCGTCAAAGCCTGTTATCTACGCCTGCAACATGAGTGAAAGCGATTTCACAGGCGGCATTGAGCAAAACGAGAGATTTAAGACCGTTTGCTCGATAGCAGAAGGAGAACACGCAGGCGTTTTGCCTATCTGCGCAGAGCTTGAAGCGCAGATCTGCTCGCTCGAAAAGGATGAAAAGGAGCTGTTTTTATCGGAGCTCGGTCTTTCCTCATCGGGACTTGACAGACTTATAACCGAATGCTATTCCCTGCTCGGACTCATCTCGTATCTCACAGCGGGCAAGCCCGAAGTCAGAGCGTGGACTATCAAGAAAGGCACCAAGGCACCACAGGCGGCAGGCGTTATCCACAGCGATTTCGAGCGAGGATTTATTCGCGCGGAGGTCGTATCTTACAATGATCTTGTGACTCTCGGCTCTATGGCTGCGGCTAAGGAAAAAGGTCTTGTGAGAAGCGAAGGTAAAGAATATGTCATGCAGGACGGCGATGTTGTTCTGTTCAGATTTAATGTTTGATCATGAAAATAAAGTTTATAAACGCTCATATTTTTGACCCTGCGAGCGACATGGAAATCGAAAACGGATGTCTTATCACAGACGGCGGTGTTATAACCTATGTCGGTCGGGAAAACGGCGGCAATGCCGACAGTATCATAGACTGCAACGGGAAATGTCTGATACCGGGGCTTTTTGATATTCATGTTCATCTGCGAGAGCCGGGACAGACACACAAGGAAGATATCAAGAGTGCGTCATGCGCTGCTGTTGCAGGCGGTGTGACATCGCTTATCGCCATGCCGAACACTTCCCCTGCCGTCGATAATGCGCAAACGCTCGATCTGGTCTATGAAAAGGCGAAAGACGCAGATTGCAGGATCTATCAGGCGGCGGCAATTACAAAAGGTCTCGGCGGCGAAGAAAACACCGATTTTGAAGAGCTTATGCGGCACAAGGCGGCAGCTTTTTCGGATGACGGTCGGCCTGTTGAAAACAGCAGACTTATGCTGAACGCATTAGAATTTGCCAATGAGCATAATGTTGCGGTGCTTTCGCACACTGAGGATCTTTTCCTTGCCTGCGGCGGCAAAGTCAACGATGGCGAGGTTGCAAAAAAGCTCGGTATCCGCGGCATACCCGCCTGCGCTGAGGACTGCGGCACCGCAAGAGAGATCGCACTTTGCGAATCGACCGGTCTTAAAGTTCATCTTTGCCATATCAGCACAAAAAGCGGATTTGATATGATAAGAGATGCAAAACGCAGAGGAGTCAGGATAACGAGCGAGACCTGCCCCCATTACTTCACATTCACCGAAGAGGAGCTTTTAAAGAAAAACGCAGATTTTCGCATGAATCCTCCGCTCAGAACGCAAAGCGACAAAGCCGCCTGCATTGAAGCGATAAAAAGTGGCGTTGTTGACGCTATTGCGACCGATCATGCGCCTCATTCCGCCGACGAAAAGGCAGACTTTATATCGGCGCCGAATGGCAGTATCGGAATGGAGACATCGCTTGCGGTGTCATACACGGTGCTTTGCAAGGGCGGACACATCAGCTTTATGCAGCTTTTAAAGCTGATGAGCCTTAATCCCGCAAGGATCGTCGGAAAAGAAGGCGGAAGTCTTGCTGCTTTGAAGCCTGCGGATATTGTTTTGTTTGATGAAGCTGCTGAGTATGTTATCGATAAGACCAAATTGCACGGCAAATCGCAGAACTGCCCATTTGACGGTATGACTGTTTTCGGCAGAGTTATGCTGACTATGGTTGGCGGCAAAGTCGTTTATGAATTTAAGGAGTGATTTTAATGTCGTTTGACAGGCTGATCGAAAAGATCGACGAAATGAACAACCCCACAGTTGCCGGACTTGATCCGAAGCTCGATTATGTTCCGCAATACATCAAGGATTCGGCTTTTAAGAAATTCGGCGAAACTCTTGAGGGTGCGGCAGAAGCACTCTTTGAGTTTAACAAAGGGCTTATTGATGCGCTTTACGATATTGTTCCCGCGATAAAACCGCAGTGTGCTTACTATGAGCTTTACGGCTGGCAGGGCGTTCGCACGCTTTACCGCACTATTGAATACGCTAAAAGCCGCGGAATGTTTGTTATAACAGACGGCAAGCGCAACGATATCGGAACGACAATGCAGGCTTATGCCGCAGCTCATTTATCAAAGGTCAAGGTCGGCGCAAACGACATTGCTCCGTTCGGCGCTGACGCGCTGACTGTGAACGGCTACCTCGGAACGGACGGTATTGAGCCGTTGCTCGGAATATGCAAGAACGAGGATAAAGGCATTTTTGTGCTTGTCAAGACTTCTAATCCGTCCTCAGGCGAGCTTCAAGACAGAACGCTCGACAATGATCCCGTTTATCTCACCATGG
Source organism: bacterium (assembly GCA_963633095.1). Lineage (GTDB taxonomy): Bacteria > Bacillota > Clostridia > Oscillospirales > Acutalibacteraceae > RUG14109. The sequence continues at coordinate 3,012 of CAVGWP010000043.1, read as the reverse complement.
GCAAAATGTGTGAGGAATGGGGCAAAGTTGATCTCGGAAAGTATGGATACAGCTGCGTCGGCGCAGTCGTCGGTGCAACCTATCCCGAACAGCTTTCATCGCTCAGGAAGGCGCTCGGATCGACATTTTTCCTTGTTCCCGGCTACGGCGCTCAGGGCGGCGGTGCTAAAGATGTTGCAGGTGGATTTGATGAAAACGGCAGAGGTGCTGTTATCAACTCATCGAGAGGGATCATGTGCGCCTACAAAAAAGCGGGTGTGCCCGAAAGCGACTATGCGGCGGCGGCAAGAGAGGAAGCTATCCGCATGAGAGACGAGCTGAACACTGTGAGAAACACTGTCGGAGGGAAAAGCTGATGATAGTTGATACAGATCACATTTTTTCATCGATCAGGAGATATAAAAGACAGCTTCGCAATTACAAGGATCGGCTCGACGCTAATGATCCGCTTGTTAAGATAGACATTGCGAAATCTTATATCATTGATGTCGGAATTGACGCGACGCTTGTTGATATTATGGACGCTCAGAGTATTGTCGATTCGACTAACCGCGCGGGCAGCAACTGGGTCAAAGCGGCTTATTGCGCACAGCTTATGCTTGTTTGCGGAAAGGATCCCGAAAAGGCAGAAGAGATACTCGATATTTGCTATGATAATCTTGACGAAGATGTAAGAGACAATGATTTCTTCGATATCGACTGCAAATTTTAACAAAGTATAAATTAAAGCTCCTTAGCATATACTATTACGAGCAGTGCTAAGGAGTTGATTTTTTTGCGTGATTTGGTTCACAGTTCAAAAGAAGCTGAATCCGAGCGCGCCGTGCTGTTCGGGCGATATGTCGCAGCAACCGGAGCAACGGTGCGCGCTTGTGCAAAAAAATACGGAGTTTCAAAATCCACTGTACATAAAGACCTTACGGGCAGATTGAAATACGCCGATATGCAGCTGTACATCGATGTGAAAAAAATTCTCGAACACAACAAATCACAGCGGCATATACGCGGCGGACTTGCGACAAAAAGAAAGTATATGGCGAAAAAATGAGCGGCTGTATCCGATCGGACACAGCCGCTCAAGGCTTTTATTACTCCTGCGAATTGATATAAATCATTGCCGACGCAAACGGCGAGTTCCAATAGATACAGATCTCATTGCAGACATAATCGTTATAAGAATCATTATAATATGCTGTGCCGAAGATCTTGCTTTCGTCCGACGGCAGGAATGCAGCACCTGCGACATTGCTGAAGCCGGCGGTGAGCATGCCCGGAGCACAATAAGCATAGCCCTTATTTTTAGCTGCCATAGACGGACGGTGATGTATGCTGTTGGACGATTTGGAACCATAGCCGGAAACAAAGCTGTAGCCCGAAATGTTTCTGCCGAGGATATGCGAGATATTATCACGGATAGCCGCATTATATGTCGTCGTACCGACGATCTTGGAATAGTAGCCCATCATATTGATAGTGCTCACGATAGACGAGTTACTGCCCCAATAAAGGTGACCTGCCTCGAGCATGCAACTGAGTCGGCTGCGGCTTGTGTTGGTCTTATATGTATTAAGACTGCTCTCGACCCTTGATTTAAGTGAGGTCTTGACCGATTCGTCACCTGCGGTGTTCATAAGATAGCTGAGTGTGCCGAAGCCGCTCATATCGTTCGATGAAACAGAAATGCCATAGGAGCTGTTCTTTATTGTCGCATCGAAATAATCATTTGCGGCAGTAGCATACTCCGATTTGCCTGTTGCTCTGTAAAGCGCGCTGACAGCATACCAGCGGCCCTGTGCACCCGATGAGCCGTCATAAGAGCCTGCGGTGACAGCCGGATCGGAGCCGTAGGTCTCGAACTTGCAGTTTCTTGTGGAATCGTTTTTCAGCGTATCGAGCTGGGTGTAGCCCTTCTCTGCCGCGGCAAGACACTGAGACGCAAATGCGGGATCGATATCCTTAAACACATAGTAGCAATCGGCAAGCGTTCCTACTGCGGAGGCTGTCGATTCGTACATAACACGATCTACATAAAGTCCGTAGCTGTTGAACGAGGAATCGGATGTCGGAACATCGAAGTAGCCTGCAAAAGCCTTTGTTACGATCCTCCAATAGAAGCCGCCCGACGGTGCCTGCATTTTGAGCAGCCACTTTGCTTCATAGCGGGCTTCATCGAGAATATCGGGAAGGTTTTCGCCTGCGTTATCCTGAATAACATCGACTGTTGCTTCATCGGGATTGAGCATATATGCATAGAGCAGGTCGGATATAGTCTGGCAGGCAGGCGTTGTGTATCTGCCATAGTCGCCGGCGTCATGCAAGCCGCCTGCAAAATCGGAAGCTTTCGCTGTGCCCGACTGGACAAACTTATTCTTAGATGAGTCGAATTTGTCGAGGATAGTTACCGTTTTGTCGCCCGTGTGGCAAGCGGCATGGGCATACTGATCGCCGACTATCGAGCTGTCGATAGCTGTGCCGCAGCGTTGATAATAAAGCTGAGTTATGAGCGCGTCTGTCACCTTGGCATAAGGATCGGACGAGACAGTGAACGGATACGAAACGCCGTTCGGCGCGCAAACCTTATATGTCCCCGGTGTTTTAACATCGGTGAAGGTGAAGGTGCTGACATACATCTCGGTGAGCGAATCGAGATTGCGCTTGCCCGACGCCTTGGAATAAACAACATTTCCGTTCGACACATCGACAACATAGCACATAGCATTGTTGATAAGGCTGTCCGCATCCGCAACTGAAGCGCTTTCAAACAGCTTTGCGGTTTTTGCCGCGCTTGTGAAATAGCCGATCTGGTTTACCGCCACGCTATCGGAATGTTCTGTCGGATATGACGGATCGACAGGCGTTATATTCTGAGTGGTGGTAGTGGTTGTTGTTGTGGTGGTGGTTGTGGTGGTAGTTGTCGTAGTTGTAGTTGCGGTCGTTGTTGTGGTCGTTGTGGTACGATTTCTTTCGATATCCTCAACAGTGAGATTTTCGGCTATCACCGCTTTCATCAAA
>CAVGWP010000042.1:0-10185 GCA_963633095.1 bacterium | reverse complement strand
GATTTTTTCGTCGATGGTGCTATAATATATGTAATATATTTAATAAGTATACAATGGGTGTTGCTGTATGGAAAACATGGTCAAGCATATTCTCGAAATAGACAAGCAGGTGCAGGAGCTCACCGTTGACACCGACGCTTATAAAACGAAGATGGAAAAAGAGATCTCATCTGAGATCGATAAGATAAACAAGGAATACGACGAAAAGTTTGAAAGCGATGTTGAAAGACTGACAAAGCAGGAAAGTGACAAGACGAAAGGCAGGCTCGAAAGCAAGAGTCTTGAAACAGACCGTGCTCTCTCTGCTATGAAAAAACGCGCAGAGGAAAACCATACCGAATGGGCGAAGGCTATTTTCAGTATGGCGACCGAAAACTGAAACGATCAATGCCTACAACGGAAGAGAGATGATTGATATATGTCTTCTGCTTCAACAGCTATCTTAGTCAAGTCCAGAGCTAAGTTCGGACGCAGACTGAAGAAGAAGGACTATGATGATCTGCTTGCCTGCAAAAGCACCGGCGATATCGTTACATATCTGAAATCAAACACACACTACAATGTGACGCTCGAGGGACTTCACGAAGCCGCTATCCACAGAGGCAATCTTGAAGCACTGCTTCGGCGCAGTATGTATGACGATTTTGCAAATTTGTGCAGTTTTGAGCGTTCTGTCGGCGAGCATTATTTTGAATATCTGCTTTTAAAATCCGAGATCGATCAGCTTTTGCTGTTCTTCAGATACTTTGCAGCCGACACTCCGCAGACATTCCCGTTTGCGCTGCCTGACTTCTTTAAGTATTCTTCAAAGCTGAATGTTGCTGAGCTTACACACGCAAAAAGCTATGAAGAGATATTGAATATTTTGAAGCCGACTCGGTTTTACAAAGTGCTGCTGCCGTTTGAGCCGCTCCCGAACACCGGTCTGCCGGATTTTACACTTATGGAATCGGCACTCGACAGATACCTTTATTCGCAGACAAAGGTGCTTTGCAAGAAGTATTTCTTCGGCAACACGCAAAAGGAACTGCTCACTATCTTCGGAGCACAGGCAGAGCTTGATAATATCCGCAGGATATTCCGCTCGAAGAAGTATTACGACGCCACGGCGGACGAGCTGAAAGCAATGATGAACAATCAGCATTTGTATTTATCGAAAAGAGCTATGAACGCTCTGCTCGAAGCCAAAGACGAAAAGGAAGTCATTTCTCTGCTGAGGCAATCGAAATACAGGCTGTTTATCGATAAGATTCCTTATTCTTATATCGACGATTTTGCAAGGCGGTTTGTCTATGGTTACTGCCGCAAAAAAATGCACTTTTCAAAGGAATCGGCTGTTGTTATGGCTTCTGCTATAAACCTTGCCGAAACCGAGATTTACAATATAACGAATATCATCGAGGGCAAGCGTTACGGCGTTGATCCCGACACGATTAAGGCTATGCTCATTCTGGACGAACAGGGGTGATCTTACTTGTCTATTGAAAAGATGAAAATGGTCAGCATTATCGGTAAATACGGTGTGCTGGACAAGGCTATTCAAGCCTATCTCGATTCAGGCTGTTTTCAGCCGGAAAACGCGGCTAAATTCGTTGAAAATGTTAAAGGATTCACAATGGTCAACGATGAAAACCCGTATGCAGGTTGGCTCAACAGACTGAAAGAGATTCTCGAATCAGCGGGAGTTACACCGCACACAGTTGACAACAGCGGTCCGACACCGCCGAACGAAGAGATCGAGCGCAAGATGAATATCATCGATGAGCGTCTCGGCTCACTGCAAAAGCAGAAAAAACAGATCGATGAGCAGATCAAGGAGATCGAAGAATCGATCGAAAAGCTTTCGCATTTTTCTGATATCGGGGTTGACCTTTCGGATATAACAAGTTCGAAATATGTTAGAGTCCGTTTCGGTAAGCTGCCTGCCGAAAGCTATGAAAAGCTGAGGTATTACAAAAATAATCCTTATATTTTGTTCACTCCATGCTCATCGGACGGCGATTACCTTTGGGGCGCTTATGTTGCTCCGCTCGAATCGAAAACGGAAGTGGACAATATCTTCAGCAGTCTGCTTTTTGAAAGGCTGAAGCTGCCCGAGGAAAGCGGAACTCCTTCGGAAGCAATCGAGACGCTGAAGAAACGGCTTGAAAAACGCAAGAGTGACAGCGCTGAGCTTCAGGAGATCATTTCGGAATTCAACGATCTTGAAATGACCGATTATCTGGTGCTTTACACGCAGCTTAAACGCTCTTATGAAGCATTTGAAATCAGGAAGTATGCCACAAAATACGGCGATTCGTTTATGCTTGTCGGCTGGATACCCGAATGCGATATCGAGACCTTCAGAAAGTATATGGACACGGTTGACGCCATTGAATATTCCTTTGAAGATCCGAAGGATGAAAAGATCGCTGAACCGCCTATCAAGCTGAAAAACCCGAAATTTGCAAAGCCTTTTGAATACTATGTTGAAATGTTTGGTGTTCCGGGCTACAACGAGATCGATCCGACAATGTTTATGGCAATAACATACACACTGCTTTACGGTATCATGTTTGCCGATGTCGGTCAGGGTATAGTTCTTGCAATAGTCGGATTTCTGATGTATAAGCTCAAGGGCATGGCGCTCGGAAGAATAATCATTCCCTGCGGTATCTGCGGAACAATATTCGGATTTGTGTTCGGCAGTGTGTTCGGATTTGAGCATTTACTAGATCCGCTCTACAAAGCGCTCGGATTTAAAGAAAAGCCTATCGATGTTATGAGTTCGATCAACTCGATACTCATCATGGCAGTTGCGATCGGCGTAGTCATGATGGTGCTGGCGATCCTGCTCAACATTTACAGCTGTATAAAACGCCACGATCTCGGCGAAGCACTTGTCAGTGAAAACGGTGTTTGCGGCTTGCTGCTGTATGTATCGATCGTAGCTTTGGTACTCAGTATCGTGTCGAACGCTATCAGCTTTTTGGCTCTGCCGGCTGTTATCGTTATAATAGTCGCAGCGATCATTATTATGTTTAAAGAGCCGCTGATACATCTTATCAACAGAGAAAAGTTCAAGCGCGAGTCCGGAGTCGCAGAATATATCATGCAAAGCTTCTTTGAAATGTTTGAAGCACTTTTGAGCTATGTTACAAACACGGTGTCGTTCCTTCGTGTCGGCGCGTTCGTGCTTGTGCATAACGGAATGATGATGGTGTTCTTCACACTTGCAGACATGATGAACAGCCCGATAACATACGGCGTTATCATCGTCCTCGGCAACATTCTCGTGCTTGTGCTCGAAGGTCTGCTTGTCGGTATTCAGTCGCTCAGGCTTGAGTTTTATGAAATGTTCAGCAGATTCTACTCCGGTGAAGGCAAGCCTTATAAGCCTGCCAAAATCGGTGGATATAAAAAATAACAACAGAAAATTTGGAGGAAATCATTATGAGTACAGTAATTTATCTTTCTTTTCCCATCGTTGCAGTCGCACTTGCAAGCTTTGCAGCTTATCGCTCTATGAAGAGATCACACAGTGTTAAGCGTTCTTTCAAATTTAACTTCGCAACACTTGCGGTCGTTTCTATGCTTTTCGTTATCTTCAGCTTCTCCGCATCGGCTGATACAGCGACAACAGCTGCTGCCGCTGCAGATGCTTCCAACAATATCGGTCTTGCGCTTATCGCGGCAGGTCTTTGTACCGGTCTGACAGGTATCGGCGCAGGTATCGCACTTGCAAGCGGTGTTCCCGCAGCTATCGGTGCTGTTTCCGAAGATCCTAAGGCTTTCGGTAAGTCGCTTATCTTCGTTGCGCTCGGTGAGACACTTGCCCTTTACGGCGTCGTTATCTCCGTTATGATCATCTCTAAAGTCACCACGGCTCTTTGATCTCAGAACAGTGAGGCCGGTCTTATGAAATTTACGCTTATCAGTGATAACCACGATACCTTGGTCGGTATGCGGCTTGCAGGTATTGACGGCGTTGTCGTTCACGAGCCGTCGGAAGTCGAAAAGGCTTTGAAAGCTGCTGTTGCGGACGAAAGCGTGGGTATCATACTGATCACGGAACGCTTGGTCAATATTTGCCCGGACATTGTTTATGATCTGAAGCTCTCTTACACTCGTCCGCTTATCGTTGAGATACCGGACAGACATGTGGCTTCGGGCCGTTCAACCGGATCTATCACAAAGTATATCAAAGAAGCGATAGGCGTTAATCTTGACTAAAGCGAGCAAAACGCATTACACCGCCAAAGCGGAGACAGGATGGTGATCGTCATGCCGATCGAAGAACAGAAATACAGCAAATTTGTCGCAGCTATCACGCGAGAAGCCAACGAAAGCCGCGAGAGATTTATAAATGAAATGGAGCTGGTTAAAAAAGATCAGCTCGAAAAAGCACGCGAAAAGGCCGCTTCAAACTATGAAGGCAGGATCTTGAAGAAGGAAGCCGCCATTCGCGAGGATTGCGGACGCGACGCGTCGCACAAGATACTTGCGCTTCGCCGCCGTCTTTTTGAAGAGCGCGACCATATAAAAACACAGGTTTTTGATGAAGCACGCGAAATGATCATGGATTTCACAAAAAAGCCCGAATATGCGGAGTTTATCAAGCGTTCGGCAGAAAAGCTCGCCGATGTTATTAAAGACGGCGGTGTTATTTTTGTACGAGCTGAGGATGAAGCGGCTGTTAAAGCTGCTGTCGGTTCAGATGTTGCTGTGCAGGCGGACGAGAGCATTATTCTCGGCGGCATTAAGGTCAAGCACACCGATGTTGTTTACGACGATACGCTTGACAGCCGACTTGATAATTGCACCGATTGGTTTGAGCAAAACTCAAAGCTCGAGATAGACTAAGGAGGATGAAGGAATTATGGCAAATGTTATCTTCGGAATTAACGGCCCTGTAATTACCGTTAAAAACTCCTCCGACTTTTCCATGCTCGAGATGGTCTATGTAGGACATGAAAAGCTGATCGGCGAAGTTATCGGTATCGATAACGATACAACAACTATTCAGGTTTATGAGGAAACATCGGGACTTACTCCGGGCGAGCCGGTCGAGACAACAGGAAATCCGCTTTCGCTGACTCTCGGTCCTGGCATTATCAGCAATATTTTCGATGGAATTGAAAGACCGCTGCGTCAGATCGCTGAGAAATCGGGCGATTTCATCAAGCGCGGTTCGGATATGCCCGCTCTTGACACGCAGAAGCTTTGGGATGTCACGGTCAAAGTCAAGATCGGAGACACGGTTGAAGGCGGTCAGATCATTGCGACCTGCCCTGAGACAAACTCAATAGAGCACCGCATTATGGTTCCGCCGACACTTTCGGGCAGAATCACTTATGCAGCATCGGACGGTCAGTATAAAGTCACTGACAAGATCGCCGAGCTTACAGATGATAAAGGCAGTGTCCACGAACTTACTCTTTGTCAGAAATGGCCGATTCGTGATCCGAGACCGGTTAAAAATCGTCTTGAATGCGTTACACCGCTTATAACAGGTCAGCGTGTTATCGACACTATGCTGCCTATTGCAAAGGGCGGAACGGCGGCTATTCCGGGCGGATTCGGAACAGGTAAGACAATGACTCAGCATCAGCTTGCTAAGTGGTGCGACGCCGATATTATCATCTATGTCGGCTGCGGTGAACGCGGCAACGAGATGACGCAGGTTCTGGACGAGTTCGGAGGACTTATTGACCCCAGAACAGGCAAAAAGCTGACTGACAGAACCGTACTTATTGCGAACACTTCAAATATGCCTGTTGCGGCTCGTGAGGCTTCGATCTACACAGGTATTACCCTTGCGGAATACTACCGCGACATGGGTTATGACGTCGCTATGATGGCGGACTCGACTTCGCGTTGGGCTGAGGCTTTGCGTGAGATCTCCGGCCGACTTGAGGAAATGCCTGCTGAGGAGGGCTTCCCTGCTTATTTGCCGTCGCGTTTGTCGGCGTTTTATGAGCGCGCGGGCATTGTTGAGACTCTCAGCGATAAGCAAGGCTCGGTCACTGTTATCGGTGCTGTATCGCCGCAGGGCGCGGACTTTTCGGAGCCTGTTACACAGAACACAAAGCGATTCACACGCTGCTTCTGGGCACTTGATAAGTCGCTGGCTTATGCAAGACACTACCCTGCTATCAACTGGATAACAAGCTACAGCGAATATGATACATCGCTCGCAAGATATTATGAGCAGAATGTTCACCACAACTTCATGGAGGCAAGAGCAAGACTTATTGCAATACTTCGTGAGGAAAATTCGCTGATGGAAATAGTAAAGCTAATCGGTGCAGATGTTTTGCCTGATGATCAGAAGCTCACTATCGAGATCGCGCGTGTTATTCGCGTAGGTTTCCTGCAGCAAAATGCTTACCACAAGGAGGACACTTATGTTCCGCTTTTAAAGCAGTATAAGATGATGGAGATCATTCTTTATCTTTACGATAAGGGCAGAGATCTTCTGAACAGAGGTATTGCTATTCAGAAGCTGATCGACAGCGGACTTATGGATCTTCTGGTTAAGGTTAAATACGATATTGAAAACGACAAACTTGAAAAGTTTGACGCTTTGAAAGACGAGATCGATGAAAAGATCGCCGTCATTGCCAAGGATTAACGGAAAGGAAGTGGCACTGTGGTTATCGAACATCTCGGGCTTAGTTCTATCAACGGCTCACTTATAGTACTTGATCATGTTAAAAATGCTCATTTTGATGAAATGGTCGAGATCCGCCTTGAAAACGGCACAAAAAGACTCGGAAGAATAGTTCAGATCGACGGTGAAAGAGTTGTTATTCAGGTTTTTGAAGGCACAAACGGACTTTCACTTGTTAACACCGGTACTGTTATGACGGGCAAACCGATGGAAATGGCACTTTCCAAAGAGATCCTCGGCCGTGTGTTTGACGGTGTCGGCAGACCTGCCGACGGACTCGGCAGCATTTATCCCGAAACAACGCGCGATGTCAACGGATCTCCGATCAATCCCGTTACCCGTGAATATCCGCGTAACTTTATTCAGACCGGTATTTCCTCGATAGACGCGCTTATGACGCTTATCCGCGGTCAGAAGCTACCTATCTTCTCCGGTTCGGGCATGAAGCACAACGAGCTTGCAGTTCAGATCGTGCGCCAGGCTAAAATCGCTGGCGCTAATGAAAAGAACTTCGCTGTTGTTTTCGCCGCAATGGGTGTTAAAAACGATGTTGCGGACTATTTCAGAAGCTCATTTGAAGCGTCGGGCGTTCTTGAGCATGTTGTTATGTTTTTAAACCTTTCAAACGACCCGATCATCGAGCGTATCTTAACGCCTCGCTGTGCTCTTACAGCGGCTGAATACCTCGCATTTGAGCACAATATGCACATCCTCGTTGTTATGACGGATATGACTTCTTACGCCGAGGCTTGCCGTGAGTTCTCCTCTTCAAAGGGTGAGATCCCGAGCCGTAAGGGCTACCCCGGTTATCTTTATTCCGACCTTGCTTCACTCTACGAACGCGCCGGTATGATAAAAGGACATGACGGTTCTGTTACTCAGATCCCGATCCTCACTATGCCGAACGACGATATTACACATCCTGTTCCCGACCTTACAGGCTACATTACAGAGGGCCAGATCGTCCTTGACCGTTCGCTTGACGGTATCGGCGTTTATCCGCCTGTAGGCGTGCTTCCGTCGCTTTCGCGACTTATGAAGGACGGTATCGGCGAAGGCTTCACAAGAGCCGATCATTCGCCGCTTGCAAACCAGCTTTTTGCAGCGTACGCAAAGGTGCAGGACGCTCGTTCGCTTGCTTCGGTTATCGGTGAAGAAGAGCTTTCTGCAGCCGATAAAAAATATATCAAGTTTGGTAAGCTTTTTGAGGAGAAATTCCTCACTCAGTCGCAGTCAGAAGTCAGATCTATCGATCAGACACTTGATCTCGGTTGGGATCTGCTCGGTTATCTTCCGCGTGAGGAGCTTGACCGTGTGGACGACAAGCTGCTTGATAAGTACTACGTCGAAAAATAAAGTTAGGAGGAGTACGCCGTGGCACAGGTATTCCCGACCAAGGGCAATCTGATCGCTGCGAAGAAGTCGCTTGAGCTTGCTAAAACCGGCTTTGAGCTGATGGACCGCAAGCGAAATATTCTGATTCGCGAAACAATGGCGCTGATCGACACTGCAAAGAGTGTTCAAAGCAAGATCAACATGACCTACGCAGTGGCGTATGACGCTCTGCAAAAAGCAAATATGACGCTTGGTATTATCGATGAGCTTTCGCAGACGGTGCCTATTGATAACGGTATTGATCTCGATTTCAGAAGCGTTATGGGTGTTGAGATCCCTATGGTCAAGATCAATTATGTTTCCCCGAAAATTCTCTACGGATATTCGAGGACAAATGAAGCGCTGGATGATGCGTTTAAAAAGTTTGATGAGGTTAAGGTGCTGACAGTTCAGCTCGCTGAGATAGAAAACAGCGTTTACCGTTTGGCACAGGGTATCAAGAAAACACAGAAAAGAGCCAATGCGCTGAAAAACATAATAATTCCCCGCTTTGAAACAACGATCAAATTTATTTCCGACTCGCTTGATGAAAAGGAAAGAGAGGAATTCTCGAGACTTAAAGTTATAAAGCGGACAAAAAAAGATTAAGAAAAAAGCAGAAATAAGCATAATGCCTTATTTCTGCTTTTTGTTAGGGAGAGCATTTATGAAAAATCAAATGACAAATGATTGGGATCGCATGATAAACGGACGACTTTACAATCCTTCGAGTGACGAGGTTGCAAAAAAGCACACGATCGGGATGCGTCGCTGCGAGCGGTTTAACAGGATCACACTGAGGCGAGGAAATGCCAAGCAACGCGCTCTTAACAAGCTGATACCGTCGTCTATTGGCAAAGCTTTTGATGTTTTTGCACCGTTTTACTGTGAATACGGTGTAAATATTCATGTCGGTGAGGGGTGTTTTGTGAACTACAACTGCACATTTCTTGACGTTGCGCCGATAACACTTGGCGACGGTGTTTGGATAGGTGCAAATGTAACGCTGGCGACACCTAATCATCCGTTTATCGCAGAAGAGCGATTAGTCAATGACTACCCGGACGGCAGACATGATCTTGAATTTGCTTTGCCGATAACCATTAAAAACGGCTGCTGGATATGCTCAAGTGCAACTATCTGCGGCGGTGTGACTATCGGAGAGAACAGCATTGTCGCTGCAGGTGCAGTTGTCAACCGCGATGTTCCGCCGAACAGTATCGTGGCAGGCGTGCCGGCAAAGGTCGTTCGGGCGATAGATGAAAACGACAGAATGAATGTTTGGGAGACATACACAAAGAATGAGCGTCCTCTTTCGATAAGGAAAAGGGAGCAAAAATGAATAATAAAATGATTATTCGGGCGGCGACAGCTGACGACACGCCGCAGCTGCTTGATTTTTACGCATACTATGTTAGAAAACTGCAATAACCTTTGAATACGACGTACCGACAGAAGCGAAATTCAGAAGCGGGATCGAGCATACTTTAAAGCGGTATCCCTATCTTGCAGCACTGATGGGCGGAAGAATAGTCGGGTATGCCGCTTCACGAGAGAGCTGCCTATGCTTGGAATGCTGAGATGGCAGATATAAATTCGGCAGATGGTTTGATACCGCTTTGATGCACAAAAACATCGACGATGTTGACAGAAAAGTGCAACCGATACTGAGGTTTTGCGATGTAAGAAAAAATTCGGATTATGATACACAGATAATTTAAAAAGCTTTTATTATATTGTTTTCAAGGCAAAAGAAAACCGACGGTGAAAATCACCGTCGGTTTTTATTATGTTTTACAGGGAAGTAATAAGTTTCTTGATGATAACGAGGTCAACTACATTGACTTTGTTATCCTTGTTGATATCGGCAGTATCCTTGTACTTCTTAGCATACTCGCCATCCGGAGATCCGATGATATTCTTCATGAAAAGAAGATCTGCAACATTTACTTTGCCGTCGCCGTCGATATCACCCTTATCGGATGTAGGTTCTGCAGTAGTAGTTGTAGTTGTTGTCGGATTCGGATCTACCTTAGTAGTCGAAGTAGTTGTTGTCTGAGCCGCTGTTGTAGTTGTAGTTGTATCGTCCGGAACATAACCTTCCTTAACAGCCTCAACATCGCCGATCGTGAACGAGCAGCCGCCGAGTGTTGTCGAGC
>CAVGWP010000041.1:0-10471 GCA_963633095.1 bacterium | reverse complement strand
GATGTGTGTTTAGAATTACATACGCACCTGTGTCATAAGCCCATTTCACAACTTCCTTCACACGGTTTGCAAAAACTCGGTTGTCATTAAAATTGCCTTTTGAATCAATCTTATAGCCCCATGTCGCAGGTATACGGATAAGATCGAATCCTTTGTTTTTAACAGACTGAATAAGCGCTTTCGTTATTTTCGGATTGCCCCAACTGCATTCGTTTGCCGACGATCCGAACGCCGAATCGAACGAGTTGCCGATGTTGTAGCCGATTGTCATATTCTGCGAGAATGCATATGAACTCTGAGTGAATTCGGCGTTTGCGGTTACATTTGATACCGCTGTCAAGCCAAACAGCACGCTGAGCGCAAGGGCGAAACTAATAAGTTTTTTTAATCTTTTCATTGCACAAACTCCCCCAAAAGCATTTGATAAAACGTGAAAAACCCTAACTACCGACTAATACCATATACATATATTATACGGCGTGGCAAAAAAGCTTTCTATTGAATTTTTACACAAAAACCTGTTTTATTTTTGTTGTATTTCAACAAACAATAGTTTGGGGGCATTTCTCTGTCGTATTCTCGGAACAGGCAGTTGTTTTGCAACACAGTTTGTTAAAGCGCATACATATTATATATAATAAATCAAAAAATACAGAAAAGATTGAAAAAAATACTTGCATTTAATGCGGCTGTGTGGTAATATTATCTACAGTAAGGTATTTTATTCTGAAAGAGTGGGGCAACCCGCTCTTTCAACTGTATTAAGCTCTTTTGCCTAAGAGGAGGTTTACATGGCTGCAAACAAGAAAAGCACAGTTGAAAAAGTCGAGCAGATCGTTTCCCCGATAGCAAAAGATCTCGGTCTTGACATTTGGGATATTCGCTATCTCAAAGAGGGGGCGTCGTGGTTTTTGCGAATATTTATCGATAAGGACGGCGGAGTTGATATTGACGACTGCGAGCGTATGTCCCGCACGATAGATCAGCCGCTTGACGACGCAGACATTATCAAGGAGCAATATTTCCTTGAGGTTTCGAGTCCCGGATTGTTCAGGGAGCTTGTAAAGCCGGAGCATTTCGAGCGTTTTAAGGGCGAGAGCGTCACGGTGCGGCTTATCCGTCCGATAGACGGTGTTAAGGAATTCAGCGGAGTTTTGCTCGGACTTGACGGCACGCTGGTCAAGATCGGGCAGGATGAGTCCGAAAAAGAGTTTGAAAGATCCGCCGTTGCAAAAGTGTTTGTTAACGACGAAATATAATTAAGGATGGTATATATGAGAAAATCGGCTAAGAAGATCGACAAAAACGCAGAATTTTTCGCAGCGCTGGCTCTGATGGAAAAGGAAAAGGATATTCCGGCACAGTATATTGCGGATAATATCGCTGACGCTATCTCCAAAGCGGGCAAGCGTGCATATTATGACGCCGATATCGTCAGATGCGAGATCGATGTTGAGAAAAAGATATTCCGCATTTATCTTGTTAAGCGCGTTGTTGAAAATATTGAAGATGTCTGCGAAGAGCTTACTGTTGATCAGGCAAGAGAATATAAACCCGACGCTCAGGTCGGCGATATCGTTCAGATAGATGTTGATTCCGATAAATTCGGCAGAATCGTTGCGATGTCCACAAAGAATGTGTTCCGCTCCAGTATTAAGGATGCTGAGAAGAATATTGTTCTGCGTGAGTTTCAGTCGAAACGCGGCGAGATTGCGACTGCTACTGTTATCAATATCGACGACAAGACAGGCAATGTTACCATCGAGATAGGCAAGGGACAGACTGTTCTTCCGAAGAAGGAGCAGATCGAAGGCGAGGAGCTGCACGAAAATCAGAAGATCAAGGTTTATGTTGTTGACGCAAACCGAAGCGAGAATGACGCTAAGATCAGAATTTTTGTATCACGCACTCATCCGGGCCTTGTCAGACGCCTGTTTGAAAGCGAAGTGCCCGAAATATTTGACGGCACTGTTGAAATAAAGGCGTTGGCACGCGATCCCGGTTCGCGTACAAAGATCGCCGTTTGGTCGAAAGATCCCGATGTTGATCCGATCGGCGCGTGCATCGGCGCAAGAGGTACCCGTGTTGAAAACATTGTTGAGGAGCTCGGCGGCGAAAAAATAGATATTGTTAAATATTCCGATGACCCGTGCGAGTTTATCAAAGAAGCACTCTCCCCTGCCAAGGTCGTTGATGTTGAGATCATCAACGAGCAGGAAAAGGCTTGCAGAGCTTCTGTTCCGGATCATCAGCTTTCGCTTGCTATCGGCAACAAGGGTCAGAATGCAAGACTCGCCGTTATGCTCACAGGCTGGAAGATCGATATTCGTCCGGAAAGCGGATACTACGGAGAATAATTTAAAAATTGAGCGTGCTTTGAGAGGAGCGCATTTATGTACGTTAAAAAAATACCTTTGAGAAAGTGCATAGGTTGTCAGCAGATGAAGCCGAAATCGGAGCTTGTGCGCGTCGTTCGTTCCAAGGAGGGCGAGCTTTCGGTGGATCTGACCGGTAAGAAATCAGGCAGGGGCGCATATATTTGCCATAACAGGCAGTGTATTGAGTCGGCTCGCAAGGGAAAGCGGCTCGAGCGTTCTTTTCAGACGATGATACCAAACGAGATCTATAACGAGCTTTTGGAAGGCGCAGACGATGAATAACAAATTTTTATCGATGCTCGGGATCTCAAGAAAAGCGGGACTTGCCTCTTTGGGATTTGATAAAGCTAAAGATTGTATTTTCAAAGGGACTGCGAAAGTCGTGGTCGTGTGCTCGGACATTTCCGAAAAAACGCTCAAGGAACTTGAATTTCATGCACGCAAAGCCGGCGTGCAGATCGTACAAAGCCGATACAGTATGTTTGACATTTCAAACGCCGTGGGTTCCAAAACAGGGATCGTTGCGGTGACCGACAGCGGCATAGCGAAAAAGCTCTGTGCGCTTTGGTCGGAGGATCGGCAGGCGGCAGACGGGACAGTAAGAAAGGATTGATTATATTGGCAGCTAAACTTAAGATCAACGATATTGCGAAGGACTTTAATGTCAGCGCGAAAAACATTATCGAACTGCTTTCGGCATACAATTCCGATACGCAGTACAAAACACAGTCTGCTCTCAGCAACGATGAAGCAAGCTATGTTTTTGACGCTATGACGCAGAAGAACTCGGTGGACAGCTTTGACAGCTATTTTGCCGAGGGTGAAGAGCGTGCAAGACGCCACAAGGAAGAAAAAATATCAAAGCAGGAAGAGCTGCTGCGCCAGCAGGAAATGATCGCAAAGCAGCTTTTAGAGGCTCAGAAGCTGGCTATGGAGCAAAAGCAGAAAGAAGCTGCCGAAAAGTCTGCGAAAAAAGCTCCCGCGGCTGAAAAGCCTGCGGAAAAACCGACTGCAAAAGCGGCTGAAAAGCCTGCTGCTAAAAAGGCTGAGCCGAAGCCGGCAGAACAAAAGCCTGCCGAGAAAAAGCCGAAGGCAGAGCCGAAAAGTCAGCCTGCTAAAGCGGCGAAAGAGCCGCAGAAGAGCGCTCCTGCCGCACCTGCGCGCAAGAACAAAAACACAAATCATGATTCCAATCCTATCGTCCACACGGCAGAGCTGCACCGTGTTGACACCAGAGTTTCAAATGTCAATCTTGATAAATACAATGAAAAATACGATACAATGGGTTCTTCCTCGAAGTATGCCGACTCTGTTCAGAAAAAGCAGAAGATCCGCCAGAAGTCCCAGATGTATAAAAAGGGTCATCGCTCCAACAAGCGCGAGACAGAGCAGGATAAGCTTCGCAGACTCGGTATGGAGCGCGCTAAGGCTCGCCCGATCGAGATAACGGTCGGTGATGAGATAACTGTCACAGAGCTCGCTTCCCGTCTGAAAAAGACCGCCGCTGAAGTCGTTAAAAAGCTTATGATGCTCGGCGTTATGGCAGGCGTTAATGACACTATCGATTACGATACCGCTGAGATCGCGGCGACCGAGCTCGGTGCTAAGGTAACAAAAGAAGTCGTTGTTACTATTGAAGAGCGTATTATGGATGCCGCTGAGGACAAAGAGGAAGATCTCAAGCCGAGAGATCCGGTCGTTGTTGTTATGGGTCATGTTGACCACGGTAAGACTTCCCTGCTCGACTATATCAGAAAATCGAGCGTCACTTCGACTGAGGCCGGCGGTATCACACAGCATATCGGTGCTTACAGAGTTAATGTCGGCGGAAAGAATATCACTTTCCTCGACACTCCCGGTCACGCCGCATTTACGGCTATGCGTCAGAGAGGCGCTATGGTAACTGATATTGCGATCCTTGTTGTTGCCGCGGACGACGGTATTATGCCGCAGACGATTGAAGCTATCAGCCATGCTAAAGCCGCAGGCGTCCAGATAATCGTCGCTATAAACAAGATGGATAAGCCCGGTGTCAACACCGAGCGTATTATGCAGCAGCTCACAGAGCACGAGCTTGTTCCCGAAGAGTGGGGCGGCGACGTTATTTGCGTGCCTGTCTCGGCTCACACCGGTATGAACATCGACAAGCTGCTCGAGAGTGTTCTGCTTGTTGCTGAAATGCAGGAGCTTAAAGCAAATCCCGACAGAAAGGCTTCGGGTGCTGTTATCGAAGCACGTCTTGATAAGGGTCGCGGCCCTGTTTCCACTCTGCTCGTTCAGAAAGGCACACTGCACACAGGCGATATTCTTGTTGCCGGAACAACTGTCGGCAGAGTCAGAGTTATGCTCAATGATAAGGGTGAAAAGGTCAAAGAGGCCGGTCCGTCTGTTCCTGTTGAGATCACCGGACTTGACGAAGTTCCGCAGGCAGGCGACACATTTGACGCTGTTTCGGATGAACGCCTTGCGAGAGAGCTTGTCGATCAGCGCCGCACCGCTCAGAAAGAGGAGCAGTTCAGCAAATACACAAAGGTCACTCTCGACAATCTTTTTGATCAGCTCAAGCAGGGCGAGATGAAAGAGCTTTCGATCATCGTAAAAGCCGATGTTCAGGGTTCTGTTGAGGCTGTTAAGCAATCGCTTGAGAAGCTCTCGAACGAAGAGGTAAGAGTTAAGGTCATTCACGGCGGCGTAGGTGCTGTCAATGAATCAGATGTTAAGCTTGCAGAAGCGTCTAACGCTATTATCGTCGGATTTAACGTTCGCCCCGATCCCGTTGCAAGAGATCTTGCGGAAGAGGGCGGCGTAGATATGAGAATGTATCGCGTTATCTACGACTGCATCGAAGAGATCGAAGCGGCTATCAAGGGCATGCTTGCGCCAAAGTTCAGAGAAGTTCAGCTCGGCCGTATCGAAGTCCGCAGCACATTCAAGATCTCAAGCGTCGGCACTATTGCAGGCTGCTATGTGCTTGAAGGCAAGGTAACACGCGCATCGCAGATACGTGTCGTTCGTGACGGTATCGTTGTTGCGGAAGATAAGATCGACTCTCTGAGAAGATTTAAGGATGATGTAAAGGAAGTCGGCACAAACTATGAATGCGGTATCGGACTTGAGAAATTCTCCGATATCAAGGAAGGCGATATCTTCGAGGCGTTTGTTATCGAAGAATATCAGGACTGATTTTGAGGAAAGGCAGTTTTTATGTCATCACACAGAATAGACAGAGTAGCCGAGGATATTAAGCGTTCTCTTCCCTCGATACTCCGCGAACTCAAAGATCCGAGGATCTCGCCGATGCTCTCCGTTGTGAGAGTTGAAGTTTCGGGCGATATGTCGTATGCAAAGATATATGTGAGCGCATTTGAGGGCATTGAAAAATCGAAAGAGTCGGTTAAAGGTCTGAAAAGCGCTTCGGGCTATATAAAGCGCGAGCTGTCGAGAGCGGTCAAAATGCGCAAAATGCCTGAGCTTTCATTTATTGCGGATGATTCTATTGCTCACGGAAGCGAGATCGCAAGGATAATTGAGGATTTCACATACACTCAGCAGGAGGACGAAAATGAAAGCGATAACGCTGAATGAAGCGGCTTGGCTTTTAAAAGAGAATGACAATTATTTGATACTGTGTCATCGCTCGCCTGACGGCGACACGATCGGTTCCGCTTTTGCATTGGCTATGGCATTGGATCAGCTCGGCAAACGCAGTTATATCGACTGCACGGACGAGTTTCCGAAAAAGTACGGATATATAACCGAGACAGCGGACAGATCCAAAAAGTTTGAGCCCGAGTTTATAGTTGCGGTGGATGTTGCCGATCAAAGCATGCTCGGCGGGAAATACTGCGATACTGTTCCCGATCTTGTTATTGATCATCACACATCCAACACAAACTACGGAAAGCATAACTATGTTTTTGATTCGGGTGCTAACTGCGAGAATATCTATAAACTGATAAATGAGCTCGAAGCCGAGATCGATAAAGATATTGCGAATGCGCTTTACACCGGTATCGCAACAGATACAGGCTGCTTTAAGTTTTCAAACACAACTGCGGCAACACATATTATTGCGGCTGATCTTATTGAAAAAGGCGCGGATATTGAGAATATCAACCGCATTATGTTTGAAACAAAGTCGATCGGCAGAGTTAAGATCGAAAGATATGTTTATGAAAATATAAAGACATTTTCAGATGACCGCGGAGCATTTGTTGCTATTCCGCAGTCGGCTTGCATTGAAGCGGGCGCAACGTCCGATGAGCTTGAGGGCATCACTTCTCTGCCGAGGCAGATTGAAGGCGTTATCATAGGCATCACCCTGCGCGAGCAGAAGGACGGTGCACTTCGCGTTTCCGTCAGGACACACGCTCCGCTTGACGCATCGGAGTTTTGTGCTATGTTCGGCGGCGGAGGTCACGCAAGAGCCGCAGGCTGTACTGTCGGCGGCACTGTCGAAAGCGCGACGGCTGAGTTGATCGCGGCGGCTGAAAAGATTCTCAGCGAGGTAAAATGAACGGAATTGTTTTGATAAACAAGCCGAGCGGAGTAACATCGTTCAGCGTTACTTCGGCGGTGAGAAGAAAACTCGGTGTTAAAAAGGCGGGGCACGCAGGAACGCTTGACCCGCTTGCTTCGGGCGTGCTTCCTGTTTACACGGGCAGCGCGACCCGTTTTATTGATTTAGACAAAGACGCGAAAAAGCGATATACCGCAGGCTTTTTGCTCGGGCAGACGAGCGACACGCTCGACTGCACCGGCGAGATACTGTCGAACAGCGATGTTGATGTTTCAAGGCAGGATATAGAGAGGCTGCTTTGTGAGTTCACGGGCGTTATCAAGCAGACTCCGCCTGCATATTCGGCGATCAAGCAAAACGGCGTTCCGCTTTACAAGCTGGCGCGTCAGGGTATCACCCCGGAGGTGAAAAGCCGAGAGATCACGGTGTTTTCCGTTGAACTGCTCGAGTTTGACGGAGCTAAAGGCATACTCGATGTGCTTTGTTCCAAAGGTACATATATCAGAACGCTGATCGCAGATATAGGCGACAGGCTCGGCTGCGGCGCGCTGATGTCGTCGCTCGAGCGGACGCAGTCGAGCGGGTTCGATATTTCGCAGTGCGTTGATCTTGAAGAGTTTTTGCAGGGGGATAAGGACGAATTTGTTCACCCGGCGGACTTTGCTGTTATGAATTATCCGAGCGCGGATATTTCCCTGCCGCAGGAGCGCCTTTTCAGAAACGGCGGCGGACTTTTCGCTGCGAGAATGAAGCTTCACGGCGACGGCGAATATTTCAGAGTTTACAGTGAAAACGGCTTCGTGGGACTCGGAAAGAAAGACAAGGAGCAAGGACTGGTCTTGCCGAAATGCATTATGAACTGACAATACGGGAGTGTGAGTGATGAAAGTTATCGAGAGCATTGAAAACAGCTTTATTAAAGAGAATACGGCTATTGCTATCGGCACTTTTGACGGTGTTCACACGGGCCACAGAGCTGTTATCGGCAAGGCGATAGACAGCGGTCTTTGCCCGGTTGTCTTCACTTTTGATACTCCGCCGTCTCACTCGCCTGTTATAATGCCGAAAGATATAAAACGAAGGGTTTTCGAGTCGCTCGGTGCAGAATATTGTATTGCACCGAAATTCGGCGATGTTAAAGATCTTTCCCCGAAAGATTTTGTTTTGCTGCTTCAAAAGAAGTTTAATGCAAAAATGCTCATAGGCGGATTTAACTTTCGCTTCGGAAAAGGTGCTGCAGGCGATGCGCAGACTCTCCGCGACATTTGCAAAGAGCTCGGGATTTTGGTTGAAATTGTGCCGCCTGTTTTGAAAAACGGCGAAACCGTCAGCTCAACAAATATCAGAAAGATGATCGAAAGCGGCGAGATACAAAAAGCAAATTCATGGCTTACCGCGCCGTTTTGTTTTGATTTTGAGGTCGTTCACGGTGCTCATCTCGGCACCGATATGATGAACACTCCCACAATAAATCAAAGCTGGAAGGACGGCTTTGTTATACCGAAATTCGGTGTCTATGCATCGAAAACAATTATATCAGGCAAGCATTACAAAAGCATTACAAACATCGGCGTGACGCCGACCGTTGAGAACAACGTCTTACGCGCGGAAACACACATTTTCGATTACGACGGCAGACTGTACGGCAAAAATCCGACAGTTGAGCTTTATTCGTTTATCCGCCCTGAGATGACATTTAAATCAAAGGAAGAGCTAAAAGCGCGCATTATTGCGGACAGCAACACAGTTGCGGGGATGGATTACTGATGAATACGCCGCTTTTTGATATGGTAAAAGAATACGCTGATCGCAATATGACAAGGGCACACACGCCCGGTCACAGCGGAAAAGGCGGATTGCCGAAAGAGTATCGGGATTTTATGAAATATGATCTGACCGAGGTCGAAGGGCTTGATGAGCTTTATCGCCCGAACGGAGTTATCTTAAAAGCCGAGAGCCTTTGCAAGGAGGTTTTCGGCAGCGGAGCGACGCTGTTTTCGGCAGGCGGATGTACGCTTGCCATTCAGACTATGCTCTCGCTTGCCGCTTCTGACGGCGATATTGTTGTTTGCGCGAGAAATGTGCATGCGGGGGTGCTGAACGCCTGCGCTCTTATAGGTGCTGATGTGCGATTTGTTCTGCCCGATGAAAACGACGATTTCAGAATAAACGCCGCTGATATTGAGAAAGCACTTATCGGCACGGAGGCGAAAGCTGTTATTCTGACCTCTCCGAACTATTACGGTGCGCTCAGCGATATTAAGAGCATAAGCGAGGTTTGCCGCAGGCATGGAGCAAAGTTGCTTGTTGACAATGCTCACGGCACTCATCTTATCAAATTCGGGCTTCACCCGATCACGCTCGGCGCGGATATGTCTGCCGACAGCGCGCACAAAACTCTGCCTGTTCTGACAGGCGGCGCATATCTTCAGATAAAGGACGGCGAGCTGTATCGCAAGGCAAAATCCAATATGTCGGTTTTCGGTTCGACAAGCCCGTCTTATCCGATAATGGCTTCGCTTGACATTGCAAGAGATTTTCTGAAAAGCGATGAAAGCGGCAAGCTGTTCTCTGCCCTTAAAGACCGTGTTCAAAGGCTAAAGCTTACGGCTCATCAAAACAGGATACGCACGGTGGACGGCCTTTGCGATCCGACACGGCTTACTCTTGATCTCGGCGAAAATGCCGAAAAATGTGCTGATATCTTCCGCAGAAACGGTGTTGAACCCGAGATGTGCGACGGGAGATACATTGTGCTTATCCTCACAGTATTTCACGACGAGCGCGATTTTAAGCGCATTGAAAGCGCGATAGGCGAATGTGAATGTACCGGTACTCCGAAATATGATATGTTTACCATTCCGAAAAGAGCGATGAGCCTGAGACAGGCGATGTTTTCGGAAAGCGAGACGGTTAGCGTTTCAAAAGCGATAGGCAGGATCTCTGCCGAAAATATTTTCTGCTGTCCGCCGGGGACGGCGAATGTCGTCTGCGGCGAAATTATAGATGAAAACGCGATAAATCGGCTTATTTTGTCGGGAGAAAGCTGTGTATCGGTTGTTAAAGAATAAAAAACAGTAGCTTTTTTCAGTCGAACATGATACAATTATACATATACAACCGAAAGGATTTTTGATATGAAGCTTATCATTGCTATTGTTAATAAGGACGATGCGTCTTCCGTTTCGGATTCGCTCAGAGATCATGGATATTATTCGACAAAGCTTGCCACAACAGGCGGTTTTCTCAAAGCAGGAAACACAACGTTCCTGATCGGTGTTGAGGAAGAAAAGCTTGAGGGTGCTCTCGAATGTATTAAAAACAATTCGCAGCAGCGCAAAGAGCTTATGCCCGATCTTTCGACTTCCGCTATCGATCTTCTGCCGCCTGCGGTTGAGATCACTGTCGGCGGTGCAACTGTGTTTGTGCTTGATGTCGATAGATTTGAAAAGTTTTAATGGACGCTAAAGTTGTTCTTAAAGGCGTTATCGGCAGCGGCAGGATACCTCATGCGATCCTGCTTGAAAACGCGCCGGAACAGATAGCGTATGACATTGCCCGCGCTGCTGTGTGC
>CAVGWP010000040.1:0-10778 GCA_963633095.1 bacterium | reverse complement strand
GCTCACCCCGAGGCAACGACTGCAATCCGCCGATGTGGGGTTATGATGTTGAGAGGGGTTTGTGTTTACTATCTCAACGGCTATGCTGTATCTTTTTGTCCTACGCGGCAGCAAAGCCTCCCCTGTGTAAGGGGAGCCTATAATTAGCACTCATTTTGCTGACAGCTGTGCACCGGAGGCCGTCCTCTTTGTCACCGTTGGCACGGTTGCCATGCCGCGGGGAGTTCCAGCGATGGACAGCCTTTATTGCCCGACCGTCGGCTATGCACAAAAGCCGTCCACTGCGAGTAAGACATACTTTTACTCAAAATTCGTGTGAATAGCCGCTCTGCTTTTTATACTGAGAAAAAATTTTAAAAATTTTTTCAAAAATCCTTGACAAATCAAATAAAACGGTTATAATAGTTATTGTTGTTTTACAACTTCATTGCGGAATTGTGTAATGGTAGCACGGCAGACTCTGACTCTGTTTGTGAGGGTTCGAATCCTTCTTCCGCAGCCACAGGCGGCAAGTCTCAAGCGACTTGCCGCTTATGTTTTACATCGGCTTTCGGCTTCGGCGTTTTCGGTTGACAGCGGCTGACTGGTGTTGTATAATTACATAAAACATTATAAATTCGGGGGTTTTATTCTTGGATCTGCCGCTTTTAACGCTCAGTGTTGTTGCATACAACGAGCACGATTATCTCAGCAATATTCTTTTTGATATTTATAATCAGACATATCCGAAAGACAGGATCGATCTTATTTTTATTGACAGTATGTCGAAAGATGATACTAAGGACATTTTTAATAAGTTTTGCGATGAACACAAAGCGGAATACTATAATATCCGCATTTTTCAAAACGAAAAAGTTACTATCCAGCACGGAGTCAATATAGCGCTCGAGAATGCAAGCGGTGAGCTTTTCCTCAGAATCGACGCTCATGCAAAGCTGCCGACGGACTTTGTTGAAAAAGAGGTGAACGCTGTTTCGGATCACGATGCGGCGGGCGGAAAGCGACCCTGCATTATAAAGCAGGACACCGCTTGGGGCAACACCTTGCTTATGGCTGAGGAGTCGATGTTCGGAAGCAGTATAGCAGGGTACAGAAAGGCTGAAAAGCCGTGCTTTGCAAAGTCGCTTTTCCACGGTGTTTACCGCATGGATATACTTCGCAAGATCGGTTTTTATGACACTCGGCTTGCGCGGACAGAGGATAATGAGATGAGTTATCGTCTGCGCAATAACGGCTATAAGCTTTATTACGATCCTCAGATCGTTTCATATCAGTATATGCGGCCGAACTTCCGCAAAATGGTGAAGCAGAAGTATTCAAACGGCAAGTGGATCGGCATTACAACGGGGATCTGCCCGAAATGCCTTATGTATTATCATTTTGTGCCGTTTTTGTTTTTGTGCGCGATAATCTTCACAGGCGCGCTTGCGGCGTTTTCGGTGTTTTGGCCGATGATCGCGCTTTGGATAGCCTACGGTGCCGCCGCGGTGCTTATGTCGGTCACTGCCGCAATACCGAGCAAGAAAAAGAGCGCGTTTTGCTTCCTTTTGCCGTTTTTATTTCTCGTTCTTCATGTTGCCTACGGCTTCGGAACACTTATAGGATTTTTTGAAATACTCTTCAGAAAAAAGAAATACACAAATAAGTAACACTAAAGCCGAGCAGATCTGAGTTTGTCTGCTCGGCTTTTTTCGCTTTATTCGGTCGTTATGCTTTGGGCTTAAAAAGCGTTCCGACGCTTTTGCCGTTTATTATATCGTATATGCTCTCGGGGGATTTGCCGTTTGTTATGACAACTGAGGCACCGTTTGATACGGCGAGCTTTGCGGCTTTCAGCTTTGTTTTCATGCCGCCCGTTCCTCTGCGCGAGCCTGCTCCGCCTGCAAGCTTGCAAATATTCTCGTCAATATGCTCAACGGTTTCGATAAGCTTTGCATTCGGATCAAATCTCGGATCGCGGTCATACAGGCCGTCTATATCGGACAGTATTACAAGTGTACTCGCCTTGCACAGGACAGCGACCACCGCCGACAGCATATCGTTGTCACCAAACAGGCGCTCGATCGATTCTATCTCTGTATAGCTGACGGAGTCGTTTTCATTGACAACGGGTATAACGCCCATTTCAAGCAGGGCGTTGAAGGTGTTTGTGAGGTTATCCTTTTTCTCCTCCTGCTCTATATCCTCAGCGTTGAGAAGGATCTGCGCTATTGTTTTATCGTAATCGCCGAAAAATTTATCATAGAGAAACATCATGCTGCACTGCCCTACCGCTGCCGCCGCCTGCTTCATTTTCATATCGGTCGGGCGGTTTTTCATGTTCAGCTTGTTTGAGCCGACAGCTATTGCTCCGGACGAAACAAGTATCACTTCATAGCCCATATTATGCACATCGGAAAGCACGCAGGCGAGCTTATCCATTGTCCGAAGATCGCTTTTGCCGACTTCATTTGTTAGTGTGGAAGTGCCGACTTTTATAACGATGCGGTTTTGATACAGTCCCATGATCACACCTCTATTGTGTCTGCAAAGCGGTTTACGGCAGGCAGAAGTCTCTGCACGACATCGTCGGTCTTTATTTTCATATAACCTGTTGTTGTGCCGTCGCTGCAGCCGTAATACTCCTCGCGCAAAACATCTTTATCGAAAACTACACGGACATCAGACGCGGTGTCGAGCAGGACGCTGAACACCGTTGCGGCACCGATCTTTGTGCCGAGCATCGTTTGCATGAGCTCGGCAGGCGCGAAAGACACGCGCGATACTCCGAGAGCCGAGCTGAAATCCTTGGAGCGAAACGACTTATCGCCTTTGGTTATGAAAAGGTAAAATTCGGTGTGCTTGCGGTCGCACAAAAACAGAGTTTTCACCATTTTCATATCAAGCTTTTGATCCACCGCTTCGCAGTCCTCCATGGTTATGACTTCATCGGTATCAACACGCTGATAATCAATTCCGAGTTTCCGAAGGGTCGAATAGACCTTTTCCTGGAGCTCGTTTTTATAGCTTTCGGGATGATCTGTTTTTATATCGCTTACATTTATCATTTTTACTGCCTTCTTTTTATTGATTTTTCAATAAATTCAGTGTATCATAAAGCTATATATATTAAAAGCGGATATATTTCATATTTAATATTACAAAATCAGATGTAACGGAGCGGAGTATGGACACTAATTTGCAAAAGTATATGTCGTTTGTTAAGACAGTTGAATACGGCAGTTTCACAAAAGCCGCCGAGATACTGTGCTATTCGCAGTCGGGGATCAGCAGAATGATCTCTGATCTTGAGCGCGACTGGAATGTTGTTTTGCTGGAGAGGTCAAAAAGCGGCGTTCGGCTCACTTCCGACGGAATGAAGCTTTTGCCGTTTGCCAAAAGCGTTGTTGCGGAATATGAAAAGCTGCAAATACAGGTGGACGAGCTGAACGGCGTTCACACCGGACTTATCAGAATAGGCACTTTTTCGAGTGTTGCCACTCATTGGCTTCCGAATATCATAAGGGCTTTTCAAAAAGATTATCCGAATGTGGATTTTGAGCTGCTGATCGGATATTATAATGAGATCGAAAGCTGGATCGCAAGCGGAAGAGTCGATTGCGGATTTTTGCGGATGCCGACAAGATCGGACTGCGAAACGATGTTCTTGGAGCAGGACAACTTTATGGCTGTGATTCCGAAGGGACATCCGCTCGAAAGCTGCGATAAATTCCCTGTTAAATCGCTGTGCGACGAGCCTTTTATACTGCTTGAAAGAGGCGGCGACGGTGAAATCACGGATATTTTCAAGAGGTGCGGGCTTACGCCGAACATCAGATTTTCAACGCTTGACGACTATGCTGTTATGTCGATGGTGGAAAAGGGGCTCGGTATCAGCGTTATGCCTTCGCTGATACTGAAGCGTGTGCCTTATGATATTGTGGTGAAAGAGCTTGATATTCCTGCGTTTCGCAATCTCGGCATTGCTCTGAAGGAACGGAAAACAGCGTCGGTAGCGACAAAGCGGTTTCTTGATTATCTCGGTTTCAGAAACGAATAATTCTTGAATAAAATAATTGCGTATGATAAAATATAATCGAAAGGGGCATGAATATGGAACACACGATCAAAAACGGCCGCTACAAAAGTGCAGACGGGATTCACAGCATTTTCTATGAAATCGTGATCCCGAGCGGCGAGCCGAAAGCTATTGTTCAGATATCGCACGGAATGTGCGAATATTTCGGAAGATACAGAGATTTTGCAGAGTTTTTAGCTGACAACGGCTTTATTGTTTGCGGAAACGATCATCTCGGACACGGAAACAGCGTTGAAAGCGATGATGAGCTCGGATACTTTTCGGAAAACGACGGATGGCAAAACGCCGTTCGAGATCTACACAGCCTTACAAAGCTTATGAAACGCAGATACCAAGGTCTTCCCTATTTCCTTTTTGGGCACAGTATGGGCAGTTTTCTTGCGAGAGCGTATGCTTTTAACTATGCCGATGAGCTGACAGCCGCGGTATTTTGCGGAACGAGCGGCGGCGTTGTCGGTATTGACAAGCTGATAGATGTTGTGAACGCTGTTCGCAAGACCCACGGCGAGATGTATCGCAGCGACCGTATTCATCAGCTTGCGTTCGGCACATACAACCGCAGGGTTGAAAACAACACAAGCGAGCACGACTGGATCTCAAGAGATAAAGAGATAGTTGAGAAATACGCCGGTGACAAAAAATGTACTTTTAATTTCACCGTAAACGGATACAGAAATCTGCTCGGTGTTTTGCAGTATGTTTCATCTAAAAAGTGGTATGACGGATACAAAAAAACATTGCCGACTTATATTATCTCGGGTGACGGCGATCCTGTCGGAAGTTACGGAAAAGGGCCGTATAAAGTGTTCTCCCTTTTATCGAAGCGGAAAAACGATGTTCGTCTGAGACTTTACAGCGGTGCTCGGCATGAGCTTTTAAACGAGCTGAACCGGCAGGAGGTTTACTGCGATCTGCTCGCTTTCTTTGAATATCATATATGATAAATTAAGAACCGATGCCTTTTGACATCGGTTCTTTTTCAGATATTCAAATCGTTCAAGATCTTATAGGCTTCGTTTGCAACAAAAAGCGAGCCGCAAATCAAAAGATCCTTTTTTTCTTTTACGAGCTTTTCAAGAAGCGAGCGCATATCATAGCTGACTTTCACATAGTCGCAATAATGGTGCGCCCTTTTGGCTATATCGGCGGCAGGCTCTGACCGCTCGCTCGCCACTTGGACAGCGTATATCTCAAGGCAAAGAGGACCGAGCTTGGCAAGATAACCGTCTATATCCTTGTCGCTCATCATGCCGATGACGCAAACAGGCTTTAAACCGTTTTGCGAGATAAATTCACTCAGCACACCGACAGCGTCTTCATTATGGCCGCCATCTACAACAAGCGCGGGATCTCTTCGCAAAACATGGATCCTTGCAGGGAGATTTGCTTTTTTCAGTCCCCTTTTTATCTCGTCGTCAGTGATTTCGGGCAGGCAGGCATGGACGGCTTCAATAACCGTCAGCGCGTTATACGGCTGGCATTTTCCTGAGATACCGACTTCATAAGTCTGCCCCGATCTTGTGAAGGATGAGCCGCCGAGAGTTTGGCGGACGTCTGTGAGCTGTTTTGCCGAGGGATAGATAAATCGGCTTTGCGACTGGATCGACATTGATCGGATGACATTGACTGTCTGCTCCTTTTGGAGCGGATACAGCACGGTTATACCGCTCGGCTTGATAATGCCGCCCTTTTCAAATGCGATCTTGCCGATATTGTCGCCGAGTCTGTCGGTATGATCCATTCCGATCTGCATGATAACACTGCAAAGCGGAGTTTTTATGATATTTGTCGGATCGGTTCTGCCGCCGAGTCCGACTTCAAGCACAACGATATCGCACTGCTTTTTATAAAACCACAAAAGTCCTATCGCGGTTATAAGCCCGAACTGCGGAGGAAGATACTCTTCTCCGAGCTCATCGAGTGCTGTTTTCACCTGCTGCGTTGTTTCGCACAGTTCGCTTTCGCTGATCATTTCGCCGTCGATCTGAAAGCGCTCGCAAAAGTCGATCACAAAAGGAGATGTGAACATACCTGTTTTCATGCCGTGCTCGCGGCAGATACATGAAAGGTACGCGCACGCCGAGCCTTTGCCGTTTGTTCCTGCAACATGAATGAATTTAAGGCTATCCTGCGGAGTGCCTAATTTATTCATTATCGCACGCATTATATCGAGAACCGGTCTTTTAACAAAACGCGGCATTGAGTTTATATAGTCCATCGTTTCATTTAAATTCAAAAGACCACCTCACAACGCAGTCGGGCGGCAGATATCCGCCGCCCGACATAATAAATCGGACTAATTAAGTTTTGCCAGCTCTTCATCGAGAAGTGCGATCTTCTCATTGAGCGCTTTCTGACGCTGGCGCTGTTCCTCAACGACCTTTTCGGGTGCTTTGGAAAGGAAGCCTTGATTGGAAAGCTTGCCGTTTATCTGATCGAGCTGCTTGCTCGCTGTTTCTTTTTCTTTTTTAAGGCGCTTCTTCTCTGCCTCGAAATCAACGAGCTCGCCGAGCGGAATATATATCTTTGCATCTTCCGTTACGATGTTCACAGCATTTTCGATGTTGCATTCATCGCCGATCGTAACGCTTGAGCCGAATGCAAGACGCTCAATAACAGCGCTGCTCTCATCAAAGCATTTTTTGTCGGCGGCAACGATATATATCGCCGCTTTTTTGCCTGTTGCAACATTCATTTCGCCTCTGCGC
The DNA here is from genome assembly GCA_963633095.1 of bacterium. GTDB lineage: Bacteria > Bacillota > Clostridia > Oscillospirales > Acutalibacteraceae > RUG14109. The sequence goes on along the minus strand of CAVGWP010000040.1, from coordinate 3,992 downwards.
GCTCTGATCGCTTTAATGGCGTTCATAACCTTCATAAACTCGCGAGCGTCCTCAGCATAGCAAAGTTCATCGGAGTATGTCGGGAACTGCGAGATCATTATGCTCTCGCCCTTATGAGGAAGAGTCTGCCAAATCTCTTCGGTGATGAACGGCATGAACGGATGAAGCAGTTTTAATGTGTTGCTCATGACATAGACCAATACCGCTTTAACATTCGCTTTATCATCGGAATTGAGCCTGATCTTTGCGATCTCGATATACCAATCACAGAAGATATCCCAGATGAAATCATAGAGCTTCTGAACTGCAAGACCGAGCTCGAATTTTTCAAGATTATCCGTCACGGCTTTGATAAGCTCGTTATATTCATTGAGCAACCATTTATCCTCCGGCTTTAAGCTGCTTGGAAGATGAGGAGCAGGCTCGTTTTCGTCGAGGTTCATAAGGATAAATCTCGACGCATTCCAGATCTTATTCGCAAAGTTTCTCGACGCTTCAACACGCTCAGGCAGATAACGCATATCGTTTCCGGGGCTGTTGCCTGTTGCAAGCGTGAAGCGGAGCGCGTCCGCGCCGTATTTCTCGATCTCCATAAGCGGATCGACACCGTTGCCGAGCGACTTCGACATCTTTCTTCCTTGTGCGTCACGCACAAGACCGTGGATCAAAACTGTGCTGAACGGGGTTTTGCCCATGTGCTCGATACCCGAGAAGATCATTCTTGCGACCCAGAAGAAAATGATATCATAGCCTGTTACAAGTGTGCTTGTCGGATAGAAATAGTCGAGCTCGGGAGTCTTATCCGGCCAGCCGAGAGTTGAGAACGGCCAAAGCGCGGATGAGAACCATGTGTCGAGAGTGTCCTCATCCTGATGGATATTATGCGAGCCGCACTTGCAGCATTTTTCGGGTGCTGTTGTTGAGACGGTGATCTCGCCGCAATCGTCGCAATACCACGCGGGAATACGATGTCCCCACCAGAGCTGACGGGAGATACACCAATCGCGGATTCCCTCCATCCAGTGGAAATATGTTTTATCAAAACGCTCGGGGACAAATTTTGTCTCACCGTTTTTAACAGCTTCGATAGCCGGCTTTGCAAGCGGTTCCATTTTAACGAACCACTGCTTTGAAACTCGCGGTTCGACTGTGCTTCCACAGCGATAGCAAGTGCCGACATTGTGGGAGTGATCCTTGATCTTGATGAGATAACCGCCTTCTTCAAGATCGGAAACGATAGCCCGGCGAGCCTCGAATCTGTCCATACCTGCGTATTTCTCGTAATCCGAGACGATCTTAGCGTCGTCTGTCATGACATTGATGACAGGCAGATCGTGGCGCTTGCCGACTTCAAAGTCATTCGGGTCATGTGCAGGGGTGATCTTAACGGCGCCTGTTCCGAACTCCGGCTCTACATAGCTGTCTGCAACAACAGGGATCCGTCTGCCGACAAGCGGAAGAACAAGCATTTTGCCGACAGCGGCTTTATAACGCTCGTCATCGGGGTGGACTGCGACGGCTGTATCGCCGAGTAATGTTTCGGGGCGGGTCGTTGCGATCTCGATATATCCGCTGCCGTCCGCAAACGGGTATTTGATATGCCAGAAATGGCCTGCCTGCTCTTCGTATTCGACCTCGGCGTCGGAGATAGATGTCTTGCAATGCGGACACCAGTTGATAATTCTTTCGCCGCGATAAATAAGACCTTTATCATAAAGTCTTTTGAAAACTTCATTTACAGCGCGGTTGCAGCCTTCATCAAGCGTAAATCTTTCGCGGTCCCAATCGCAGGAGGAACCGAGGATCTTGAGCTGATTTATGATCTGTCCGCCAAAGTCCTCTTTCCATGCCCAGGCGCGTTTTAAGAACTCTTCTCTTCCGATCTGCTCTTTTGTTATCCCCTCTTTAGCCATTGCCTCGACGATCTTTGCCTCAGTCGCAATAGAAGCATGGTCTGTTCCGGGAAGCCACAAAGCGCTGTATCCCTGCATACGGCGGAAACGGATAAGAATATCCTGAAGTGTTTCATCGAGCGCATGGCCCATGTGGAGCTTACCTGTGATATTGGGAGGCGGAATAACTATTGTATACGGCTTCTTCTCGGGATCTATTTCAGCATGAAAATAGCCGCCGTCCTGCCAGAATTTATAGGTGCGCGACTCGACCTCTTTCGGATCGTAAGTCGGGCTTAGCTGTTTTTGCATTTGATTTTACTCTCCTTGTTACAGTTTTGTAAGAGCCAGTATCACCGGCATGGTTATCATTGAAAGAATGGTTGTGAACGATATCATGCGCGAGGCAAGCGCGGTATCTCCTCCGAACTTCGCCGCAAACATCATATTATTCACCGCGCACGGTGCGCAAGCAGGCACCATGCAGGCTATGAGCAATTCGTCACGCAAGCCGAATCCGAATTTGAAGATAAACAGCATAACAAGCGGAATTGCGAGAAGTCTAATAAGCGAGACAGCCCACAATCTCAGGTCCTTGATCGCAGATAAAAGATCCGACCCGATAAGGAAAAACCCTGTTATAAACATCGCTATCGGAGTGTTGAGATCGGCTATGTATGAAATAGGTTCGGCTATAACTTTAGGCATTTCCGGCACAAAAAGAAACAGCGGCAGACCTATTAAAACGCCGATAGTTCCGGGGTTGAGCACGGCTTTTATTCTTCCTGTGTTCTTGCCGCCCGGAAAAAGCCGTGCTCCATACACCCACGAGATCACATTCAACGCTATGATATATGTCGATACAAGGAAAACACCGTAATCTCCTGCGAGCGCGTCTACAAGCGGGATCGCCATGAATCCGCCGTTTGAGAAAATAATACCGTTGCGATAGACAGCTCTTTTTTCCTCAGGCTTCGTTTTGCAGAAGATAAACGCCGCGGCTATTCCGACAAAGTGTGTTAGAAACGCACAAAGCGCGGAAATACCGAGATCGGCTATTGTGTCGGAACTGAACTTGACCGACAAAAATGAATTTACTATCAGAACGGGTGTTACGACATACAACAGCACATCGATGAGCTGATCGACACCCGTGCGGTTTATCAGCTTGAATTTACCGATGAAATAACCGGCAAAGATCAGCACAAACAGTATCGCCGCCTGAACGGCTACCGTTGTGCCGTAATTAAATGCTTCTTCCAACTAATCCATACCTCTCGATTTGCTTTGATCAGCCTTCGTATTTTACGATCTCGGCTTTTTCGATAACAACATCCGTTTCGGGCTTGTTATCGTTTGAATTGACATTAACTTCGGCAATTTTTTCAACAACATCCATGCCCTCGAAAACCTGTCCGAAAACGGTGTGGCCTCTGCCTATTGTGGAAAGAGCACCGTCGAGGTGAATATTTCCGCCGTGCTCCTGATAAAGCTTGAAGGTTTCATCGGTGAGCTTTGTCACATCGACCGCGCCCGACTGGAACACATACTGCATCCAGTTATCGCCGTACTGCGCTTTATACTGCGATTCATACTGCTTGACAAGCTCGTTGAAGCTTGTATAGTTTTGTTTGAGCGTGTCCATAGTGTAATTCGAATTGAACGTTTCGGGCGACACGCAGTTGATGAAGAACTGACTTCCGTTGGTGTCCGCACCGCTGTTTGCCATGGAAAGAGCACCAGTGAAATTGAGAAGATTAAGATTAAATTCATCTTCAAAAGGCTCTCCCCAGATGCTTTCGCCACCGCTTCCGTCGCCGTTGGGATCTCCGCCCTGGATCATGAAATCCTTGATAACGCGGTGAAATGTAAGTCCGTTATAGTAGCCTTTTTCGATAAGTCCCTTGAAATTCTCGACAGCTTTCGGAGCGGAATCCGGGAAAAGACGGATCTTGATCTCGCCGAAATCCTTGATAGTTAAGACAGCGATCTCATCGCCTTTTTGAGGTTTTTCAAACTGAAAGCCGACTTTATCGCTTGTTCTTGAGCCGGAATTATCAGACGCTGTTGATGATGAAGACGAAGACGATGTATTCGAGC
>CAVGWP010000039.1:6318-10787 GCA_963633095.1 bacterium | reverse complement strand
CACCAACGGTGTGATCTCATGCATAAAGCAGATATCCGCTCTCAATATTCGCGTTGCTAAACAGTATTTCGGTGCAGCGGACGAGCTGTGCGAGGTGTTTAAGCGTTACGGTGTACGAAACACGCTGATAATAGGAAATGTTGCGAGCGGAAAAACAACTGTTCTTCGTGATATTGCAAGGTCTCTTTCATCAGATGAACACTTTATGAAAACCGTTTGCGTTATTGATGAAAGATGTGAGATCTGCGGATATTCCGGCGGGAAACCGTCGTTCGATACAGGTGCTATGTGCGACTGCCTTAACGGCTACAAAAAGTCAGATGGTATTGATATAGCCATTCGAACAATGGCGCCTGACATAATTGTTTTTGATGAGCTTTCGGGGTCAAAGGAGCTGAGTGCGGTCGATGACTGCTTCAACTGCGGAGTTAATGTGATAGCAAGCGTGCACGCAAAAGATGAGGACGACTTTCGCAGAAAGCCGCTGACACAGCATATTTTGAAAACAGGCTGTTTTGATTATTTTGTTTTTCTTGAAAATTGCAGAATATCAAAAATTGCGTTTTTAGGTGATATTCATGTTTAAAACCGTTTTATTGATAATTGTGTTTTTGATTCCCAGCTTTATAAGTGTTAAACTCGCCGGATGTATCCGTGCAAGACGAAGGCAGATAGAATGTATTTGCCTTATGATAAGCGAGACTCAAACACAAATTGAATACAGCGCTGTACCGCTTAAAGACATCATCAAAGCCTTATCGCAAGACAGAAGGTTTTCATCGCTTATACCGGGCGGTTTTTCAGAATACGATCACGACTGTGCCGAACGATTCTCGGATCATATTATAAGTTCTCAGATGTGTTGCCTTAAAAACGATGAAAAGACTTTGCTTAAAGACTTTCTCAAGAACATCGGTAAAACGGACATTAACGGCCAGACAGAACATTGCGAGCTTTACATGAGAAAATTTAAATGTCTGCTCGAAGACCCCGACAATGCCGAGCAAAAGAAGATGAAGACATTACCCTCACTCGGAATTTTCATTGGAGCGTTTTTTGTGATAATGTTTATGTAACAAGGCGAAATTCAAGAAAGGAAGCCGTTTTCAATGGAAATAGATCTTGTTTTTAAAATAGCGGCTGTCGGCGTAATCGTCGCTGTTCTTCATCAGCTTTTACTGCGCGCAGGCAGAGAGGATCAGGCACTTATGGTGACGATAGCGGGAATAATCGCTGTTATGATGATGCTGATAGGCGAAATCAGCGACTTTTTTGAAACCGTTAAATCGGTTTTCGGGCTGTGAGTTCGGTAGTTGCCGCCTGCGCTTATGCGGTCGTTTGCACCGCCGTGATAATGTCTGTCCGCTCGGCAAGGCCTGAGTTTACGCTTCCGCTTGTCTGCGCGGCATCGATTGGGCTTGCCCTGTTGTGTATCGACGCATTTGTGAGTTCGCAATCGGTCGTGTTAAAACTGTTAAATAGCATTAACACCGATTATTTAAAACTGATAGTAAAATCCGGCGGAATATGTATTATAGGCGAGCTTTCGGGCGATATATGCAGGGATTGCGGTATGACATCGATCGCCGCCGGAATCGACACTGTATGTCGGGTCGGAATATGTCTGCTGGCAGTTCCCTTGCTTGTTCAGGCGGTCGGGAGTATTGCTGAGATGTGCGGAGTGTGAAAATGAAAAAGATTATTATTGCGTTAGCTCTAATCTGCTTATTCACTGTATCCGCAAATGCGCAAAGCTATGTTTTTGAGCAGTGCGAAAGTGCAAGCGATATATGCTCGGATATAATTTCAGATATCGATATAAGTTCGCTGAAACTGCCGAGCGAAACAGAAGAGCTTTTAGGAACAAACGGCAACTTAAACCAAGACACTCTTATGTCTGTGATAAGCGACGGCGGACTGAAAAAGATTTTTTTATCGATAAAAGACCGCTTGCTTGAGCCACTCAAATTCACCGCAACGACATTATCCGCAATGTTTGTAGGTGCTCTTCTGACCTCCTCTGCCCCGCTTTCAAAAGCTAAAAAGGCCACAGAAACCGTTGTGTGTCTGATATTCATCTGCGCTGTTTCCCCGTTTATGATCTCGCTTATAAACGAATGTTCAAAAGCGGTCGGCAGTGTCGGCGTCTTTATGTACAGCTTTATTCCTGTTTTCATAGGAATAGTCGCCGCTTCAATGAAAACAGGACTTGCCGCAGGTGCCTGTCCGTCTTTATTCATAGCGGCTCAGGGAATCAACTTTTTGTCATCGAATGTGATCATACCGCTTTGTTCGGCAGGGTTCGCAGTCGGGGTTTCGTCCGGTATCTGCTTTGGAAAGCTACGCAGACTGACAAATGCGCTCAAAAAAACAGTTGTGTTTATTTTATCGCTCGTAATGAGTGTTTTTCTCGGGGTTTTAACGCTTAAAGCCGCTGTGTATTCAACTGCGGACAGCTTAGGTCTGAAAACAGCTAAATTTTTATCCGGCAGTTTTATACCAATCGTAGGATCGTCCGTCTCCGAAATGATATCAGGGGTCGCGGCAGGTTTATCCGCTGTGAGCTCCACAATAGGCATATTCGGAATTATTGCGACCGTGCTTATCGTTTTGCCCACAGCCGCTCAAATTCTCGCCTATCGTGCCTGTGTTGCGGTGTGTTCCTACATCTGCGAGCTTTTTGAACGACAAAACGAAGCAAGGCTGATGAAAGCATTCGGTGACACACTTTCGATAATGCTTGCGCTGATATGTGTCTGCTCTATAGCGTGCATATTTTCAGTGGCGATTGTCACACTCGGGGGTAAAAGTATATGAACAGCTTGCTCGCCGCTGTCAGCTCGGTTTGCATAACAGTGATCATCATCGGATTTTTCGAGATCTTTTTTTCGTCTGAGCGATTTGAAAAGCCGATGAAACTGCTTTCGGGCGCTGTCATAGCTGCCTCTGTTATAAGCGTCGTGTGCTCTGTGAGCATGGATTTTGACATATCTTCGATCGGCATAGACTACACTGACGCAAATATCGAACAGCAAACCGCGCAATCTGCTTCAAGAATCATCAGCATTATACTCGAAAACAACGGCATATCGTATGCAACGATTAAAATTGATACTTCTACAAACGAAAACGGCGGCATAGAATTAAGCAAGGTCACAGTGCAGACCGACACACCATCGGACAAGCAAAAGATAAAAAAAGAAATAAATGCGGTGCTTGGAATTACGGCATATTTTTCGGAGGAAAGCAATGAATGAAATAAAAGAAAAAATCAAAGGCATTATTCCTGCTCCAATGAAAAAATATTCAAAATACCTGATCGTTATTTTTGCTGCGGCGGTATTTATGCTAATCTGCTTTTGGCCGAGCGGTAAAAACGAACAAAGCAACGCCGAAACCGAAACGGCTGTCAGCTCGCAGGATTATGCGAAAACGCTTGAAGAGAGTGTGGCTGATACCGTCAAAAGTGTTGTCGGCGGCAAACCGCAGGTTATGATAACACTTAAAAGCGGTGTTGAATATGTCTACGCAAATGAAGAAAAACTCAATTCAGACGAAGACAGCGCCGACAACAGAGTTAAAGACAGCAGTGAAAAAAAGATCGTGGTGCTCGATGCCGACGGCAAGCAAGTGCCATTGACGGTGACTGAGATAATGCCGAGCGTTCGCGGAGTTGTTATCGTTTGCAACGGCGGTAACGATCAAAGTGTTCAGTCGCTTATTAAAAAAACCGTGTCTGTTGCGCTCGGAGTTGAAACCGACTGCGTTTGCGTCACCGGCACTTTGATTAAATAAGGAGTGGTTTTATGGAACAAGAGAAAAAGAAAAGGCTGTTTCCTAAACGGATCGTGGCGCTTGCGGTGCTTATAGCAACGCTTTCTGCGGCCGTTTATCTTAATTGGCAATACACCGCGAGCGGCGGAAAGCTTGATCTGACTTCTTCCCTTGGAACGACCGAAAAATATCTCGGAGACGCTCAATATGTCAACGGTCAAATAGAAACGACAACGGCAGCGGCAAACGACTTTTTCGGACAGTCGCGCACAGAACGCGAGCAGACGCGTGAAAAAGCACTTGAAACACTGCGTGAAGTCGCAGAAAATGCAAAATCCGATGAAAAGACAAAGCAAGAAGCTGCCGCAAAAATATCGGCTATCACTGCAAATGATAAGCTTCAAAGCGATATTGAAACACTGATCAAATCCAAAGGTTTTGCCGATTGCGTGGCGGTCATCACCGACAATGGAATAAATGTCATCGTTAAGGCGCCGAACGGACTCGATTCCGAACAAATGCTTCAAATTCAGGACATTGTTTTGCAAAACTCTAAAATTTCTCTTGAAAATATAAAGATTATTGAAGTAAAGTAGTTGTTATCTTGAAAAAAATTTGTTATAATATATTCAAAATAAATTGCGGAGGTTTAATTATGGATAGAAAAGCCAACGGATCTAACAGTATTATTATAT
>CAVGWP010000039.1:1876-6308 GCA_963633095.1 bacterium | reverse complement strand
TGTCAACATCAAGGGGCTTTTTAAGGATAAGCTTGCTAAGGCAGTTGTTGTTGAAATGTTCGGCAAAGCGGCTGTTATTGATATATATGTTAAGCTGATAGAAGGTTTCCGCCTGCAGAATGTTGCCGAGAGTATTCAGAAAGCGGTTAAGGAGCAGGTTCAGAATATGACAGGCACCGTTGTTACAAAGGTTAATGTTCATGTTTGCGAGATCGAACTTAAGAATGAAGACGAGACTGTTGAGGAAGCTTAAATTCAATGACCAAGAGTGAAAAAAGAGAGATCGCGTTTTCTCTTATCTATGAGATCGGCTTTTCGAATAAAACGATGACCGAGATTGTTGAGAATGCGCGCGAAATCAGAGACGAAAATATCGGAAAATACGCCGAAGAAACCGCTTTCGGCGTATATGACAATATCGAAAAAATAGACGAGACTATTTCAAAGTTCAGCGAAAAACGCAGTCTGAAAAGACTTCCGTCTGTTTCGCTTGCCGTGCTAAGGCTCGCTGTTTACGAGATTCTGTTCAGCGACAATGTCCCGGATTCTGTTGCTGTCAGTGAAGCGGTGAGATTAGCCGAAAAATTCGGAGACGAAAGAGATTACGCTTATATTAACGGCGTGCTCGGCTCCGTTGCGAGGTCAAAATGAGTGTCATTTTAGGAATAGACACAAGCAATTACACAACATCTGCCGCATTGTATGATACGCAAAGCGGCGAGATGATAATGTCCGGACGGCTGCTTGAAGTACCGTTCGGAGAAAAAGGGCTAAGGCAAAGCAATGCCCTATTTTTGCATACAAGGCAGCTTCCGTTAGTTTTGGAGGATGCCTTTTCTCGCTTTTCTAAAGGTAAACCGAACGCTGTTTGCGTTTCATCAGCACCCCGAAGTGTTGACGGTTCATATATGCCTGTGTTCTCCGCAGGCATCAGTGCGGCAACATCTGCCGCGCTTGCACTCGGTGTTCCGCTTTTCAAAACATCACATCAGAACGGACATATTGCGTCGGCGTTGTTTTCAGCGCAAAAGACAGAGCTTATAGGAATGCCTTTTATAAGCTTTCATGTATCCGGTGGAACGACCGAAGCACTTTATGTAACACCGTCGGACGATGTTTTAAAATGCGAGATAGCCGCGAAAACACTTGATCTGAATGCAGGTCAGGTGATAGATAGAATCGGGGTTAAAATGGGGTTAAAATTCCCGTGCGGCGGCGAGCTGGACAAACTAGCGGCTTCATGCGGCGATCATATAAAACCCCCGAAAATCACACTGAAAGGCGCTGACTGCTGTCTTTCCGGCCTTGAAAATCTATGCGAAAAATTCAGCCGTGACCATACGAACAGCCAAACTGCAAAGTTCTTGTTTTTGTATATAGCCGAAACTATCGCTGAAATGGCTCGCAGGCTTTCGGAGAAATACGGTGATCTGCCTTTTGTTTATGCGGGCGGCGTTATGCGAAACAGCATTGTGAGAAACCGAATAAGCGGATATTTCGCAAAGCCGGAGTATTCATCGGATAATGCGGCGGGAGTCGCCTATATCGGAAGCATTTTATTGAATAAGAGTGGATATAATGCAAAAAACTAATGTTTTTTCTGTATCACAACTGAATATTTATGTTCGCTCGCTTCTCGAAAGCAGCGATGTTTTGCGCGATATTTATGTTTGCGGCGAGATCTCAAATTTCGTTGACCACTATCGCTCGGGGCATTTGTATATGACGCTTAAAGACGAAGGCGGCGCTGTTAAAGCAGTTATGTTTAAGAGCAGCGCGTTACACCTCAAATTTAAGCCGCAAAACGGGATGAAAGTCATTTGCAGAGGTCGCGCCTCGGTTTACGAACGGGACGGAACATATCAGTTCTATATCTCGTCTATGCAACCGGACGGAGCAGGTTCGCTTGCGGTCGCATTTGAGCAGCTGAAACAAAAGCTCTCTGCTGAGGGACTTTTTGATGAAGCTCACAAAAAACAGTTGCCGAAATATCCGTCTAAGATAGCACTTGTGACTTCTGAAACAGGCGCCGCTATAAAAGACATGATAAATGTTTTATCCCGAAGATATCCGATAGCAGAAGCGACACTGTTCCCTGTTCAGGTCCAAGGAGAGTCTGCCGCAACTCAGATAGCCTCTGCACTTGAAGCCGCCGATAAAATGGGCTTTGATGTTATAATAACAGGCCGCGGAGGCGGATCTGCAGAAGATCTTTGGGCGTTCAACGACGAACGGCTTGCCCGCGTCATTTTCAATATGACCACTCCTGTTATTTCCGCTGTCGGTCATGAAACAGATTATACAATATGCGATTTCGTTGCAGACCTTAGAGCACCGACACCGTCGGCAGCAGCAGAACTTGCAGTTCCCGATATGTCTCAGCTTCGCTCAGCTCTTTCATCTATGCAGTCTAATCTTTATGCAATGGCGTTGAATACGGTAAGCAAAAAGCGCGGCGAACTTGAAATATTAAAAAACAAGCCGTGTATGCGCGGTGCTGAGTTCTATGTCGATAAACGAAGAATGGAGTGCGACTCTGCACTTAGATCGCTTTGCAAAGCGTATTCGCATTATTTGCTTGAGAGAAAATCGGAGTATAATTCGCTCAAAGCAAGTCTGCGCGCGCTCAGCCCGGTTAACACGCTTATGAGAGGCTACGCCGCAGTCAAGAAAGACGACAGCTATATAAACAGTGTAAAACCGCTTGAAATCGGAGACAATATTGAGATACGATTCAGCGACGGAACAGTCAGAGCGACAATAACCGAAAAGGAATGATACAAATGGAAAACACAACATTTGAACAGGCTATAAAAAGACTCGGCGAAATAACCGAGAAAATCGAAAACGGAGAGCTTACGCTTGATGAGTCGATCAGACTTTACGAAGAAGGTATCAAGCTCACAGGCGCTTGCGAAAAAATGCTTGAGCAAGCTGAATTGAAACTAAAAAAATATAATGGGGAAAATGAAGATGCAAATTGATTTTTTGAAAAAGTTCGGCGACAAAATCAGCCGAAGATTAGATGAGATAATATCAAAGCAGTCTGCTCCGCAGGTTTTGAAAGACGCTATGCAATACAGCGTTGACGCAGGCGGAAAGCGGCTCAGACCGGCGCTTATGCTTGAATTTTACGATATTCTCGGCGGCAATACCGATGAAATAATCGATATTGCCTGTGCTGTCGAAATGATCCACACTTACTCGCTTATACACGATGATCTGCCCTGCATGGATAACGACGATATGCGAAGAGGTAAACCGTCGTGTCATATAGCATTCGGTGAAGATATAGCTCTGCTCGCGGGCGACGCACTTTTGACGCTTGCATTTGAATCGGCGTCAAACATAAAATCGAAAAATGCGCTTTTAGCTGTCAACTGTTTAGCAAAAGCGGCGGGAATGTGCGGAATGTGTGCAGGCCAAGCTCTCGATCTTCAAAGTGAGGATAAAATCGTGTCTGCGGAGACACTTAAAAGCATTCACGAGAAAAAGACCACCGCAATGATAAAAGTCAATGCTCAGATCGCTTGCATTTTAGCAGATGCTGACAGTGAAACAACTGCCTGCTGCGAAAAATACTGCGATGATATCGGGCTTGCTTTTCAGATCAGGGACGATGTGCTTGATGTTATCGGCGATGAGAAAAAACTCGGAAAACATCTGAAATCGGACGACAGCAACAACAAGAACACTTATGTATCGTTTTACGGGCTTGATAAATGCAAAGACTACATAAAGGAACTCACCGATGACGCGGTCGTGTCAATAGCAAAGATAGATAAAAACGAAAATCTGCAAAATCTTGCACGGTTTCTTGCAGACAGAGATTTTTAAGGAGGTCTAAATTGGAAGAAGTAACAATAAGAGCATTTCTTTCAAACTATATTCTGATCTGCGCTGTTTCTGCATGGGCGGCGGCTCAGATAATAAAGTTTCTTTTGACACTCGCACTGACAGGAAAGCCGCGTCTTGAAAGGCTTACCGGATCGGGCGGTATGCCGAGCTCGCACACGGCTATGGTCTGCGCTGCGACAATAGCGGCTGCAAGAGCCGAAGGCATGGGCTCGTCTGTTTTTGCTATCGCGCTTGTTATGGCTTGCATTGTCATGTATGACGCGACAGGCGTGCGCAGACAGGCGGGCGAACAGGCTAAGATGATAAATAAAATCGCGCATGAGCATGACGACGATTCGGACAACGATGATCTGCTTAAAGAAAAGCTTGGCCACACTCCGCTTGAAGTACTCGGAGGCGCTTTGCTCGGAATACTCGTTGCGGTGAGCGTCGGGTACATTTATTATTAAGAGGTGCAAAATGAGAAGTAAAAATATTGGATCGCTTATTTTTTCAACATTTTTCAAGCTGTTTGCCATGACATTTGTTTGCTTTCTAGCAAGCTCGTTTATTTTCTCTGTTTTCGGTTCTCAGC
>CAVGWP010000039.1:0-1866 GCA_963633095.1 bacterium | reverse complement strand
CAGCTTGTATTCTTGTGACAATGGGTATTATATATTCACCCTTGCACCTGCTCGGCGGAACAGACCGCAATCTTGTTGACGCCGGCCAAATGAAGCCGAATATGCTTAAAGGACTTTATATCGGTCTTGCAGCGGATTCGCCGTTTATAATTTCGGGGCTGCTTCTTATACTGTCTAAGGCAGGGCTGATGACACAGCGGTATTACGGCGTGTATAAATTGATAAATTCGATATACTATCCGCTTAATTTTTCTATCCTGCCGAGCGATGAAACTATTTTAACGGTCGGCTGGGGTGCTGTCACAGTATCTATTCTGGCACTTTTCATCTTCCCTATAGTGACAGAATTTGCATATCTGCTTGGATATCACAGATTTTTATTTAAAGAGGCTGTGTTCTACAAGAAAAAAGCATAATTTTTATGATCCCCGGTACAAGCTTGTATCGGGGATTGCATATTAACACTGCATACGCAAAAACTATTACCGCAAAAAGGAGGCGGTAATATGGGACTTGAGTTTGCAAACGACATGGCGAAAAAGTATTTTGATTCAATGCCGAGCGCTATACAGGAAATGATAATGCAAGACGGAATTAAAATCGAATCGGTCGATCAACTGAAAGCGATCGAAGAAAATTTCTCTAAAAAATGCCGTGACTGAATTTGCCCGATCATGGGCATACATACAACTTGAATCGAAAACAAATATGTGTTAGAATGATATCGCAAAACAGGAGTGTGAAATTGTGATAGAATTTAAAAAGCCTGAATTATCCGACGCATCGGAAGTCAGAAAAATCATAGATAAAACAACATCTTTCAACTGTGATCTGAATTTTGCAAATATGTTTGTTTGGCGCGATACCTACGGAGTTCGGATCTGTATTCACGGCGATACTCTCATGAAAGGATACTTCGATGATAATAAAAACGAGGTCTATTTCAGTATGCCTATCGGATACGATGATTTGAAAACATCTATTCAAGCTATGCTTGACTATGCCGAAAAAATCGGATACCATGCTTATTTCAGCGATGTTGATGAAGGCAACGCGGAAAAATATAAATCGATATTTCATGAAACCCATAAGCTTATCCCCGACAGGAATTGCAGTGATTATGTGTATTTGCAAAGCGACTTAGCAACGCTTTTGGGCAGAAAATATCAGAAGAAGCGAAACCATATCTCTAAATTCGATCGCGAATATGACGGAGTTTATAAGCCGATAACACCTGAGAATACGGCGGACGCCCGAGCTGTCTATTCCAAGTGGTGCGAGGAAAACTCGGATAAGCTCGACAGTGATGAAACAAAGGCAATAAACACCGCATTAGATAATTTTGATCTACTGTCAATGAGCGGCGGAATACTGTATGCCGACGGTTTACCTTGCGCAATGACAATGGGTTCGAGAATAAACAATAAAGTTTTCGATGTCCAATTTGAAAAAGCACTTCTCGAGTTTGACGGTGCTTACGCAAAGATAAATCAGTGTTTTGCAGAGATGCTGTCCGACTATGAATATATCAATCGCGAAGAAGATCTTGGCATAGAAGGTCTCAGAAAAGCAAAGCTTTCTTATCATCCGGTATTGATAAATTTAAGATATTCGGCAAGGATAATTTGAATATATGATAAAAGCCGCTTGTGATCCAAGCGGCTTTTAAAATTATAAGATCATCAAAGAGAAGCTTTGAAAATATCGAGAATATCTTTTTCCGAAAGCGGAGCCCATGCATTGTCAAGTCCTTCATTCTCAGCGACATGATGTGCCATTTCTCCGAGTCTTGTTTCATCGATACCGACATCTTTAAGATGCATCGGCATACCAAACGATTCAAACAACTCATATGTTGCTTTGATC
>CAVGWP010000038.1:0-11176 GCA_963633095.1 bacterium | reverse complement strand
GCAAACCGACTTCGTCGGCGGCAAAGCAGCTCTGCTATATAGCCTCCCCTGTGTAAGGGGTTACTCCCCGCAGTGCGGGGAGATGTCACCATTGCCATGGCGGGCAGGACGCGGGGAGTTTGTGCGGTGGGACAGCCTTTATTGCCCGACATTCGGTCATGCGTGCAAAGTGGCTTTGCCACCCGACCGTCGGCTATGCACAAAAAGCCTCCCCACGCCGTGCGAAAGTCACAAAACGCTCAAAATAGGAAGTGTATGAAAAATGAAGAATAAAAAAAGCGAGCAGCTGCTCACTGACAAATATATCGTTTTCCTGCTCGCAACATTATGCTGCGCGCTCTGGGGAAGCGCGTTTCCTGCGGTGAAAACAGGCTATTCACTGCTCGGTATCGGTTCGAACGACACATCATCGCAACTGCTTTTCGCCGGCGTGAGATTTACACTCGCGGGAATTTTTGTGCTGGTTTTCGGCAGTATTATCAGAAGAAAACCGCTCACGCATAAACTCTCGTCTGCTCCGAAAGTCGCGGTCATTGCACTGTTTCAAACAGTGCTTCAGTATTCATTTTTCTATATCGGACTTGCAAACTCGAGCGGCACCAATTCCTCGATCATCGATTCCACAAGCACATTTGTCGCAATTTTATTGTCTGCGCTTGTGTTTCGTCAGGAAAAGCTGACTTTAAAAAGCGCGATCGGCTGTCTTATCGGGTTTTCGGGAGTTGTGCTTGTAAACCTCGGCGGAATTTCCGAATTTCACCTTTCGGGCGAGGGCGCGATCTTCATTTCTTCCGCGTGCTACGGCTGTTCGAGCGTGTTTATCAAGGCTTTCTCGAAAGACGAGGATCCCGTCACACTCAGCGGCTGGCAGTTTCTGCTCGGCGGCGCGGTACTTTGTGCGATCGGTCTGCTGCTCGGCGGAAAGTTCAATGCGTTCTCGGCTGAAGCGGCACTGCTCATTTCGTATCTCGCAATGCTGTCGGCGGTGGCTTATTCGGTGTGGGGACTGCTTTTGAAATACAACCCCGTCTCAAAAGTCACGATCTGCGGATTTATGATCCCTGTGTTCGGAGTGGCGTTCAGCGCGTTGTTCCTCGGCGAGTTGGATCAGCTGAACGGCTTTGTTCTGCCGTCGCTTTTATTGGTGTCGGTCGGAATTATAATCGTCAATTTAAAACCGAAAAATAAAGCTGCGGAGAAATAACCGCAGCTTTTTAAAATTCAGATAACATAATTATCGGCAGGGTCGCCGTCCGCAATTTCATCGAGTGTGACACCGTCGAGATAATTATTGACTGTCTCTTTAAGACCCGCCCAGAGCTTGAGCGTTTTACATTCTGACGCGCGCTCACAGCCGACAGGATCTTTGTCCAGACAGGGAACGGGTGACAGACTTCCCTCCGCCGCACGGATTATCTGACCGACGGTGTATTCGCTCGGCTCTCTGCGCAGGCGATAGCCGCCGCCTTTTCCGCGCAGTCCTTCGACAAAATCGGCATCCTTGAGCAGTGAAATGATGCTCTCAATGTATTTCTGTGACATATTCTGCCGCTCAACGATCTCCTTGAGCGGGATATAATTGCCGTCGTCGTGCTCGGCAAGGTCGGTCATGACCCGAAGCGCGTAGCGGCCTTTGGTTGAAATCATCATGTTGAACCCTTCTTTCTAATTCCTACTATATCACAATGTTTATAGGTTTGTCAAGTCCAATTTCCCCGTTGCCGCCGCTGCCCGTTGGCAGCACAGCTGCTTTGACGCAGGGAGTTTGTGCAGTGGGGTACAACAAATGCCCGACCGCTGCCGCGGAGGGCGTGCCGCACTTAGCTTGTGCGGTGGGCTGTCTTTAATGCCCGACAAGATGATAGGTGCAAAAAGCCTCCCCTGTGTAAGGGGAGGTGGGGCGGCTTGCCGCCTCGGAGGGGTTGTCAAATAATGCAACTATAAAACAACCCCTCAGTCAGCTGTCGCTGACAGCTCCGCACCGGAGCCCGTCCCCTCTGTCACTGCGTGACATCTCCCCACACCGTGGGGAGTAACCCTTTACACAAGGGAGCCTTTTCTGCGGTGGGGCAGAAAAAATGCCCGACAAGAAGTTAAGCTCTTGTCGAGCATAAAATGTCGGATAAGATGATAACCAACCACGGCAAACCGACTTCGTCGGCGGCAAAGCAGCTTTGCTGCCGTGCTAACGGTCAGCGCATTGTGACGATGACATCGTGGGTCTTACCGTCGCCCGCAACAGGGATAGTATTACCGCCGACAGCCTTGCCGTCAACCGTCATCTCGGCAACGCCCTTCATACTGCCGTTCGGATTTTTAACAGTGATATTATAAACATCTCCTCTGAAGCGGCGTGTCACGGTGAAACCGTCCCACTCGGCGGGGATACACGGATCGACCGTCAGACCGTCGAACTCCGGACGGATACCGAGAATAAACTGTGTTACCGAATAGAGCGTCCAGGACGAAGTACCCGTGAGCCAGGAGTTTTTCGCCTGTCCCTGATTGGGCGCGTCGGTGCTGGCGATCATCTGCGCATAGACATACGGCTCCATCTTATGCACCTCGGAAATATCCTCGGTGTATGCCGGACAAATATTCTTATAAGTCTGATAAGCTCTGTCGCCTCTGCCGAGCTTTGTCTCCGCAATGGTTATCCACGGGTTGTTGTGGCAGAAGATACCGCCGTTTTCTTTATATGACGGCGGATACGAAGTGACCTCGCCCAGCTCGACATGATATTCCTTATATGTCGGATCGAGCAGAGAAATACCGTACTTAGTTTCAAGACGCGCCTTGACCGAATCAAGTGCTTTAAGCGCATAGCCCTCTTCGATGCCGATGCCTGCCATAACGCAGAAGCCCTGCGGCTCGATATAGATCTGACCGTCCTTATTCTCGTGCGAGCCGACCTTGTTGCCGAACGCATCATAAGCGCGCAGGAACCATTCGCCGTCCCAACCGTCGGTCATAACGGCGTCGTACATCTTCTTGCACTCGACCTTCGCATATTCGGCTTCATCGTCCATTTTTGAAAGCTTCATCAGCTTCTGATAATCCTCGCCGACAGCGACAAACATACCTGCGATAAACACGGATTCCGCAACGCCCGACTCGAAATTAGCAGTCGTCTGGAACGATTCGCCCGGTGTTTTCGAGAAGCAGTTTAAGTTGAGACAGTCGTTCCAGTCGGCTCTGCCGATGAGCGGCAGACCGTGCGGACCGAGGTTTTCGGTCACATGGCGGAACGAACGCACAAGGTGATCCGAAAGCGGTTTTGCCTTGCTTTCGTCGCAATCGTATGCGACATTTTCATCTAAGATCGAAAGATCGCCTGTTTCCTTGATATATGCGGCAACGCCGAAGATCAGCCACAGCGGATCGTCATTGAAGCCGGAACCGATATCGTTGTTGCCCTTCTTTGTGAGCGGCTGATACTGATGGTATGCCGAACCGTCCTCAAGCTGAGTCGCGGCGATATCGAGGATACGCTCTCTTGCAAGCTCGGGGATAATGTGAACAAAGCCGAGCAAGTCCTGTGTGGAATCGCGGAAGCCCATACCTCTGCCGATACCCGACTCGAAATAAGACGCCGAGCGCGACATATGATATGTGACGGTGCACTGATACTGATTCCATGTGTTGACCATGCGGTTGAGCTTTTCATCGCTCGTGTTTGCGACGTAGTTTGAAAGCTGGGTCTCAAAATAATCATGCAGCTTATTGAAAGCGGCGTCAAACTGCTCTTCGGTAGCAAAATCCGCAAGAAGTGCCTTTGCACGGGTCTTGTTGATAACGCCGGGAGCTTCCCACTTCTCGTCCTCCGGGTTTTCGATATATCCCATTGTGAAGATAAATGTCTTGCTTTCACCCGGCTTCAATGTGACTTTCAGGCAGTGAGACGCGATCGGCGACCAGCCCGAAGCGACCGAGTTTTTCGGCTCGCCCTCTTTCGGAACGGCGGGATCTCCGAAGCCGTTGTACATACCGATGAAAGTTTCTCTGTCGGTGTCGAAACCGTAGATCGGAGCGTTTACCCCAAACACCGCATAATGATTGCGGCGCTCGCGGTACTCGGTCTTATGATAGATCGCGCTGCCGTCGATCTCGACCTCGCCTATGGACAGATTGCGCTGGAAGTTTGTCATATCGTCGAACGCATTCCAAAGGCACCATTCAACAAACGAGAAAACAGTGAAGCTCTTTTCGTCCGGGCTTTCGTTTGTGAAGCTGAGCTTTGTGACTTCGGCGTTGTAGCCGAGCGGAACGAGCACAGTCTGCTCGGCGCGCAGACCGTTCTTCTTGCCGGTTATCTTTGTGTAACCAAGACCGTGGCGGCATTCGTAGAGCTCGAGCTCAGCCTTGACGGGCATATATCCGGGTGTCCAGAGCACGCCGCCGTCGTTTATGTAATAGTATTTTCCGCCTGCGTCGGTCGGAACATTGTTGTAGCGGTACCTTGTCAGACGAAGCATTCTTGCGTCTTTATAGAAGCTGTAACCGCCGGCGGTGTTTGAGATCAGCGAGAAAAAGTCCTCCTCGCCGAGATAGTTTATCCAAGGGTAAGGCGTTTCGGGATCTGTGATAACATATTCCCGATTTCGGTCGTCAAAATGTCCGTATTTCATTATAAAAATCCTCCCTGCGGCAAGAATCTCACCGCTGTAATTATACAGATATATAATAACATAAATTCTTCCGCTCGGCAATAGTTATTTTTGTTTTGTCTTTGCATAAGCGACATTATAACTTGTTTTTGGGGTTGACAAAACAGTGGAACGGATATATACTTTAAATATACAGATTTTCGCTATGCGGGATCAAGGCGATCAGAGCAGTCAAGAGAGCGTCGGTTTGGTGCGACGGCGCGTGTTTCGTTCGCTGTGCCGTCCCGTGCCGAAAGGCAGCGTCCGTGCGATGAGTGCGGCGGAGCGACTCCGTTATAAGTCGGTGAGAGTGGCGTCGAAACGGCGCAATTCGGGTGGTACCGCGTGCAAAGCGTCCCGAATTGCTGTGTTCGGCGTATTTTTTTTGAAATTTCCCAAAACTGAAAGGATCTGAAAAACATGAAATGGACAGGACTTAACGAGCTGAGAGAAAAGTATCTTGCCTTTTTCGAGACAAAGGGACATCTCAGGCTCAAGAGCTTCCCGCTCATTCCGCAAAACGACAACAGCCTTTTGCTGATAAACTCGGGCATGGCACCGATGAAAAAATACTTCACGGGCGAGCTGACACCGCCCCGCAAGCGAGTCACTACCTGCCAGAAGTGTATCCGCACCCCCGACATCGAGCGTGTCGGAAAGACAGCACGCCACGGCACATATTTTGAAATGCTCGGCAACTTCTCGTTCGGCGACTATTTCAAGCACGAAGCGACCGCTTGGGCGTGGGAATTTTGCACAAAGGTCATCGAGCTTCCGGTAGACCGTATCTGGATCTCTATTTATCAGGATGACGACGAAGCGTTTGACATCTGGACAAAGGAAGTCGGCGTTTCGCCCGACCGTATTGTCCGCCTCGGCAAAGAGGATAACTTCTGGGAACACGGCTCAGGCCCGTGCGGTCCGTGCTCGGAGCTTTATTTCGATCGCGGCGAGGAATACGGCTGCGGCAGCCCGACTTGCGGTGTCGGCTGTGACTGCGACCGCTATGTTGAGTTCTGGAACCTTGTGTTCACCCAGTTTGATAACGACGGTCACGACAATTATACGCCGCTCGACCACCCGAATATCGACACAGGTATGGGACTTGAGCGTCTTGCCTGCATTATGCAGGGCGTCAACAATCTGTTTGAAGTCGATACCGTCCGCAATATAATGAAGCATGTAAGCCGTATTGCCGGCGTGCATTACGGCGACAGCGAGAAAACCGATGTATCGCTCAGAGTTATAACCGATCATATCCGCTCGACAGTGTTTATGATAGGCGACGGCGTTATGCCGTCCAATGAGGGCAGAGGCTATGTTCTGCGCCGTCTGCTCAGAAGAGCGGCACGCCACGGCAGATTGCTCGGAGTTCACCGTCCGTTCCTCTATGAGGTGTGCGACACTGTTATCAGCGAGAACGAGAACGCATATCCCGAGCTTGCCGAAAAGAGCGACTTTATCAAAAAGCTTATCCGCTCGGAAGAGGAGAGCTTTGAAAAGACTATTGATCAGGGTCTCGGTCTGCTTTCGACTCTTGTTGAGAGCGTCAAGGAAAAGACCCTTTCCGGCGCAGAGGCGTTCAAGCTTTACGACACATACGGATTCCCGCTTGATCTGACAAAGGATATTCTTGAAGAAAAGGGTATCGGGGTCGATGAAGAGGGCTTCGATGCGCTTATGAAGGCTCAGCGCGAGCGTGCAAGAAACGCCCGCAAGAACCCGGGCGCCGAGGCTTGGGAAGGCGAAGAGGATCCGTTTGCGGGGCTCACTGCCACACAGTTTGTCGGCTACACCGATTTCGAGTCGGACAGCGAGGTCATCTCGCTTGTCAGCGGCGGCGAGCGCTGCTCGACGCTCAGCGAAGGCGCAAAGCTGACGCTCAGCCTCGATAAGACGCCGTTCTATGCGGAAAGCGGCGGACAGGTCGGCGACTGCGGCGTTATAAAGAGCGATAAAGTCGAGATAAAGATCACCGACACTGTTAAAAATCACGACGGCGTGTTCATTCACACGGGCGAGATATTGAGCGGCGAAATTTCGGTCGGCGATAAGGTTCATGCGGCGATCGATAAGGATACGCGGCTTTCCGTAATGCGTAACCACACCGCGGCTCACCTTCTGCAAAACGCGCTTCGCACAGTGCTCGGCACTCATGTCGAGCAGGCAGGCCAGCTTGTGACTGCAAAATCAGTCCGTTTTGACTTCACTCATTTTTCTGCGCTCACCGATGAGGAGCTCCACGAGGTCGAGGCGCTTGTAAACCGCCATATCCTCGCGGCAGACGATGTCACAATGACCGAAATGCCGATAGACGAAGCTAAAAAGCTCGGCGCAATGGCTCTGTTCGGCGAGAAATACGGCGATGTCGTCCGCGTTGTCAGGGCAGGCGATTCTATTGAGCTGTGCGGCGGTACTCATGTTGATTCGACCGCTAAGCTCGGCTTGTTCCACATTATCTCCGAGGGCTCGGTCGCATCGGGCGTCCGCAGGATCGAGGCTGTAACGGGCGAGGGCGTTCTGAACTTTATCGAAATTCAGAAAAAGGTTATAAACGGTGCTGTCGGAGCGTTGAAGCTCGGCTCGGCAGGCGAGCTCATCGGCAAGATCGAGCAGACGATAAGCGAGCTTAAAGCTAAGGAAACAGAGCTTAAAAGCATCAATGCGAAGCTCGCGGCGGACAAGCTCGACGCTATCATGAAAAACGCAAAAGAGATAGGCGGCGTCAATGTTATAAGCGCTGTTCTCGACAATGTAAACAGCGACGGACTTAAATCCATGATCGACGGTATCAAATCCAAAATGCCGAACACAGCGGCTGTTATCGCTTCCGTGAACCGTCAGAAGGGCACAGTCACCTTTGCGGCTTGCGTCGGCAAAGAGGCTCTCTCAAAGGGACTTCATGCAGGCAACCTTGTAAAAGAGATTGCGAAGCTCACAGGCGGCAACGGCGGCGGCAGACCCGACAGTGCCATGGCAGGCGGTAAGGATGTCGAAAAGGTTGATACCGCGCTTTCAAAGGTATCCGATATCGTCGGCGATATGATCAAATAAGGAGCATAATATCATGAACGATTGTATTTTCTGCAAGATAGTTGCCGGAGAAATTCCGTCAAATAAAGTCTATGAGGATGAATTTGTTTATGCATTCAAGGATATTGAGCCGCAGGCACCTTTCCATGCGGTGATCATCCCGAAAGAGCATATCATGAAGTCGAGTGCCGATGTCACAGCCGACAACAGCTTTATTATCGCAAAGATATTTGAAGCGGCGGCAAAGATCGCAAAGGAAAACGATCTGAAAGACGGTTTTCGTATTGTGACAAACAGCGGCAAATTCGGTGCACAGTCGGTTTTTCATCTGCATTTTCACCTTTTGTCGGGCAAACCGCTCGGCGGTAAGATGTGTGAATAATAAGGGGGATATTAAAAATGAACACTTATAAAATCAACATTGCGGGCCTTGAGCGCGAGCTTGAGATCTTCCCGATAAGCGACGAGCTTTCGATAGCCGCGTTTATCCTTTTCGGTGATGTGGAAATAACAGTCCATTCGGCAAAAAAGCTGCTTGAAAGAGTGCCGGAATTTGATATGATCCTCACTCCCGAGGCAAAGGCGATACCGCTTGCATACGAAATGTCTCGGCAGAGCGGCAAGCCTTATGTTGTTGCAAGAAAGACGGTCAAGGTCTATATGGGAGATCCGATAAGTGTTAAGGTCAAATCGATAACCACCGATGCCGAACAGCATTTGTATCTCGGTTCTACCGAGGCAAAGCTTATGAAAGGCAAGCGTGTTCTCATTGTCGATGATGTTATCAGCACAGGCGAGTCGCTCAAAGCGATCGAGGAGCTGTGCAAGTCCGCGGGCGGCATTCATGTCGCAAGCTGTGCGATCCTCGCCGAGGGCGACGCCGCAAAGCGCGACGATATTGTCTTTTTAGAGCCGTTGCCGCTTATCGAGAATAAGTAATGCGGATAATTTTAGGCTCGGCGTCTCCGCGGCGCAGGGAAATTCTCGGCTCGCTCGGACTTCGGTTTGAGGTCTTGCCGGCGGATATCGATGAAATTTGCGATACACATTCTCCCGAGGAGTATGTCTGCAAGGTCAGCGCGGATAAGTCGAGGGCTGTTTATCAGCAAAACGGAAAGCCGCAGGACGCGCTTATAGTCACGGCGGACACCGCCGTTGCGATAGACGATGTGATCCTCGGAAAGCCCGAGTCGAAGGAGTCGGCGCGGCTGATGTTAAGGATGCTGTCGGGGAAAGCTCACCGTGTCGTCACAGGGGTGACGGTGCGGCTCGGCGATGATATTCTCACCGAGTGCGAGCGCACGGATGTGCGTTTTCTGCCGCTCAGCGACGACGAGATCGAGCGGTATATTTCAACCGACGAGCCGTATGACAAGGCGGGCGGTTATGCTGTGCAGGGCATGGCGAAATCGTTTATTTCGGGGCTTCGGGGCGACTATAATAATGTTGTCGGCTTTCCCGATAAGCTGTTTTTGAAAATGGCACACACACTGCTCGGCTATGATCTGATCAACAAAACCGAATAAAATAAAATACCGACTCGTAATGGGTCGGTATTTTTTCTATCCTACAGCACAAACTCCTCACGGCAAAGTGGCTCTGCTGCCCGACCGTCGGCTTTGCAACAAAGTTGCTTTAATGTGGGGAGTTGGTTTGTGCGTTAGGGTAGAAAAACTCGACAAGAAGTTAGGTTCTTGTCGAGCATTGAAAGTTGGATAAGATGATATCCGACCACGGCAAAGCAACCGTGCTAACGGTGACAGAGGGGACGGGCTCCGGTGCGGAGCTGTCAGCGACAGCTGACTGAGGGATTGTTTTTCATAGTTGTCATATTGTTTGACAACCCCTCCGTCAAAACAAGGTTTTGACACCTCCCCTTACACAGGGGAGGCATTGCTGCCGTTTACAGCGATTTAATGACTTCCTTGACAGTGTTCACGATAATATCGCAGCCCTGCTCGATCTGGTCATCGGGCGTTGTGAGCGGCGGCATCAGCTTCAAAACATTATCGCGGCGACCTGCCAGCTCAATAATAAGTCCGTTTTCATAGCACTTATGACAGCACTCTTTCGCAATACCGTCCTTAATTCCTGCAAAGTCGATACCAATGATCATGCCGATCCCGCGAACTGCGAGCCTGCCGTCGAACTCCAAAAGCTCATTCATACGCTCGCTCATCAGCTTATGCTTGCGTTCGACCATCGCGGTCATATCGTTCTTCATAGAAAACTCGATAGCCGCCTTTGCGCCTACAAACGCCGGATTAAAGCCGCGGAATGTACCGTTATGCTCACCCGGTGTGAAAATATCGAGTTCGGGCCGCACGAGCATAAGCGCCATCGGGAATCCGCCGCCGCTGATCGACTTAGAAAGAGTCAGCATATCGGGGACGATGCCTGCGCGCTCGAACGAGAAGAACGGACCTGTACGCCAGCAACCGATCTGGATCTCGTCGCAAATAAGCAAAATACCGTATTTATCGCAGAAAGCGCGAAGCTTCTGCAAAAATTCGATCGGAGCAACATTGATACCGCCCTCTGCCTGCACTGTTTCAAGAATGACAGCCGCCGGCTTATCGATACCCGAATGGTCATCGTTCATGATCGCTTCCATATACGCGATCGTGTCAAATCCGGCATACTCCTTCGAGGGGTACGGCAGATATGTTGTGTTATAAAGCGGAACACCCGCACTGTTGCGGATAGCACTGTCGGAGGTGACGGACATACTGCCCATTGTCATACCGTGAAAACCGCCCGAAAACGCGAAAATGCCGCGGCGGCCTGTGTTCTTTCTGGCAAGCTTGAGTGCCGATTCAACAGCGTTTGTGCCGGTCGGGCCGCAGAACATGATCTTGTGATTCATACCTCTCGGCTTCAGAATATTTTCTTCAAAGCTCTCAATAAACGCCTCTTTCGCGGTCGTGTGCATATCGAGCGCGTGAATAATTCCGCCGTTTTTAATGTATTCGACAACAGGATCGATAATGTCGGGGTTGGCATGACCGTAGTTCAGCGCGCCCGCTCCTGCAAAGAAGTCGAGATGAGTTTTGCCGTTCTTGTCGGTGATGACCGAGCCTTTAGCCGTCTCGAAGGTGTCGGTGAATTTGCGGCAATACGAACGGACATTGGATTCATATTTTTCAAAGGTATCCATGCGATAATCATTCCTTTTAGCGGTTATTGCTTTTTTATTTGCGGCAATGCCGCAGATATGCCCGCCGTGCCAACGGTCAGGCATTTCCCGTCGGTATTTGTACCTTTTTGATTATACCCCTATTTCCCCGATAAGTCAATAATAAAGTTGCTATGCCGGTGGCAATGCCCACCGTGGCAACAGGCAGAAAAGCCTCCCTGTCACTGCTGCCGCCTGCAAAATCAGTACATTTTTAATTATTTGCTCCCGCAGGGGTACATTTCTTTTATGAAAAAGAAATGTACGAAAGAAATCACAAGCGTTCCGCCGCTGCCGCGGTTGGCATGCCGTGGTTGGTTAT
>CAVGWP010000037.1:0-11275 GCA_963633095.1 bacterium | reverse complement strand
CCTATAACCGCCATCTGTTTTCCCTCCGATTTTTTCATAGTCTTCATAGAATTCGGGGTATGATTTGTTGATGCATTCAAAACCGTTTATTAAAGCTCCGTTTTCAAGCGCACCTGCCGCAACCGAAAACGCCATTGCGATTCGGTGATCGTTGCAGCAATCAACTTTGCCGCCTTTAAGCGGAACAGATTTGATCTTCATTCCGTCGGGATATTCGACGATCTCGCCTCCGAGAGCTTCAATTGCGTCGCAAACCGATCGGATCCGGTCGCTTTCCTTCAACCTTAGCCGAGCTGCATTGTATATAACGGAATCGCCGTTGGCAAACGCCGCAAGCACCGCAACAGACGGAACAAGATCGGGACATTGTGATGCGTCGATTTCCGAGCCGAACAGCTCCGAACGCCTTGCCGTAACAACACCGTCTTTAGAAAAAACATCGCCGCCAAACTGTTTCAGTATTCCGAAAAACCGTCTGTCAGCTTGGAGGCTGGACATCGATAAACCACCGACAGACACACAACCGTTTACAGCACCCGCTGCAAGAAAATAAGAAGCCTGCGACCAATCGCCCTCAACACGGTATTCATCGCACTGAAGTTTCGACGGACGGACAACATAGCACCGACCGAGATCGGTTATATCTGCGCCAAACTTTTCGAGTGTGCTGAGCGTCATATCAACATAGCCTTTTGATTCAAGTGCAGTCGTTATATGCACCTTACTTTCTTCACCGAGCGAACAAAGTGCCATCAAAAGCCCTGTTATGTATTGCGAACTGACATTTCCGCTTATAGAGTATTCTCCGGCTGTAAGTTTTCCGCTGACAGTTATCGGAAGATGATCGGCTGACATATCAGCACCGTGATCCGAGAAAATCTTAACATATTCGCCGACCGGTCTCATCGGGAGTCTGCCTCTGCCGTGAAACTCGGTTTCGACCCCGAGAGCAGCAGCAACCGGAAGCATGAATCTGAGTGTTGAGCCGGATTCCATGCAGTCTATAACGGCTTTTTTCGGCATCTCTTCGGAAGAATCGACAGTTAAAACATCGCCGTCTATACTGCATTCGGCTCCGAGTGCTCTTGCTGCACCTATTGTCGCTCTGATGTCATCCGACATAACGATCGGGCTGATCCTGCACCGAGAACGCGAAAGCAGCGCACAGATAATTGCTCTGTGCGCGTCGCTTTTTGAAGGAATAGCGTCAACCGTTCCGTTATATTCAGAATGTAAAACCTTAATAGTTTTCATTACTTTAGTCCTTTTTAAGACGGTCATAAAGCTGATCGTCCGCAACGTTTCGGATAATGCACTTGCCGATGCGCTCGGGTACGATCAAATCTATGCCGCCGTTTATACGTTTTTTATCGGAAAAGCACACTTTCACAAGCTCTTTCAGCGGAGCGTCGCATTCTGTCGGCAAAGAGTACTTTTTGCAAACAGCCGCTATATCCTCGGAAACAGACTTATCGCAAAAGCCGTTTCTCGCGGCGGCAGCTGAGATCATAACCATGCCGATTGCAACTGCCTCGCCATGCGAGTATTTTTCAAATCCGTAATACTTTTCAATAGCATGACCAAGAGTGTGACCGAAATTCAGAAGCTTCCTTTCTCCGCACTCGGTTTCGTCACGCTCAACAATTTCACACTTAATGTCAACACATTCGGAAATCAAATCGTCAAGCGGGTCGTCTTTACTGCGCTGAGCAATATCGTCAAAAAGGCGTTTTGAACGTATAACACCATACTTTATGGCTTCACCCATACCGTCGTTAAAGTATTTCTCAGGTAAAGTTTTGAGCGCAAGCGTATCGATCAAAACAAGCTCCGGCTGATGAAAAGCACCTATCAGGTTCTTGCCGCAGGGCATATCGCAGCCTGTCTTACCGCCGACAGATGAATCAATATCGGCAAGCAGGGAAGTCGGAAGTTGAACAAAGCGTATCCCTCTCATGTAGACTGCGGAAGCAAATCCCGAAAGGTCACCGACAACGCCGCCGCCGAGCGCAACAACAATATCGGTCCTTGTGAGCTTAGCGTCCGCCATTGCGGTGAGGATATCATAGACAGTCGCATAAGTCTTGTTTTTCTCGCCGGCAGGAAAAATAAAATCAAAAGCTTCAAAGCCGGACTTTTCAAGCGAGGCCTTAACCCTTCCCAGATAAATCGGCGCAACATTCGTATCGCTGACGATCATCGCCTTGCAAGGGTGAACGACATCTGCAATATACTGTCCGCATTTGCATAAAAGGCCTGCGTCAATTATAATATCATAAATTTTACTTGTTTTAGCGGTTATTTTCTGCATAAGTCAGCCAATCCTTTTCTTGATTTTATCGCCGTTGTCCAGTGTTTTTTCAAGCATTTCGCAGTTTTGCGAACTGATATATTCATTAAGCTTTGTGAGATTATCTATCAATGTCGATATGTGCCCGCAAAGGCAATCGCGGTTTTCAATAAAAAGCTCTGTCCACATTTTCGCATTTATCTGAGCAACTCTCGAAACATCTTTATAAGAGCCTGCAGAAAACCCGTCATGCTTAACGGCGTCCGGGTCTGAAATATAAGCGCATGCCAAAACATGAGGCAGCTGCGATGTGTAGGCAATTATCCTATCGTGTTCAAGCGGCGTTGAAAGTGTGATACTCTTAAATCCGAGCTGCTCTGAAAGCTCCGTCAGCATAGTCACTGCGTTGATATCCTCCATGGTGGGGGTGAGTATCATATACGCATTGGTAAAAAGATCGGCGTCGCTACTGTAATATCCGCTTGTTTCTTTGCCTGCCATAGGGTGAGCACCGACAAATGTAAACTCGTTATGCAAAGCGATTTCGCTGAGAGCTTCGCATACATTCTGCTTTATTCCGCAGGTGTCGATCACGACAGCGTCTTTTTTGAAAATGCGTGCTTTATTTGTGACAAACTCAATGGTCGCCTGAGGATAAAGTGCAACAATAACAAGATCGGATTTGGAAAGAGTTTTATCGTTCCCGATTTCATCGATCGTTTTATCGTTCAAAGCGTCATTAAGTATGCTTTCGTCAACATCAAAGCCGAAAACAGTATGATCCGTGCGCTTTTTTATCGCTTTTGCAAGCGAAGCACCGATAAGCCCCAGTCCGACAACGGAAATGTTCATCTGAAAACGCTCCTTACACTTTGTATTTAAAGCTGAAGCCGTTGTCGTGAGCGGTAATAAGCCTGCTTGCGATTCCGTCAAATGTGTCGGGGTCGAGCGACTGCGCACCGTCCGACAGTGCTTTAGCAGGGCAGTTGTGCACCTCGATCATAAGACCGTCCGCACCTGCGCCTATCGCTGCCATTGATAGCGGTTCAACAAGCTTTGGAAGCCCTGCCGCATGAGACGGATCGATGATAACAGGCAGATGAGACAGCATCTTGAACATGGGGACAGCGGAAATATCAAGAGTGTTTCTTGTCAGGGTTTCAAATGTTCTGATACCGCGCTCGCAAAGAATGACATTGGGGTTGCCCTCAGACATTATATATTCAGCGCTCATCAGCGTTTCATCAATAGTGCTTGAAAGACCTCTTTTAAGAAGAATGGGCTTTTTTGTTTTGCCGAGCTCTTTCAGAAGCTCAAAATTCTGCATGTTTCTCGCGCCGACCTGAATGACATCGACATCACTGAAAAGATCAAGATGCGATGCGCTCATTATCTCCGTGACAATAGGCATTCCGGTTGCCTTTTTTGCTTCAAGCAAAAGACGCAGACCGTCTGCTCTGAGACCCTGGAAAGAATAAGGCGATGTTCTCGGCTTAAATGCTCCGCCTCTGAGAAGCTTTGCACCTGCCTTTTTGACGCGCTGCGCAACTTCAATGATCTGCTCCTCGCTTTCAACAGAGCAAGGACCTGCGATTATTGTAAGGCTGCCGTCGCCGATAGATACATCTTCAACTTTGACAACAGTGTTGTCGGGATGAAATTTGCGGTTTGCAAGCTTATACGGCTCTTGAACTCGCTTTATATCTTCAACAGCAGAGTCGGCGCCGATCCTGCCGATATCAACAGTGTGCGTGTCTCCTAACAGACCAAGAACCGTTGAATGAACGCCGTTCCAACACTTAACTTCGACATTATAGTTAGATTCAAGCGATCGGGTGAGTCCGTCGATCTGATTTTGTGTGGCACTTGATTTTAAAACAATTATCATTTATTTTTTCATTCCTTTAGTTGTTTCGTTGCAATTTTCGCCAAATATTATATAATATTTTCGTCTGTTTGTCAATGTCGGCGGCAATATTATCGTATGCTTTCTATTGATACCATAAAGTTATCAAGCGGATCGTCAAACAGGTCATAAGGGTTGACACCGCCGCCGTTGGTGCTTTTAAGCTGGTTGCAGCTGTATTCCTCGCCTGCGGTAAGAATGTCGCCCGGAGCAATGTCATATCCGAGCCGCTTAGCGTATTCGCAAAAGCCTGTGAGAGCGTCGTTTGATCGATATATCTCCATGAGATCCCGCTTTATTGATTTATCCTTTTTAGCTTTCTCGTAAATCCCGTCAAACACATCATTGATATTCATTTTGCTCACCCTTATTTGAATCTGTGTGTTGCTTCATCGTATGAAAATCCTGCGGCTTCAAGCCTTGAAATAAGTTCGGATCTATCGAGTCCCATATCATCACAAAGCATATCAAGATCACAGTATTTATCCCTGAGCTTCATATTAACTATGCTCATAAGCATAATCGGATCATTCGGTAATTTATCAAACATAATAAGCCTCCTTGATATTATCCTCTGCCGAATCCGCGACATTTTCCTCTCAGTGCTTCTATAACCGCTTCGGCGGATGGCTCGCTGAGTTCAAGCCATGCACGCCTCGGGTTTATGTCTTCGAGATAATGAGCGTCGGATGATAAGATCAGAGGAACAGATCGCAATATCTCGTGTTTATCACGAAGCGACGCAACATCGCCGCGTGCGCTGATCTCAGCCGCTTTAAAATCGCATTCCGCAGGGATCGACCCGAGCGACGAAAGTATGCTGTATGACGATTTATCAATATGCGCAGGATATGCCGCACCGCCGAGCTTTTCTGTCAGCGATACAACATTTTCAACGCTGATGTTTGCGGCTGTTATAAGCAATGTTTCCTCATGTCCGACAACTTCATCCTGTTCATTTAAGATAAGCTGTTCTCCGAAAACCTCAGCCTTGTTCTTCACAGGCGGCAGCTTTGAGCTTACATACTCATCAAATTCCATTGCTTTTTCAAGCGACGGAAATAGGCAGACAACATGGATCTCCTCATCGGTGCAGAGCTCCATGCCGCAAATAAGCGTTATTCCTACCTGCTTTGCAACTTCCAAAGCAGCAGGACAGTTTTTTGAGCTGTTATGATCGGTGAGAGCAATAATATCCAGCTCATTGATAGCCGCCATATTAACAAGGTTGTAAGGCGTCATATCCCTGTCACCGCACGGCGATAAGCAGGAATGAAGATGCATATCATAATAATATCTCATTTTGAAAGCAGCCGTCCCAACGCCACAGCGCATTCAAATGCAGATTTCTGCGTTTTGATAACAGCGATATCGTTTTCCTTTGCGCGTGTGAGTGCCTCCGGATCGAGTTCCGAGTTTTCGGCAAGAACAATGCACGGGATCTCGGCGAGAACAGCCACGGCAACGGTGTTTATATTTCCGATAACGGTTATCCACGCACTGCCTGCGGGCGCTCTGCCGATAACAAAGCTGAGCAGATCGCACATATAGCCGTCGTAAATATATGTGTTTTCGTCGCCCGGTGCGACAGTAACGCCGTCCAGTGCCGCTCTGAGTTCATCAGTCGTTATTTTCATCGTTCTGCTCCTTTCTCAGATTGTTCGGTAAAAAAGCTTCAAGGCTCGATACGCTTCTCGCAAGATTGTGTATGTAGTCCCTTAGCTGGAACACGCAGTCGTTTTCCTTTGCATAACCTCTGACAATGTCTTCGGCAAGCGCGCGGCACGATGGAGCGCCGCAAGCACCGCAATCGAGCATAGGCAGACGCTGCGTTATCTCGTCGATCTCGGCAAGCATCCGAAGCGACTCACCGATGTTTTCGGAAAGCTTCATTGTCTTTTCGGGCTCAAGCGTCTTTGTCCAATCGATTTTTGAAGTGTCATCCTCGTCCTTGATGTGATTTTTTGAAACAGGCAGATACTTTCTGAGCATCTGGATCCTTGCCTTTGCTACATAAGGATTTTCAGCCGTTAAAACACCTCCGACGCAGCCGCCGCTGCAAGCATTCAGCTCAACAAAATCAAGATCGGAAAGCCTTTCACTTTCGATCTCCTCAAGTATTTTAATAACCTCTTCGACGCCGTCTGCCGCAAGATATTTCTCATTCAGCAGTGCGGCAGACTCGCCGCCGGAGCTTGCCCAACCGACTCCGATAATTCCGGATTCGCCCAGCGGTTCAACAGCGGTGATCTTGTTCATTTTTGAAATGAGCGGCCCGTATACTTCGCCCATTGAAAGCACACAGTCGATATCCGAATGATCTCTGCCGATCGGGTTTTTAACATCTGTGACTTTTGCAGGGCAGGGGGATATAAAGAAAATTCCTATATCTTTGCTTTCGAGCCCTGTTTTTGCAATGGCTTGCTTTCTTGCAATGCCTGCGGCAAGCTCCATAGGAGGCAAAATCGGCAGAACATTTTCGCAAAGCTGCCCGAAACGAACTTTAATAAGCCGAACAATAGCGGGACATGCCGATGAAATAACAGGTTTTTTAAGCTTGCCGTGATTCATCAGTTCGCGTGTGTAGCAGGATATGAGCTCGGCGGCTTTTGATACTTCAAAAATATCGTCAAACCCCATCATTTTAAGCGCGGTTAAAACATAGTCTATGTCTTCAAGATTGTTTATCTGACCGTAAAGCGACGGTGCGGGAAGCGCAATCGTGTATTTGAAATCATTCATTCTGTCCAGCGGATCGCTGACCGCATACTTTGCGTGGTGCGGACAGACGCGGATACATTCGCCGCAGTCTATACATAATTCCTTCAGTATCTTTGCCTTGCCGTTTCTGACTCGGATAGCCGAAGTCGGGCAACGGCTGACGCAGGTGATACAGCCTTTGCACTTGTCCCTGTCAAGCGTTACGGAGTGAAATGGTTTTGTCATGTTAGCCTCCGTTTTAATTCATTTTAGATATTAACAGCTATGTATACGGTCGTCCCGGAGCCTATGACCGTATCTATTTTCATTTCATCTGTATATTTCTTAATATTGGGCAGTCCCATTCCTGCTCCGAAACCGAGCGAACGCACATTATCGGGTGCTGTTGAGTAGCCTTCTTTCATTGCAAGATCGACATTGGGAATGCCGGGCCCGTTATCACGAAACCAAAGCTCGATCTTTTCGGGTGTGATATTAGACTCGATCTCACCGCCGTGAGCATGAATGACCATGTTTATCTCGGCTTCATACATGGCGATAGTGACTCTTCTGATGATATTCGCATCAAAGCCGATCTGCTTCAGCGCTTTTTTGAATTTTCCTGAAGCTTCTCCGGCTCTTGTGAAATCATCGCCCGGAACTTCATATTTGATATTCAAATTATAACCCCCTTACCGCTTTCAGCCGATAAGACCTGCGGAATAAAGCTTACCGCAAGCGGTAAACATTCTCATTCCTGTCTTCATCAGAATAATGTCGCGGTCGTTTGCAAGCTCGATAATGGATTCATCTGGCTCTTTTCCGCGTACAAATACAATACAGTGCATATCCATCATTTCTGCGGTACGCACGACCTGCGGATTCACAAGTCCGGTAAGCAAAAGCGACTGGTCTTTAACAAACGCCAAGACATCGCTCATCATATCCGAACCGCACGCCATTTTCACCTCAGTGTCAAGGTTTTCTTCACCGCAAACCACTTCGGCTTCGATAAGTGTGCTAACTTCTCTTAATGTCATAAAAACTCTCCTCTCAGTCAACTGTTTATCTGCATTCGTTTCGCCTCGTCGGAATTTGGCGTAACAAATAAAGTTTTGTTGTTTGTATAGATAACCATTCCGGGCTTTGCACCGCTCGGCTTTTTCACATACCGTGCTAAGCAGTATTCCACGGGAACCCCACTTGAATCAGCGCCTTTTGAGTTGACAGCGGCGATATTAGCGGCTTTTATCACAATATCGTCCGGTACATTTTCGCCGTTTGTGAAAATGATAACATGAGATCCCGGAATATCCTTTGTGTGCAGCCAAATATCGTTTTTCTGCGCCGTTTTGAGCGTTAATGTGTCGTTTTGGATATTGTTTTTGCCCGCCAGAACACGGTATCCGTCTATCTCGTATTCAAGATACGGAACAGCTCTCGGCTTTAGCTTTTTGTTCTTTTGCGGCTTTAAAAAGCCGGATTCGATAAGCTCTCTGCGAATTGCTTCAAGCTCGTCCGTGCTTTTGGCGCGGCTTAAAGAATCAAATACCGATTCAAAATAATCAAGATCTTCTTGGGCTTTTTCGATCAGGCTGTTGAGAAGTCCCGCAGCAACAGACGCTTTCTTGTAGTTGTGAAAGTTCTTTTGTGCATTTTGTGCGGCAGAAAGCGACGGATCAAGCGGAATATCTATCTCTTTGCAGTTCTCGTCATAATAATTGACAGCTCTGAGGACACTGTCTCCTGGCTTTATCTGGTGGATGTTAGCCTTGATCAATTCGCCGCGAATACGAAACTTATCGCGGTTTTCCGTTGCTTTTAGATCTTTTTTTCTGTATTCTATTTTGCGGCGTGTCCGTTCGGTGAGCGTTGTGAGCAGCTTTAAAAGATCGGCGGAATTTTTTCTTATATTCTCGGCATTGTCGCGCATTGTGTAGTATTTATCAAGCAGCTCGCTCATGCTTTTGTAATGTGTGATCGGGTATTCCGCTCCGTATTGATGAATGTCGGTGAAAGAATAGTCGATCGGTTTCCCGCTTTTATCACTGACAACGGTCGGAACAGGTGCGCTGAGAGCGGCTTTCATTTTGTCTATATTTATTTTAAGCCGCTCATAGCCGACATCTGATATATCAAGAAGTGTCGGTTGATTTTTAAATGAAAGACTGCACAGCTCTCTGCAAACGATAGGGGAGGCGCCGTCAAGCACGGTGCTGAGAGCTTTATCTGCGGGAATATCTCCGAGCGCTTTCATTTTATCTATAACAGCTCCGGAATCGGAGTTAAGAATATTTATCTTGTCCTGCGCTGTCGGCGGCTCGTATACTGCGCCGCTGATAAGAAAACGCTTGCCCTCCTCGGGGTCAAATCTGCGAACACAGTCGATTATCCTTCCGCTGCTTGTAAATATAATATTCGATAGCCTGCCGAGCACCTCTATGATTATAGTCTGCTCTATTTCATCGCCCAATTCATCGTGACAGAGAAAATCAAGGTATAAAACACGATCAAGTCCTTGCTGCCTGACGCTTTTGAGCCTGCCTCCGACATATCGCTTGCGAAGCAACATACAGATCATCGGCGGAGTCTGCGGATTTTCGTATTTCTCGGTTGTGAAATGAATCCTCGGATACGATGGATTGCAGCACAAAAGAAGTCTCCCCGAAAATTCTTTTGAAGAAAGCGTCAGAATAACCGAATACTTATTCGGCATATTGACCTTTTCTATTCGGCTGCCGATAGCCTTTTCAATATCGCTTTTTATTATGTTAAGTGTCAGTCCGTCAAACGCCATAGCTCCTCACTCATATCGTTTTATAAGGTGCGTTTTGAGAAATCAAAACGCATTCAATCTCAAATCGCTCTGCGATACGCTGATAAAGCGGCTTTATCGCAATGATTTCGGTTGAGAAATGGCCTGCATCGAGAAGGGCAAAGCCTAAATCACTTGCTTCAAACCATTCATGATTTTTAACTTCGGAAGTAAGCAGAGCGTCCGCTCCGAGCGAAATCGCTTCATGCATAAGATCGGAACCCGCGCCGCCGCAAACCGCGACCTTCTCAATTATCCTGTTGCAGTTTGAAGTATATCTGACATCCGGAGAATTAAGCTTCAGCTTAACCATTTTTGCAAATTCATAAATGCTCATAGGAGTCGGGAGCATACCGACTCTGCCGAGCGCGGGTGCGTCGGGAAATTCCTTGCAATAAAGAGGCTGTTTTGCGCTTAATCCGAGAAGATCGAAAAGGCAGTCGTTAACACCGCCGATACAGCTGTCGTAATTTGTGTGAGCACAGATCGCGGCAATACCTTTTTCAACAAGATTAAACACAACGCTTCCTGCTTTTACAGTTCCGAGCTTGCTGAATATAACAGGGTGATGTGAAACGATAAGATCCACACCCGAATCGGCAGCCTTTTCAACCGCTTCGTTTGTTATATCAAGGCAAAATCCTATTCTTTCAACAGCCTTGGCACCGTCTCCTACTAAAAAACCTGCATTGTCAAAAGGCAGTTGCGTTGAAAACGGCGCTAAAGTGTCGATATAACCATAAATATCCTTAACAGTTGTCATTTTGTTTCTCCCCCAAGAATTGTTTGTACAGCGACTTCGAGTAATTTTGCTTCTTCGCTGTTTGGCTCGCGGTGATATAATCCTCCAACTTTTTTCATTATTCGCTTTGCGGTCATTTTTTTGAGTTCGACAGCCGCATAGCTTTCGTCATCAGCAAGCTTGCCGAAATATTTATCGGCTGCACCAAGCTTTCGTTTCACACCGCTGTAAACCGCGTTCATAACAGTATAGTGTTTATTGTTGCTTTCTGCTGCGGTTTCGGATAAAAGATCAAATCCGTTTTCCGCAAGAAAGCTTCTGAGCAGTTCCGGTTTAGTCATGGGATTGAGCACAAGGTTTATTTTTTTGTCTTTCACCCAATCGCATTTACAAAGTATGTCCGCGATAAGTTCAGCGCCCATGCCGGCAATGATTACATCCGCACATTCGTTTTTTTCAATACCACTGAGCCCGTCGGACAGTCTGAGTTCAATCTTATCTTCCAGTCCGTAACGCCTTACTGTTCTCTCGGCAGAGTCAAGAGGCATTCGGTTGATATCGCAAGCTACCACTTTGTCGCAAATACCGTTTTTGATCAAGTAAACAGGAAGATAAGCGTGATCAGTGCCGATATCCGCCGCAACACAGCCGCGCCTTACATATTCAGCTATGCAAAACAGTCGATCATCTAATTTGAATTTATTCATTTGTACCTGCCGTTTATATATAATTACACATATATAATTTACTATAAAATCGTCTGATTGTCAACAAATATAAGCAAATTGTTCAACCTTTGAACACATATAATCAGTTTATAAA
>CAVGWP010000036.1:0-11496 GCA_963633095.1 bacterium | reverse complement strand
TGTATGAGTACCGCCGACATGAAACCCATAAGCTATCCGGCGGCCAGAAGCAGAGAATTGCCATTGCGGGAATTATTGCAATGCAGCCGGAATGTATAGTTTTTGACGAGCCCACCGCTATGCTTGACCCCAAGGGCAGAAGCGATGTTATGAAGATAATCCGCAGGCTGAACCGCGAGTATAACAAAACAGTCGTTCTTATAACGCATTATATGAACGAGGCGGCAGAAGCGAACAGAGTCGTGGTTATGGACTCAGGCAAGATCATAACCGATGATACGCCGCATAAGGTTTTTTCAAAAGTTGAGCTTTTGAAATCAGTCGGTCTTGATGTACCTCAGCCGAGCGAACTTATATATCGGCTCAAAAAAAACGGTGTTGAAATGGCGGATGTTTTAACCGCTGAAGAATGTATTGAAGAGATAATGAAGAAAATAACGGGGGTTTGATCGCTGTTGATACTGCAAACCGAAGAATTGAGGTATGTTTATTCCGAGAATACACCGTTTGAAAAAACGGCTGTGGATAATGTGAGTATCTCAATTGAAGAAAACGACTTTATAGGGCTGATCGGTCATACAGGCTCCGGAAAATCGACACTCGTCCAGCATTTAAACGGATTACTAAAGCCGACTTCCGGCAAGATCTATTTTGACGGTCAGGATATTTCGGATAAGGATTTTGATATAAAAGCACTTAGATTCAAGGTCGGGCTTGTGTTTCAATATCCGGAATATCAGCTTTTCGATGAAACTGTTGAAAAAGATATTTCTTTCGGTCCTCGTAATATGGGGCTTGATGAAGCTCAGATAAAAGAGCGTGTTATTGAAGCTGCAAATGCGGTAGGTTTAAAAACGGAGCTGCTTTCACGTTCGCCGTTTGATCTATCCGGCGGTGAAAAACGCCGAGCTGCGATAGCCGGAGTTATTGCGATGCAGCCGAAAGTCCTGATACTTGATGAACCGACTGCCGGACTTGATCCGCTCGGCAGAAATACTATACTTGATATGCTTTCAAAGTACCGCCGTGAGCATAACACCACGGTTATCCTTGTTTCTCATAGCATGGAGGATGTTGCAAGAGTGGCAGATAAAGCCATTGTTATGGATCACGGTAAAGTCGCAATATATGACACTGTTGAAAAAGTTTTTTCTAACACAGAGAGACTTGAAAAGATTGGGCTTAATGTTCCTGAGATAACAAAGATATTCTCTGCGCTTCGGTCGAGAGGAGTCGATCTGCCCGATGATGTATACACGATCGATCGTGCTATGTCGGTGCTGCTTCCGATACTGAAAAAGGAGGCGGCAAAATGAAAGAGATAACCTTCGGCCAGTATCTTCCGTTTGATTCGTTTATTCATAAGCTTGATCCGAGAACAAAGCTTATTCTCACATTCGGGCTGATAGTTGTAACATTTGTTTGTTTCAACTTCTGGTCGCTCGGTGCAATGGTGCTGTTTACGATCGGAATAATGGCAGTATCCAAAGTGCCGTTTTCGTTTTATTTAAGGTCGCTCAAAGCGATATCGTTTTTCGTACTTCTGACAGCGATACTGAATGTGTTTTACATCAAAGGCGAAACACTTTTATGCTCGTTTTGGATAATAAATATTTATCTTGAGGGTATAATTAAAGCCTTGTTTATCGCCGTTCGTATCGCACTTTTGATCTTCATCAGCTCCATGCTGACATATACGACCGCGCCGACAGCTCTGACAGACGCCATAGAACGCCTGCTTTCACCGCTTATGAAGCTCGGACTTGACACTCATATGTTTGCTATGATGATGACTATTGCCATTCGCTTTATCCCGACGCTTATCGAAGAAACGGATAAAATAATGTCTGCGCAGAAAGCAAGAGGTGCGGATATAGACAGCGGCGGCTTTATAAAGCGTATAAAAGCCGTTGTTCCGATTTTAATACCTCTTCTTTTATCATCTGTTCTCAGAGCAAAAGAGCTTGCGGATGCTATGGAATGCCGCTGCTATCACGGCGGTAAGGGCAGGACTCGAATGAACAGACTAAAAGCAGGCGGCAGAGATGTTGTGGCTGTTCTTTCGTCTTTGGCTTTGCTTGCGATAATTGTTGTTTTGAATATTTTTATGTAACGGAGAATTGCTATGCCACGGTATTTGATGACTATCCGTTTCGACGGCACTATGTATCACGGCTGGCAGGTGCAGAAAAACGCGGTCAGCATACAGCAAACGGTGCAGGACGCATTTGAAAATGCGCTGTCTTTCCGACCGGGAATAACAGGATGCAGCCGAACCGACAGCGGAGTCCATGCAAATAAATATTGCTTTCATTTCGATCTTGAAAATGACATTGCGCCGAAAGGTCTTGTAGCAGCACTTAATTCAAAACTGCCGAAAGATATTTGCGCTGTTGATTGCAAGTATGTGCCGAATGACTTTCATGCAAGATACAGCGTTTTGAAAAAAAGATATGTTTATCGGATCTACACAGGCAAAATAAGAGATCCGTTTTTATTCAGATATTCTTATCATTGCAAGCGCGATCTCAACGCAGATATAATGAATAAAGCTGCCGAAAAGTTTATTGGAAAGTATGATTTCAGCTCGTTTTGCGCATCCGGCTCGTCTGTTGAAGACAACACGCGAACAGTTTTTTTCGCGGCTGTCAGCAAAAAAGATGATATTATTGAATTCACAGTCGAGGCAGACGGATTTTTATATAACATGGTCAGGATCATGGCGGGAACGCTGATCGATGTCGGTGCGGCAAAACTTTCGCCGTCAGATATACCGACTATCATTGCCAAAAAAGATCGCAGCGCTGCCGGGGTGACAGCGCCTGCACAGGGACTTTTCCTTGATGATGTGATCTATTAGGGGGATAAAATGGACGAACAGGAGAAAAAGCCGAATCCCGGCTTTAAATTACTTGAAAAAACGAAGAAAAAGATTCGTCCGTTGCATATAATAGTTGCAGCGGTGCTTTTGCTTGTTATTGCGGCTGCTATATTTCTGACTACATTGCCCGTACCAATAGCAGAATGGTTCAGCACAAAGTTTGCTTCTTCATCAAATGCGGGCTTTCCGTGCAGCCTTTCGGATTACGGTTCCGCCAAAAGCGTCAGCGTCTGCTCGGACTATTATATTGTTCTAACTGACTCAAATGTAATAAGCGTCGATAAAAACGGCGGTGTCGTCAATGCGACTTCGCACGGCTATGCGGATTGTGTTATAAAAAGCTCGGATCACAGATTTATCGTTTTCAACCGCAAAAGCACAGGCTATCAGATTCATAATGCAACAAAAAAGCTGAACGATTCATCGGCAGACGGCAACATTGTCACAGCAGACATTGCAAACGACGGAACTTATGCGATAGTTTCCGATACTAATGAAGTTGTCGTTTTCAACGATGAATTTGAAAAGATCTATAAATTTAAATCGGCTGAAAAGAGCATAGTAGATGTAGATATTTCGGGAAAAGGCGGCAGAGTCGCCGTTGCGAGCGTCAACACGCAAAATGGTAAGATCGTCTCAACCATTCAGGCGTATAAGCTCAATTCCGAAGAAGCGGTAACAAGATTTTCTTTCGATGGGCTTGCGCTTGATATCGAACAGAACGGTTCTGATATAATCGTCATCGGCGATAATAGATGTGCTGTTTACAATTCAGACGGAGAAACAATAGGCGAATTTGATTATAAAGGAAAGGTACTTTCGGCTATCGAGCAAAACAGCAGTAATATCCTGCTTGCTATCTCAGACAGTGTTAATTCTCAGCAGAAAACGCTGTATCTGCTTTCGACCAGCGCGTCTGTCAACGCTCAGATAAGCTGTGATAAATCTGCTAAGGCGTACGGTATCGGAGCCGGCAAGATATATGTTTTGTCAGATAATCTTTATGCGTATAATAATGACGGAAAGCTCACCGATTCCTACGAGCTTCCGCCCGGAGCGTCTGATTTTGCCGTTAACGGCAGCAGCGTTGTCGCGGTTGGTTATGATCAGATCGACAGGCTTATAAAATAGTTGCGTTGAATTATAAAATATGTTATACTGAACTTCAGTGTTTAAAACTCGAAAGCGGAGGAAACATATATGGCGCTCGCTGTTGATATATCGATCGTTTTGATAATGGCACTGATCGTGTGGCGTTCGGCGGTTCACGGATTTGTCAGAACCGTCATCGAGGTTGTCGGATATGTTCTTTCGGCAATCATTGCTTTGTCGCTTTCAAGCGTCATAGCAGATGCTGTTTATGATAATATACTTCGCCCGAAGGTCATAAGTGCCGTGCAGACAACTGCCGACAAAACCTCTGTCGGTGCTGAAAACTTCGCTGAAGATGTCTGGGATAACCTGCCGTCGTTCATTTCCGGCACAGTCGGATTCTTTGGCTCAAAGGAAGACGCAATCAGCGGCATAGGTTCATGCGTTCAAAAAGGCGGCAACAGCGCCGCACAAAATATTGCCGATAAGGCGGTGAAGCCCATTGCAATAAACCTTGTCCGCACACTTA
Organism: bacterium; assembly: GCA_963633095.1. Classification (GTDB taxonomy): domain Bacteria; phylum Bacillota; class Clostridia; order Oscillospirales; family Acutalibacteraceae; genus RUG14109. The sequence continues at coordinate 6,994 of CAVGWP010000036.1, read as the reverse complement.
GCTCAGCTGTTATGTTCATAATTTTGCTTGCGGCTGTTAAATTTCTGGCTAAGGCTGTCAACCAAATATTCAGTATTCCCGTTATCGGAAGTATCAATGCAACTCTCGGCGGTGTTATCGGTGTTGCAAAGGGCTTTGTGCTGGTGTTTGTGTTGGTATTTGTCATTCGTATTGCCGTTAATGCGATGTCGGGCGAGTTTTGGATCTTCAATGATAAACTGATAAATGAAACATACTTATTCCGCTTCGTTTATGACCTTGCGGCAGTAGGCTGATAAAACAAGAAAGGCAGAGAAATGAAAATGGGAGATTACAAAAGCAAGGATAAAATACTCACTATTCCAAATATATTATCTTTTGTTCGCATAGCAATAGTTCCGTTCTTTTTAATATTCTATTTCAGCGATAAGCAGGGAGCGATCCTTATCTCTGTGTGCCTGCTTGCGCTTTCAGCCTTCACCGATATTGTAGATGGCTTTGTTGCAAGAACATTTGATATGGTATCAACATTCGGCAAGATAATTGATCCGATTGCAGACAAGCTTACACAGGGCGTTGTTGTTATTGCAATATCAATAAAGCACACTGAATTTATTCCGCTTATGGCGATACTTGTGCTTAAAGAATTTTTTATGTTTCTTGGAGCGATCAACCTTTTTGAATCCGGCACAAGACCCGCTGAGGCAAAATGGTGGGGCAAGCTTGGAACAGTTTCTATCTATGCTTTTTTCATCGCATCGCTGACTTATGATATTATGGGCGAAGCGTTTCCGTATGCGATCCTGATCGTGCTTGCAGTCTTTGCCACGATCTGCCTGATTTTTTCGTTTATCAACTATATCAAGCTGTTTATTAAAATCAAAAACGGCAAATACGATATGGAAAACGAGCACACTAAAGACTGAGAAAGGATTTTGGTATGATGAAAATGTGTTGCAGATGCCATGAACGGCCTGCAGTGGTGTTTGTCACAAAAATAGAGGGGGACAAGACCACGCCGGAAGGATATTGCATTAAGTGCGCGCGTGAGCTTAATATCGCTCCTGTCAACGATATGCTGAATAAAATGAATCTTTCTGATGAAGATCTTGAAAATATGAATATCGGTATTACAGAGATGATGAAGGAGTTTATCGATCCTGAGACCGGTGAGATAGACCGCGATGTAGTCAATAAATCGCTCGGAGAACTCGGAAGTGTGATCCCCAACGGAATGTCCGCTATGCAGTTTGTTAACGGCGATGATAGCGCCGTCGAGGACATTCTTGCAGAAGAAGTACCCGAAGGCGGAGAACAGGACTTCGGGAACGAACACGTTAACCCCGATAAAAAACAGAAGAAAAAGGGCAAGTTTAAATTCTTGGACGGTTATTGCACAAACCTCACAGCCCGTGCAAGAGAGAATAAGATGGATCGCATCATCGGCAGGGAAAGCGAGCTTTATCGTGTTATCCAAATTCTTTCCCGCCGTCAGAAAAATAATCCCTGTCTTATAGGCGAGCCCGGCGTCGGTAAGACAGCTATTGCCGAAGGACTTGCTCAGCGTATTGCAGAGGGAAAAGTCCCTGCAAGGCTGATAAATAAAGAGATCTATATGCTCGATCTCACATCGCTTGTCGCAGGCACTCAGTTCAGAGGACAGTTTGAAGCGAGAGTCAAAGGTCTTATTGATGAAGTCCGCAAAGCCGGCAATATTATTCTTTTTATCGATGAAGTCCACAACCTTGTCGGCACAGGCGATTCCGAGGGCACAATGAGTGCCGCAAATATTCTGAAGCCGGCTCTTTCAAGAGGTGAGATTCAGGTTATCGGTGCGACAACTTTCAATGAATATCGTAAGTACATCGAGAAAGACGCAGCTCTTGAACGCCGTTTTCAGCCTGTGACGGTTGAAGAACCGTCCATTGAAGACACAGTCCAAATGCTCAAGGGTATCAAGTCTTATTATGAGATACATCATAATGTTAAAATGAGCGATCAAATATTGAGACGGGCAGTCATGCTTTCTGAGCGCTATATAACCGACCGTTATATGCCAGATAAAGCGATCGACCTTGTGGATGAAGCTTGCGCTTGCGCTAACCTCCGCAATAAAACCGCTAACGACTATCTTATCAATCAGTATAAGATCGGCGACCTGAACGCGCAGTTAATTCAGGAAGAATCGGTTCAGAATGTTGATTATGAAAAAGTTGCAAATCTGAAAACTCAGATCGCGCTTTTAGAGGGACAAACCGAAAATGTGACTCCCGAGCAGCTTCAAACCGAGGTCACATTTAATGATCTAGCTCATGTTATCGAGCTTTGGACAGGTATTCCGGCGTCGAAGATCCAGGAGAGTGATCTCAAAAAGCTCAGCTCTTTGGAGGAAGCGCTTCACAAAAAGATCATCGGACAGGACGAAGCTATAAAAGTCATAGCAGCGGCTGTTAAGCGCTCGCGCGTGCAGATAAACAAAAAGCGCCGACCGGCTTCTTTCATCTTTGTCGGACCGACAGGCGTCGGAAAGACCGAGCTTGTCAAGGTACTTGCAAATGAGCTTTTTGATACTCCGGAGACCCTTATCAGACTTGATATGTCCGAATTTATGGAGAAGCATTCTGTATCGAGGATCATCGGCGCTCCTCCCGGATATGTCGGATACGATGAAGCGGGTCAGCTCACCGAAAAGGTCAGAAGAAAGCCTCATTCGGTCATTCTTTTTGATGAGATAGAAAAAGCCCACCCCGATGTTATGAACATTCTGCTCCAGATACTTGACGACGGCAGAGTTACCGATGCTCACGGCAGAACGGTCAATTTTGAAAACACCATAATCGTCATGACTTCCAACGCGGGAAGCAACCGCACCGAGACTGCACTCGGTTTCGGTAAATCGACAGACACCCTTGTTAAAGAAAAAGCGATAAAAGCGCTTGAAGAGGTGCTCAGACCTGAGTTTCTCGGCAGAGTGGATGAGATAGTTGTGTTCTCACAGCTCGGGTATGACGCGCTTGTTAAGATTGCCGCTCTTATGATCGATGAGATTAAGGAGCCGCTTGAGGAGCGCGGTATCGAGCTTTCGTGCAGCAGCGCGGCATATAGCGCGCTTGCAAAGCAGGCGGAAGGTAAGCCGCGCGGAGCAAGAGAACTTCGCAATGCAGTCCGCCGCAGTGTCGAGGATAAAATAACCGACCTGTTGGTTGAGCGTTATGACGATCCTCCGAAGAAGATTTTTGTCGGTGCGAAAAACGGCGATGTCACAATTAAAGCCGAGTAAATCGGTATAATTTCTTGTATCAGCGATCGAGTCTTTTATGTGATAAGACTCGATCGATTTTATTTGCAAACATTGACAAACAATAATTTCTATGGTATAATAAGCCACAGCAAAATTTGCGATTTAGCTATCTACGGTGCAAAAAAGTTCAGCCGCAGAATCCTATGCGAATGAGTGTGGCTTTACATTCATTCGTCTTTTAATCTCCAAAATCGCTTCGGGTAATGTGTGAGTTATATAAAATCGGCGCAATAAAGCCGCTTGGAAAAATCCAAGCGGCTTTATCATTTAGCAATTAAAAATTATTCAATTTTCATCTTCATCGTCGTCATCAACAAGCTTTTCACGCTCAAATATCGAACGATGAACCATTCTTCCGTTGTGATAAACATATTCGGGAAGCTCCTTTTGTTGTTCGGAATTATCGGTTTCGCCATCGCTTTCGCTTTGTGATTTCGACTTTTCAAGCCCGATAGAGGTTTGTTCGGGGTGTTTTTCATAATAAGGATCAAGAATGTGTTTTTTAATAGGAGCAAATGTGAAAAACGCTATTATGTAAAGTGTAAGCCCGATCATAAACAAAAGCAGGAACATCAGCACAAGACCGCCTACAAGCGCAACTCCCGAAGCCGCCGCTGTGTAAGCAAGCGCTCCGCAAATGCCGAGCCATAAAGCAAGAACGATCAGCATAAGCGCATTTCTCGGCAGGCAAAGCACAGAGAAAATACCGCTGTTTTTGATAATTTCGCGCAGTTTTAAATCAAGCGTTACGATCATCATCATCGCGTAACAGCTGATGATGATCGAAAACAGCGCAAAAACAACGCAAACCGCAAGACCCACCTGAGCAAACAATGTTCCGCCGCTGCTTTGCGCGGTTAGCGAATAATAGTTGTAGGCAATGCAGAAAAGCACAACGGCGATATACTGCATTATACCGAGCAACAGGCTCTGCACAAAGTTCTGGCAAAACGCCTGCTTTAAATCCGAAAACAGCATAACAGGCACTTGCCTTATAAAATTGCGAAATATCTTTAGAACCGCTGTCGCGCACGGAACAAACAGAATAAACGGCAGGAATGTCAGATAGTTGAACACTGCGTAGTCGCCGATCAGATGAACGAGCAGCCATGATAAGCCTATGCAAAGCGAGAAGATAAGCATTGCAACGACCGACAGTATAGATCCGAGAAGCAATATGTTGAAAAAGTTATCTTTTAAAGCCTCAAAGAATTTTAAAACGGAGTTTTTCTCCATTGTTTTTTTCGCCATTTTAATAAAGATCCTTTCGTTTTCCTTTTATTTTTTATCGTCCTGTTTTAAGTGGGCTCGAGCGATTGCTTGCTTGTATTTAAGCTGAGTTATCGCGGAGTAGAGCGCGGACGCCGAAGCGTCTGCCATGCCTCTCACATCGCGAATATCGTGGGCATCGGCTCCGTTGTCTATCATGTGAGCGCAGAAAGAGTTGCGAAGAACTATCGGTGTGACTTTTACCTCAATGCCTGCCATTTCGGCATACTTTTTGGTGATTCTCCAAAGGCTTTGCCTTGTGAGTCTGCCGCCCCTCATGTTAATAAGTAATGCGCGTTCGTTTTTGCCTTTCAGTATCGCTATTCTTGTCTTTGCAATGTATTCGTTCATCATCGTCGAAAGTATTCCGGCTATCGGAACTATCTTTTCTTTGCCGTCGGATTTGATCAGAATAACACCTGTCTGCAAGTTGACATTATCGACATTCAGCGCAAGCAGAGAATTGACAGAAAGCCCCGTTTGATAAACAAGCTCAAGTGCAATTCTGTCTCTCATACCGTCCGGTGTTTCGATGTCGGGCTGACTGAAAATCGCCTCGATCTCGGCAATTTCGAGTATTTCAGGTTCGTTTCTTTCGACTTTGACAGGCTTGATGCCCAAAAGCGAGGTGTCAGTTTCGGAAGTGTTGATGCATTGAAATTTAAAATAACTTTTAAGCGAAGAAATCGTTCTGGCAATAGTCGATTTCGGGGTTTCGCTTTCTTCAAGCTGTCCTATATAATCGAGCGCATTTTCGCACACCCCTGTCGAAACGCTGTTTAAAAACTTATAGATGTCCCTAAGATAACATTCAACAGTGGACGCTGATAGTCCGCTTTTTTCAAGATATTCGCGAAATTCACCAAGCGTGTTTTCCAAATGTCTCTCTCCTAACAAATATCGGCGAACATACTGCCGAAAAACGCTCCTACCGCCGATTCGATCGCCGCAAAACAACAAATAAACGCAAAAAGCACAGCACTCCGTTGAAAATAAAGCTTGATATCACTCGGTGCATTGATGCTCGGTTTTATAAAAATGCTTTTGCACAGCTTCGATGAAAAAGAGCAGCTTTGAGCTGTTAATATAATATAGATCACAGCGCATGCAAGCGCAAACGGCATGAAGAGCAATGCATAACAGCCGAAACCCGCAAGCCCGCCGATTTTATAAAGCCCACCGGATATAAGCCCGATCTTCAAAGCGCACAGTCCGAGCTGAACACAGGCAACAGGGATCCCAAACGCCGTAAGTCCCGACACAAAAATAACAGAGAACTCAATAAATCTGCCGATAAAAACATTTAAAAAAATGCTAAAAAAAGACTGGGCTCTTACATCAAGCTCGCATGACAGCAATGATTTAATCTGAGAAAACAGTGAATACGAATCAAATGAAACTGCTCTTGCACCGATTGCCATAAGGAAAATATAGCTGCAGATCAAAAGCAAATATTTTCGCTTGCCTTCAAGATCGCGCGAGCCGATAGACGCACCGTATGTCAAAATATCACCTCATAAGCTTTTTACTAAAGCTTATGAATGATTCGGACAAGTTATTCTGATTTACCGAGTTCAATCGCACGATCGTGACAGGCTTTGACAGCTCTTTTAACAGTGTTGTCGAAATCGTCTCTGTCAAACGATTCAAGCGCGGCAAGCGTTGTACCCTTTGGCGAAGTGACCATTTTAATAAGCTCGGAGGGTGCCATATTGCTGTCTCTAAGCATATAAGCTGAGCCGATGAGAGTCTGATACATCAAAAGTGCGGCTTTATCCTCATCAAGTCCAAGTTCTGTTGCCTCATCGATAATTGCTTTTGCGAATTTAAACACATAAGCAGGGCCGCTTCCGCTGACAGCGGTAACAGCGTTGATCTGCTCTTCATCACAGCTGACAGCGATTCCGGCAGTCCTGAAAATGCCGAGAACATAGTCAATTTCATTTTCGCTTACAGGCGCTTTATACGCGAGTCCGCTTGCACCTTGAGCTAAAAGCAGAGGTGTGTTCGGCATAACTCTTATGACCTTGCAATCAAATCCAACAGCTTTTTTGATAGCGTCTATCGAAATGCCTGCCGCAACGCTGACGATCTTTTTATCAGCTGTCATCGAAAGCTTTATCTCATCTATAACCGAAAAAATAACTTGCGGCTTAACAGTAAGAAAAACATAGTCTGCCTGCGAAACAGCTTCAGCCGCACTTTCGCAAATCACCGCTTCCGGATATGCGCTGAGTCTTTCGCGATTTATATCAAAAACGTAGAGATTTTGCTCCTTTTCATATTTTGATTTAAGTATACCGGATATAACGGCCGTGGCAATATTGCCTGCCGCACCGATGAATGCGATCTTCATGTTTGTCAACTCCTAAATATCAAAAGAAAAAAATACATAATTATTATATCAAAAATCGTTCGATAAATCAATTAATTTATTATAAAATA
>CAVGWP010000035.1:0-12023 GCA_963633095.1 bacterium | reverse complement strand
AGACAGAGAGATGCGGACGGCAACTATACCGATAAGAATACCGTAAAGAATATGGGATTCGGCGTTGAAGTTATCCTTATCTATTCCGGTAAAGATGCAGACGGAAAAACTGTTGAGTACAAGAGCGTCACTACTGTTTCCACTGTTGAACATCCTACAAAAACTCTTACAACAAATCTTCCCAAGAGCATGGTTTCGATCGATAAGCTTACTGTAAGATTTGCTCAAGGTTCAGACTGGGTAACAGCTGTTAAGAGCCTCGATTGCGAGCTTTCCAACATCAAAGTGACAAAGCTTTCCAAGGCGACTAATCCGATTCAGGATCCTAAGAGCGATTGCGTTGTTGACTTTACAACAGCATATCCGGTTTATCAGTTGGGTTCTGCTCGCATGGCATTCTCGGGTATGGTCAATATGACTGTTGATGAAAGCTCCGAGCTTTATCCGAACTCGGCTATGTCGTTCTACGGCAAAGGCAATATCGGTCCGGATTGCTTCTCACACGGTTGGGAAGATATGGGCGTTGCTGCTGAGATTGAAATGGGCAAGCTCAAGGATTACGACGGAATCCAGTTCTATGCAATTTCCAGAAAGACCGACCAATGGACAGTCGGCTTTGCGGTAAACATTATGGTAATGCTCCCGAACAGAGATGCCAAGGGCAATTATCTTGATAAAAACGGTAAAAAAGTTAGCGGCATTGAAAATGCGTTCTTCTTCCCGTGGACATTCTCCATCAGTGAGAAGAACAGACCTGCAATGCACGCCGGCACTGTTATGAAATATTCGTTCTCATTTGATGACTTCGATACAGATATTATCCAATCACTTGTGAATTATTGCGATAGCCTTAATGCTGATATCGGCGAGTATTATGATGACGCTATCGAAAATAAGACGCTTAAGCTCAGTGACTATAAGCAGTACATCTACCGTATCGACCTTGCTAAGGGACTCTATGCGTTCACAGGCAAGGATAAGGTTGTAGACTTCTCGTTTGGCGATATTTACGGTTGCAAGTACGACAAGTACGGTGAGCTCTCCTCTAACATGCCTGCGCCTTCGGCATATGTCGATCCGAACGCGGACAATGTAGTCAACGACGAGCAGATCCAGGAGTATGTTGAGCTTTACAAACAGCTTCCGAAGGATGAAAGCGCATATTACAGTGATACAGACGGCACTCTGAAAACCAAGCTTGCAAGACTTCTTACTCTTTGGGGAGCTATGAGCAGTAAATCGAAGAAAGAGCTTGAACTCACTTATGGCTACACAGAGGCGGACTATGCTAAAATGGCTTTGATTTACGATTCGGTTTACGGTGAGTTTGACGGTCCGACAGACATCGATCTTGATTACGATGACGATATGACCAATCCGGACAGCGGATCGACACTGCCGATCGCACTTGCAGTTTCAGCTCTTGGAGCGGGTGCAGTTCTTGTTGCAGTAAAACGCACACGCAAGGAAGAAAGATAATCTATGCTTAAATTAAATGACCGACAGCTTAGCCTGTCGGTCATTTTCTTATTGAGTGTTTCTGTTGTTGTAAATAACTGTGATATTATCTTAGTGCTATGCTGAATCGTCAGCAAAAATAAATCAGGCATATTTTTATGCCTGATTCAATAAACAGCTTATTCAGCCTTTTCGTAGACTATAATATTCTGCTTGCCGGATCCGCCTTTGTATTTCAGTGTCAGCAGTCCGTCTGAATATGTGTAGCTTCTGCTGTCGTTCATCGCTGTGACCGTTAGTGTTTCGCCGTCGAAAGTGTAGCTTGCGGAGCTTTGCGTATCATTGTTTCGTATTGCAGCCGAACCGTCGGCATTTATCTGTATATAGCATTTTTCTGCGGGAAGCTTGGATTCCGCGTCTTCCTCACTGCCATTCACACTCTTCGCAACCCATTTTCCGATTATAGCTTTGCTTTCGCTTGCGCTCGCTGTTTTCGACGCGGTTGCCGCCTTTGTTGTATCAGCCGCCTGCGTTGGGGGAAGAGTGGCATAAGGCAGGCTGCTGCTTTTATTGCCGCATGAGCAAAGTATAATAGCCGCAAGTCCCGCCATGATTAAAAGCTTTTTCAAACTAATCAAACCTTTCTTTATTGTTCGGCTTTTTGGTAAACCATTGTTATTTTGGATCCGTTATCTTCAACCGTCATGTATAAAAACGAACCGTCAAGCAGCAGCTTCTGCTTGCTTTCACCGAGCGTCAGAGCTATAACCTCGCCGTCAAACTTAAAGCTGCCTTCGCTTTTTGAGTTATTGTTGGATGCAGTCGCGCTGCCGTCCTTATTAAAAATAAAGTAGTTTTTATCCGCCGGCATAACCGAAACATCTGTCTCGCTGCCGTCTATAGTTGCCGAATAAACCGTCCACTTGCCGACTATAAGGTCAACATCGCCGATACCCGTGCAGCTTGCAAGGCAGACTGCGATAGTTATCATTGCAGCGATCAGTCCGGTAAACCGTTTTATGCTCATTGCACTACCTCCGTCCTTTTCATAAAACCATAATACCATACCACCACATTTTTTTCAATCACTTTTTAGTAGGCGGAATTTCATGCGGCGCCGTTTCAAAAACGCATAAACACGCTGAAAATGCGGCATAATAGAAGTTGGCGGAAGCAATATGCGGAAAAACCGTAAATTTTTCATGAAAACCCCGATAAATAATAAAAAAACTGTTGACAAATAAGCGATTTTGGTATAAAATCTTATTGTTATCGTGAATAATTGCATTAGTATGTACTTTTGCGGCTTTTTGCGATGGCTATCAATAAAGAAGGAGGTGCGATATGCCAACCTTTAACCAGCTCGTTCGTGTCGGTAGAGAGACCTCGGAGAAGAAGTCAACAGCTCCTGCTCTTAACAAAGGTTACAACTCAAAGAAACGCGAAACGACAGATCAGTCTTCCCCGCAAAAACGCGGCGTTTGTACTTCTGTCAGAACAATGACCCCGAAAAAGCCTAACTCGGCTCTTCGTAAGGTTGCCCGTGTCCGTCTTTCCAACGGAATCGAAGTTTCAGCTTATATTCCCGGAATCGGTCACAATCTGCAGGAGCATAGCGTTGTGCTTATTCGCGGCGGCCGTGTTAAGGACTTGCCTGGTGTGCGTTATCACATCATCAGAGGCACGCTTGATACACAGGGCGTAAGCGGAAGAATGCAGGGCCGTTCGAAATACGGCGCAAAGCGTCCGAAGAAATAATTCGGCGTAAACTTGTTTGACGAAATTATCATGCACGCCTGATTTGATTCAGGCAAAGGCAGTTTCATTATAATATATAATGCGGTCTGCCTTGGTGCCAACGAGATTTTGTCCGAGTACCTATGATATCATTTTTGTGAAGGAGGGAAGCGAAGTGCCAAGAAGAGGTCAGATCGCTAAGCGTGACGTGCTGCCGGATCCTATGTACAATTCGAAGCTCGTCACCCGTCTTATCAACAACATCATGTTAGACGGTAAAAAGGGCACAGCCCAGAAGATCGTTTACGGTGCGTTTGACATCGTAAAGGAAAAGACCGGAAAAGAACCGCTCGAGGTATTCGAGGAGGCTATGGAGAATGTTATGCCGCAGCTCGAGGTTAAAGCTCGCAGAGTCGGTGGTTCTACCTATCAGGTGCCGATGGAGGTTCGTCCGGAAAGAAAGCAGACACTTGGTCTGAGATGGATCACAACTTACTCGCGCGCTCGTAACGAGAGAACAATGAGAGAACGCCTTGCAGGCGAGATTCTCGATGCAATCAACGGTAACGGCGGCGCAGCTAAGAAGCGTGAGGATACACACAAGATGGCGGAAGCAAACAAAGCTTTTGCACATTACAGATGGTAGTATAACAGATCCGGATGGATCAAAAAGGAGGACATTATGCCAAGAAAAGTTCCGCTCGAACTTACAAGAAATATTGGTATCATGGCTCATATCGACGCCGGCAAAACGACGACCACCGAGCGTATCCTGTTCTACACAGGTATCAACTACAAGATCGGTGAAACTCATGACGGTGCTGCTACTATGGACTGGATGGAGCAGGAGCAGGAGCGCGGTATCACAATCACATCCGCTGCAACAACTTGCTTTTGGAAAAACCATCGTATCAATATTATCGACACTCCGGGCCACGTTGACTTCACAGTTGAGGTTCAGCGTTCGCTCCGTGTCCTCGACGGCTCCGTAACAGTACTTTGCGCTAAAGGCGGCGTTGAGCCCCAGTCAGAGACTGTTTGGAGACAGGCAGATGAGTACAAAGTTCCGCGTATGATCTATGTCAATAAGATGGATATCATGGGCGCAGACTTTTATCATGTACTCGATATGATCAAGGACAGATTCAAGTGCAACGCTGTTCCGATCCAGCTGCCTATCGGCTCCGAGGATACTTTCAGAGGTATTATCGACCTTATCAAAAATAAGGCAGAGGTTTATTATGATGACCTCGGTAAGGATGTCCGCGAGGAAGAAATTCCTGAGGACATGAAAGAACTTGCCGCTAAATACCGCACCGCGCTCATCGAGCATGTCGTTGAGCAGGATGAGGAGCTGATGGAGAAGTATTTCGAAGGCGAAGAGCCGACGATCGATCAGATCAAGAAGATCATTCGTAAGTCGACGATCGCTAACCAGATGGTTCCGATCACCTGCGGTACTTCGTACCGCAATAAGGGCGTTCAGCCGCTTCTGGACGCTATCGTGGATTATATGCCGGCTCCGACAGATATCGAAGCTATCAAGGGCGTTAATCCCGACACCGACGAAGAAGAAGTAAGACATTCTTCCGATACAGAGCCGTTCGCAGCTCTTGCATTCAAGATCGCGACCGACCCGTTCGTCGGTAAGATCTGCTACTTCCGCGTGTATTCCGGTAAGGTTGACGCAGGCAGCAGTGTCTACAACTCAGTTAAGGACAATAAGGAAAGAATCGGTCGTATCCTTCAGATGCACGCTAACCACCGTGAGGATATCGAAACCTGCTATGCAGGTGATATCGCTGCCGCAGTAGGTCTTAAGAACACTACCACAGGCGACACTCTCTGCGATGAGAAGCACCCGGTTATCCTTGAGTCGATGAACTTCCCGGAGCCTGTTATCCGCGTTGCTATCGAGCCTAAGACCAAAGTCGGTCAGGAAAAGATGGGTATTGCGCTTTCCAAGCTCGCAGAAGAAGATCCGACCTTCCGCTGCTACACCGATGAAGAAACCGGTCAGACAATTATTGCCGGTATGGGTGAGCTTCACCTTGAGATCATCGTTGACCGTCTGCTTCGTGAATTTAAAGTCGAAGCAAATGTCGGTAAGCCGCAGGTTGCTTATAAAGAGACTATTCGCAAAACTGCCGATGTTGATGAGAAATATGCTCGTCAGTCCGGTGGTAAAGGTCAGTACGGTCATGTTAAGATCATTGTTGAGCCGAATGAGTCCGGCAAGGGCTATGAGTTCGTCAACAAGATCGTCGGCGGTGCTATCCCGAAAGAGTATATTCCGGCTGTTGACGCGGGTATCCGCGGCGCTATGCAGTCCGGCGTCCTCGCAGGATACAATGTTGTCGATGTAAAGGTAACACTTTACGATGGATCTTATCATGAGGTTGACTCTTCGGAAATGGCATTTAAGATCGCCGGTTCAATGGCGTTTAAGACTGCTTGCCGTCAGGCTGATCCGGTTCTTCTCGAGCCGATCATGAAAGTCGTTGTTATCGTTCCTGATGAATACATGGGCGATGTCATCGGTGACTTGAACTCTCGTCGCGGCGAGATCCAGGGCTTCGAGGACAGAAACGGTGCAAAGCAGATCAATGCACGCGTTCCGCTGGCTGATATGTTCGGCTATGCAACCGATCTTCGTTCCAAGACACAGGGCCGTGGTCAGTATGTCATGGAGCCTGACGGATACAAGGAAGTCCCGAAGAGCATTGCAGAAAAGATCATGACTGCAAGAGCTAAAAAAGACTGATTTTTATAAAAAAACACTTGATATTTCTTTTAAGTGTTGGTATTATTAAATAGTAAATTAAACTTATTTTGATTTCAAGGAGGAATTAAAATGGCAAAAGAACATTTTAACCGAACCAAACCGCATGTTAACATCGGTACTATCGGTCACGTTGACCACGGTAAGACTACTCTGACCGCTGCTATCACAAAGGTGCTTTCTTTCAAGGGCGGCGCTAGCTTCACAGACTACGCTAACATCGATAAGGCTCCGGAAGAGAGAGAGCGTGGTATCACAATCAACACCGCACACGTTGAGTATGAGACAGACAAGCGTCACTACGCTCACGTTGACTGCCCCGGCCATGCTGACTATGTTAAGAACATGATCACCGGTGCTGCTCAGATGGACGGTGCTATCATCGTTATCGCTGCAACAGACGGCCCGATGGCTCAGACAAAAGAGCATTTGCTTCTTGCTCGTCAGGTTGGCGTTCCGGCAATGGTCGTATTCATGAACAAGTGCGATCAGGTTGACGATCCCGAGCTTCTCGATCTCGTTGAGATGGAGATCCGCGACACACTTTCCGAGTATGAATTCCCGGGCGACGAAATTCCGATCATTCGCGGTTCTGCTCTTAAGGCACTTGAGTGCACTTCTACTGACATCAACGCTCCGGAGTATGCTCCGATCATTGAGCTTATGAATGCAGTTGACGATTATATCCCGACCCCGGATCGTAAGGCTGACCTTCCGTTCCTTATGCCGGTTGAGGATGTCTTCACTATCACAGGTCGTGGTACAGTTGCTACTGGCCGTGTTGAGCGTGGACAGCTCAAGACAGGTGAGGAAGTTGAGATCATCGGTCTTACCGAAGAGCGCCGCAAGGTCGTTGTTACAGGTATCGAGATGTTCAGAAAGATCCTCGACTACGCTGAGGCAGGCGACAACATCGGTGCGCTTCTCCGTGGTGTTCAGAGAACTGAGATCGAGCGTGGTCAGGTTCTTTGCAAACCCGGTTCGATCCATCCGCACACCAAATTCCATGGTCAGGTTTATGTCCTGAAAAAGGAAGAGGGCGGCCGTCATACTCCGTTCTTCAACAACTATCGTCCGCAGTTCTATTTCAGAACAACTGACGTTACAGGCGTTATCACACTTCCGGCTGATGTACAGATGTGCATGCCCGGCGATAACGTAGAGATGGATGTTGAGCTTATCGCTCCGATCGCTATCGAAGAAGGTCTCCGTTTCGCTATTCGTGAAGGCGGCAGAACTGTCGGTTCGGGCGTTGTTACAGCTATCAACTCGTAACTTCTTATTTAAATTAAAACAGGCAGTGCTTGTGCTCTGCCTGTTTTTGTTTTTATAAAAAATACGACTGTCATGTTTTATTCGACAGTCGTATTTTTAAATACCGTATTTTATTTTAACTCTTTCGATTTTTGATCCGATCGGTTTTGTGAGCACAAGCAGAAATATCACATTCGACACAGCGTATATCAGCGTGTACCAGCCTGAGGAAGCGAGCGCTGCGATGTATCTTGAAATATTAAATGTTCCGTCCCACCACAGCACCGTCCAGACATCCATTATCAGCGAAAACGCCGCGCCTGCGAGCGCTCCGTAAATGCAAAGTATGATCTTGCTCGATTTAAGATATCTTGCAAGACACCCTGCGATAAGCCCTATCGTTCCCCATGTCAGCATTTGAAACGGCGTCCACGGTCCCTGCCCGAAATAGAAATTTGATATCACAGCCGTGAGAGCACCGACCATGTACCCCGCCTCCGAGCCGAAATACATCGCTGTGATAACAACCATAGCGGTTACAGGCTTGAATCCTGGAAGAACTCCGAACAACATTCGCCCGACTACAGAAAGCGCCGTCAGCACCGCGACCAAAACAAGCTTCATTGTGCTGTGATTTCGTCTTTCAAACATAATGATGAAGGGAACACAAGAAAGAATTGCAACAAGCAGGCTGAAAAAAGCGTATTTCTTTCCGCCGAAAACGGTGCTGCCTACCACGGTTGCGATCGGGATCACAAGCAGTGCGACCGCAAATCCAATGATTTTTTTAATTTTCAGCGACTGCATAGCTCGATCACATCCTCGCAAAGCACCGCGTTTTCAAACAGCCCTCTTGATATTCTCGCCGCCGCGGTAGTGTAATGATCATTGTCCGAGAAAAACTCATGCGGCTCGCCCTCGCTAATAATCCCGCCGTCAAAAAACAGTGCGCATTTATCTGAGATCATCGCCGCAAACTCGATATCATGAGTAACTGCAAGTATAGTCATTCCGCCGCTTTTAAGCCGCCTCAGCACATGTGCAAGCTCATGCTTGAATGCTGAGTCGAGTCCCTTTGTCGGCTCGTCCAAAAGCAGTATCTGAGGCTTTGTAAGCAATAGTTTTGCCATAGCGCATTTCTGAATTTCTCCGCCGCTTAAATCATAAGGATGCCGCTTTAAAAGCGGCTCTATTTTTAGCATACGAGCGCAGTCGGATATTTCAGCCTCTCGCTCGGCGGCATCACCTGCGCCTGAGTTGCAAAGGGTATCGTCAAGATCTTCTATGACCGTGTCCTTCAAAAACATCGCGCGAGGCTCCTGCGGCATCAGCGAAAGCAGCCCGCGGTAAAGCGAATTGTCCTTATACTTATGAATAGGCTTGCCGCATATCTCGATCTTTCCGCTATACGGCTTATTAAGCCCCGCTATCAGATTAAGCGCAGTTGTCTTGCCGCTGCCGTTTCCTCCGAGAATACTGTAGATCTCGTCTTTTCCGACTGTAAGCGAAAGATCGCTGATAACATCGTCGTCATTTTTATTATATCTGAAATAAACATTCCGAGCTTTTATCACAGCCTCTGTCGGCTCTTTTCGGCTGATCGCAACAGATCTGCCTGCCTTATCCGAATACCTTTCAAACATCATATCGCGGCTCTGCCGCACCGATACAGGGTATTTGCCTTGAAGCGAAAGCCCTTCCCATATCCTCATTGAGGACGGAAAACCGATAAACTCCTCATGATCGCTGAGTTCAACTCCGAGCTCACTCGGCTTTCCCGCTGCTATGATCTTGCCGTGCTTCATAACAACGACCTTATCGGCAACAGGAAACAGCTCTTCCGTGCGGTGTTCCGCAATGATAATTGTTATTCCAAGCTCACGGTTGAGCCGTATCAAAACATTTATAAGCTCGCCTGCCGCAATAGGATCAAGCTGAGCGCACGGTTCATCGAGCAGCAGCAACTTCGGACGCATGACCATAACAGCCGCAAGATTTAAAAGCTGTTTTTGCCCGCCCGAGAGCTCATCTACATTTTTTCTGTACCAGCTTTGAATACCAAAATAGCTGGCGGTTTCGCCGACTCTGCGGCGAATAACACTTTTGTCGATCCCGAGATTTTCAAGCCCGAATGCGAGCTCGTGCCAGACCTTGTCGGTCACGAGCTGCTCATCGGGGAACTGCCCGACAAAGCCGATTTGCGCAGCGTGCTCCTTGTCGGAAAGCTCGTCTATCGGCTTGCCGCAGTAAACGATATCGCCGCTTCTATCGCCAAACGGCGCAACCTGATGCTTTAAAAGCTTCAAAAGCGTCGTTTTTCCGCATCCCGAACAACCGTACAGCATAACAAAACTGCCGAACGGTATAGTCAGATCAACGCCGCACAGCGCATTTTCCGATGCATTCGGATAGCGAAAATTCAAATTTTTGATCTGCAATATATCCATCTGAAGATCGCCTCCGTTTCAATTAAAAATGGAATCATCGATAGTATAAAAAAACAAATGTAAAAGGGAAGAGCATTGCTTATCGACGGCAGCCTTATCTCGGGATAAAATGAACAGCTCTGAAACGATAAGATCGCACCGATACTAAGTGCAATGCAAATAATGAGCAGTGCGAGATCCTTTAGTCTGAACTTAAAATCAGAATAGCTTGTTCGCTTTGCAGCACCGTATCCTCGTGCTTTCATTGAATTAGCCGTTTCTGCGGCGTCCTCAAGCGACCATCCCGTCAGTGCGGAAAACATATTCAAATGCGCCTTTATGCGGCTTTTAACACTGTTTGATGAATACGCTCCGACAGCGCGTTGGGCGCGGCTGACAGTCCTTGCACGCCGCATAAAAAGCGGAATGTATCTCAGTGCCGCTGATATCACCGTCGATAAACGCGGAGCAACACCGCCGATAAGGCAAAGCAGCTTGTCGCTCGAAAAAACCTTGCTGAACGCCTTACACCACAGCATAACGGACACTACCGTTAATGAAAGGACACTTCCGTATGCCAAAGCTTCCAAGGTGTATGGCTTGTCTGCAATAAAAAACAGCGGCGTTTTGCCGTTGTGCGAAAACAGCGGATTTGTGACAGTTATTAAAACAGCGATTAAAAGATAGAATAAAAAGCTTTTAAGTCTGCCTTTTTCATTGCAGATGAAAATGCAAAAAAACGCCGAGCCCAAAAGGGAAGACAATGCTATTATCGGATCAAATGAAAATGCGCCCATGAATATAACAAGTGCAAAATAAACAGCTGTTGACAGCGGATGAAATCTTGAAAACTCGCTCATTTCACACCGCCCGAAGCTGTTATATCCTGACCGAGGTCGCAAGTGTATATCCATTCGATCTCGTCTTTATCGTGAAGCTCGTATTTGGAACAGCCGTAGTTCGGAAAAACGCCGTTAACAGCGTATGTCCATCCGGAAGTCGATCCGCATGAAAACTCATAGAGATAACCTATTCCCTTAACATAAGCCGTGCCGAAAGCATTGCTGTTTTTTCCGTTGTAATCAAATTGTATCTTCTCATGTCTGACAGCTCTGTATAGCAGGTCGAAAACGCTGTCGCCATCCTGCATGACATATTCCGTCCGCTTCAGTATCATACCGTCGCTCGGGATATATCCGCCGCTTTTCAATGCGTCGTCCAGCTTGTCGTAATTATCAAAAACACTGTCGCACCGTATTGTCAAAAAAACCGTCTTTGAATCGGCGGTTATCTTATCAATATTATCAATATAATAATCATCTGCTGAGCGAAAACAAAACACCGCCGCTATAGCGCAGACGATAACCAAAACAGCAGATAAAATAATGATCTTCTTTTTCATATCGCTCCGAGTTTTAAAAGCGGCGAAGACCGCAGTTTTTCATTTATTATAACTTGTTTTGCGATTTATGTCAACTAAAACGAAATGCGACCTGCCATATGCAGACCGCATTTTTCTTATTCAGCTTTTGCCTGAATTTTTTTTGAAACATAGGCAGATACATTTTCAGTGTCGATCCCGAGTGCATAAGCAAGTTCATCATCGATCATCTTTTTAGCAAGTCTCAGCATTCTCTCGTCAGCCGAGTGAAGCTTGCTGCCGACTTTCGCTTTCTTCTTTTGCATATTTGTCAGCGCTCTGACAACGCGAATTGTCATTGCGCTGTCGTTAGAATGGAGCATACTCGAAAACTGCTCCTTGCGCTCGTCATCGTTTTCCACAACAATGACTTGTTCTTCCGCACTTTCATCGACAAGCTTCACTGCTTCGTCATGCGTCATCACATGTCTCAATTTGCCGAGCAATTCTTCTTTTTTCGGCAGATACATTTTATTCGTGCAGTCGCGAAGCGACTCGAGCTCAAAATAATCTGCAGTTCCGAAGGCTGTTTGCTTGTGCACCTCTCCGTTGAATCGACATACTCCGTTTGTGCCGTAAACAACGATGTCGCCGCAGCTTATCATCTTCTCACCTCTTGTAATTGTTATATAAATATAATAGCACTTTTTTGTCGAAAAAGACATAGGCAAATTAAACAAAAATAATTAAAAAAACACCGCACAGCGCGAAATACGGCCTTTTCGCTGTGCGGTGATAAATAGAATTATGAAATACTCTCTCCAAGCGTTATGGTAACATCATAGTATTGTCGGTTTCTGTAAACCTGCAATGTGATGGTTTCACCCGGACTGTGTTTTAGTCTCTCGGTGTTATAATCCTTGTAGCTCGATACTTTAACGCCGTTTACCTGCGTTATGATATCGTATGCCTTGATACCGATCTCATCGGCAGGCGAGCCCGATAC
>CAVGWP010000034.1:0-12825 GCA_963633095.1 bacterium | reverse complement strand
TGGTCGGCTATCATCTTATCCAACTTTCAATGCTCGACCGTTAGCACGGTTGCTATGCCGTGGTCGGCTATCATAATGACCAACTTATAATGCCCGACAAGAACTTATCTTCTTGTCGAGCATTTTTTGTATTCCACCGCACAAACTTGCCGCGGCATGCCCACCATGGCAATGGTCGGGCATAGTATGTATCCCACCGCACAAACTCCCCGCGGAATGCCCTCCGCGGCAGCGGCGGTATTACCGCTGCCTATTTTGAGAGGAGGGTTTTGATCGGGGTGATATCGAGCATATCGGCAGTCTGCAAAAATCCGAACAATTCGTTTGCGATCTTTAAAACACCGCCCTTTACATCGCTCTCGATATTCAGCGGCATGATCGGATCATGCACCGAAAGCCGCAGCAAAAACCAACCGTGTCCGAACGAAACTCGCAGACCCTCGCGGTTATCGGGCGCAATATCCCAACCGTGCTTTTCGGCGTAATCCGAAAGCGCCGAAATAACGCTCTCGCCGTAGGCTCTGAAATCGTCCGCCTTGATCTTAAAACGAAGCTCGGATGTCTCGATCGGCTCTTTAAGCGCCGCAGTCAACTGTTCGATCGAACCGCCGCTTTTGCGAAGATTGACCGCTTTGATAATTATTTTAGTCACAAGATACGCGCCGTCGTCAAGAAAATAGTTCTCGGAAAAAGCCGCATGACCCGAGGTCTCGATAGCGAGCGGCGAATCGATACCCTCGTTATTCAGCCTTATCGATTCATCGATAACATTCTTATATCCCCTTTTAAAGCGATAATGCACGCCGTGCAATTCGTTTTCGATAAAGTCTTTAAGACCGCTCGATGTGACCGAATCGGTAACGATCGTGCCGCCCTCGTGCCCTTCAAGCGCAATAGCCGCCGCAAGTGCGACCAAGCGATTGCGGTTTATCTCGTTGCCGTGAGCGTCAACACAGCCGCCGCGATCGACATCTGTATCGAAAATGACGCCGAGATCCGAGCCCGACTGCAAAACAGCCTCGCAAATGCTCTGCATTGCCTGCTCGTTTTCGGGATTCGGAATATGATTCGGGAACATACCGTCCGGCTCGAGATAGCGTGAACCCGAAATGTCCGCCCCGAGCGGAGCAAGAACATCATAAGCATAAAATCCGCCTGCTCCGTTGCCTGCGTCTACCGCGATCTTAAATCCGCACAGCGGCTTGTCCTCGCCGGTGCCGTCAATAATAAGACGGCGCAGATGAGCGGCATAATCCGCCATGAAATCGTATTTTCTGACACTGCCCTCGGCTGACGGCATAGCCTTATTTTCATTTGCCGCTTTAAGCACAGCGGAAATATCCGAGCCGCCGAGACCGCCTTCCTTGGTGAAAAACTTGAGTCCGTTGCGGTTGAATGGATGATGGCTCGCTGTGATCTGCACGGCGGCGTCTGTGTTCAGCATAACAGTAGTCATAAACATCGCCGGAGTGGACGCCATGGAGCAATCGATAACGCTGACGCCTTTTGACTTGAGCGTGTCGATAACACAGCCCTTAATGCGCTCGGCTGAAATTCTCGAATCGTGACCCACCGCAATAACAAGCTCGGCGGCGTTTTTATTTGTCTTTTCGCAAAGCCGGCAAAGAAAAGCATCGGTTATAGTGCAGACGCACTCGTTTGTGAGCTGTATGTGTTCGCCCTCTACACCCTCGACAGCGACTCCTCTTACATCTGTTCCGCTTTTAAGCTTTAAATAATCCATTTTATCTCCTCACTGATTCGAATACTTATCCGACTGCGAGCGAATAAGCTCTTCATCATCGAAATAGTTTATCTTCATTGCGGACTTAACTTGCGACAGCGTCTGAGCCGCAGTTTCTCTCGCCGATTCACTGCCCTTTTTGAGCATTTCATAAACCGCGGGAATATCCTTTTCAAATTCCGCTCTGCGGGCACGGATAGGCTCGAGCACCTCCTGCATGACCGCATTCAAGAACTTCTTGACTTTAACATCGCCGAGTCCGCCTCTTGTATAGTGCGCCTTTAATTCATCGAGATTGTTATAGTCCGGAAGATACCTTTCAAAATGCTCATCGGTGCAGAACGCATCGAGATAAGTGAACACCGCATTGCCCTCGACATGGCCGGGATCGCTCACCTGAAGATGAGTCGGATCGGTGTACATTGTCATGATCTTCTGACGGACATCGTCGGGCGAGTCCGAAAGATAGATGCAGTTGCCGAGCGACTTTGACATTTTAGCCTTGCCGTCCGTTCCGGGCAGGCGCAGGCACGCCGCATTCTCCGGAAGCAGAACATCAGGCTCGACAAGGACCGGCGCATAGACCTGATTGAACTTGCGAACGATCTCTCTTGTCTGCTCGATCATCGGGAGCTGATCCTCGCCTACGGGAACAGTCGTCGCCTTGAAGGCTGTGATATCCGCCGCCTGGCTTATCGGATATGTGAAAAATCCCACCGGAATACTCGCTTCAAAATTTCTCAGCTTTATCTCCGATTTAACAGTCGGATTGCGCTGAAGTCTTGCGACTGTCACAAGGTCCATATAATAGAAGGTCAGCTCGCAAAGCTCGGGGATCTGCGACTGGATAAACAGCGTTGACTTGCTCGGATCGAGTCCGACCGATAAATAGTCGAGCGCGACCTCGATAACATTCTGCCTTACCTTTTCGGGATTTTCGATATTGTCGGTGAGTGCCTGAGCGTCCGCTATCATGATAAACGCGCGCTTATACTCGCCCGATTCCTGCAAAATTACCCTGCGTCTGAGAGAGCCGACATAATGACCCACATGGAGCTTGCCTGTCGGGCGGTCGCCTGTTAGAATGATCTTGTCCATTTTATTTCCTCACTTATAATGTGTATTTTAAAGATTTTTTGAAAGCTCGCCGAGCGCGTGCATACCTTTTTCTATCTGCTCATCGGTCGGGGTGGAATAGTTAAGACGGATACTTGAGCAATTATCGTTTTCATCGACCAAAAACGCATTACCCGGAACGACCGCCGTTTTCTTCTCCAACGCATCCCTGCAGAACTGCATCATATCGGCGGTCTTTGGCAGTGTGCACCACAAAAACAGTCCGCCGCTGACCTTTTCATAGGTGATCCTGCCGCCGAAAAGTTCATCGGCAAGGTTCATCATCAGCTCCGCTTTTTTGCGATAGATCTTTCTTATTTTTTCGATATGCGACAGAAAATCGCATTCCGACATGAATTTATAAGCGATCATCTGCGGCAGGATCGCTGTGTGGACATCGCTGACCTGCTTGCAGACAGTGAGCTTTGAAAGCAGTGTCGGATGAGCAACTGCATAGCCGACTCTGAGCCCGGGAGAGAGCACCTTTGAAAACGAGCCGACATAGATAACTCTGCCGTCTGAATCGAGCGATTTGATCGGCGGAATATACTCGCCTGCAAATCTCAGCTCGCCGTAGGGATCGTCCTCAATTATTATCGTGTCGTACCGACAGGCAAGCTCATACACTCTCTTTCGCTTTTCCGCCGACATTGTGATACCCGACGGATTCTGAAAATTCGGGATAACATAGATAAACCGAACATTTTTATTTGTTTTAAGCGCTGTTTCGAGCTTGTCGGTATCGATACCGTCGCTCTCCATAGGCACGCCGACAAGGTTCAGCCGATACGAACGGAAAGCGTTGAGTGTGCCGATGAATGTCGGTGCTTCGCAGATAACAGTGTCGCCCTCGTTGCCGAGCGATTTCGCCGAAAGCTCCATGACCTGCTGTGCGCCCGCGGTGATTATCGTGTTGTTTTCCGTTGTGTCGATACCGTGGCGGCTCGACACATAATCGAGCACGGCACGCCTGAGCGGCATATACCCCTCGGTTATCGAATATTGAAGCGCGGCTATCGGCTCGGTGTCCATTATCTGCGCTGTGATACGGCGAACATCGTCGATCGGGAAAGCCTCGGGCGCAGGGTTGCCTGCGGAAAACGGGATCACGTCGGGATCGCTCGAATATTTAAGGATCTCTCTTATAACGCTGGGCTTCAAAGAGCTGACTCTGTCTGAAAAACAATAGTTCATAAAAATCGTCCTTTTCCTTAATACCTCTAAATCAAACATCTACACTATGATTATAATACATTCTCAGGCGGTTTGCAACGGTAAAATCCCTATTTGCCGACAGAGCAGCCGATGTAATAATGCGATAAGATCTCATCATAGGAAAATCCCTGCTGTGCCATATACTGCGCCCCCGCCTGGCTCATTCCGACCATGTGACCGTAACCCTTGACGGTGATCACATATCCGCTGCTTTGCTTTTCTATGGTGAACGCCGCCGAACGAAGCGAAAAAGCGGATCTTATCTCACTGCCGCTGAGCGTTTTTCCGCAAAGGTTATAGCTTATGACAACACCGCTGCCGCCCACCTTCGGTTCATAGTCGAGCGTTACCGATTCAGCTTTGATACCGAGCGATCCGAGCTTTTTCAAAAAGTCGCTCTCGCTGAGAGTGACGCTGCTTTGAAAGCCCTTTGATAAGCTGTCGCCGTCGCTTACGACCGACTGCAAATAAGCATAGTCGCCGCCCCAAACATTTTCGGCGCTTTCGGTCTTGCCGCTCGATATAGCGTGATACACCGCTTTTATCGGCTCGCCGCCGTAGGTTATGACGATGTCGGCGGTCAAGTCGACACATTTTTTGAGCTTTTTTTCGTAAGCGTCAAAGCTTTTGCCCCACTTTTCCCGCCTTGCGTCGCTGTCGAGATAACCCTGATCGCGGGATGGATCATCGGAAATATCATAGCCGTTTTTCTGATTTTCCGCCCTGCGGTTTAAAAGAAGCGTTCTCGCCGCAGTCGCCTGCGCCTTGAGCGCTTCCTCGGGTGCGCTCGCCTCCATTTCGCAGGCGGCGACACCTACAAGATATTCCGACATCGTTATTGTCTTGAGTTTATTCGATTCGTGCAGCAGCATAGTCACGGTGTCCGACTCGGCAATATCGCTTTGTGTTTCCGATCGGTCGGACACGCTCGGCATAAGCGAAAGCAGCGGCACTGCCAGCATTATCAGCACGGCGGACAAAAGAAGTATGACCTTTTTCAAAAATCTCTGCCTTTCTTTTTGAATTTTCCGATCGACTTCTTTTATTTTGAAATGCTTTTTAAATATTCGATAATGCCCGCAGCGGTGTTTTCGGCGAGCTTTTCATCGAAATCGCCGTCGCTGATACTTGCGGCTTCATCGGCATTGCTCAGAAAGCCGTTTTCTGTTAAAACAGCGGGACAATCGGTTATCCTTGTGACATAAAACGGGTAGTATTCGGTTTTGAGCGGCTTGAACTGCCTGCTCGAATAATCGAAAATCGTCTTTGCGAGCGGCATTGAATAGGCATTGTAGTAGTAATCGGAGTAGCCAGCGGCGTCGGTGTTTTCCGATGAATTGCGATGAATCGACACAAAAATATCCGCCTTTGCCGCCCTCGTAATGCTTGTTCGTTTTTCGAGCGTGATATCGCTTTCATCTGTCCTTGTCATGATGACCCTCGCGCCGACCGCTTCGAGCTTTTGCCTTATTTTCTTTGCGAGCGAGAGATTTAAAACCGATTCCTTTATTTTTTCTTCGCCGTCCAGCGCGCCCGGGTCGCTTCCGCCGTGGCCCGCGTCCAGCACAATGACCGCATTTTTCAGCGAAACTCCGTAGTCATTGTCGGCGGATTCTAATTTCGGCGGCTCGTTGAAGGTGAAAACAAGAGTGTCGTTTTCGTATTCGGCACTGTAACCGTAAAATGCGCCCGTTTCATTGAGTGTGAGACTTAAAGCATAACCGTCGCTTGTCTTTTCCCACCGTGCGCTTTCAAACACCGTGCTTTTTGAAACATCGGCTGTGCCGAGCGGAGCTGTCGATGAGCAGAAAACTATCCTTACCTGTGAGATCGTGCATGCGCTCACTTCGCCGTTCGGTCTCGGATCGGTCTGTGATAAGTCCTTGTATTCCTGCCCGAGCAGCTCCACTTTAAACGGTGCCTTGCACTCTCTGCCGATAAGCAATCGGGTGTCGCCGCGGTCGGTCTGCTCGGTCCTCAGCACCGCCGCGACCGAAAACGACGGCAGCACGCCCTTTTCAACGCTGATGATCTCGCCCTTGCTGTCGTTCGACAGATAAAAGCTGCCGCCGCTTTTCAGCGTGCAGATATCGTCGCTGACGGTACATTCGTCCACAGTGCCCTGCGGCAGAGGATTTAAGTCGGGGCGGTACTTTCCGCCGTCTGAAGTCAGCGCGATCGGCTCTGCCGATTCGGTCACGACTGTTGCGATACTGACCTCCGGTGAGGTTTTATCGCTGATACTGAGCGTTATTTTATCATCACCGACCGCCGCTTCATACTCGCCCGCTCGGACAGCGGAAATATCGGCGGTGTATCTCGAAACACTGTCGGGAACACAGTTTCGGTCGGTGGTTGTAAGCTGTATTTCCTCACCGCCGATGACGGTATTCGGTGAGCTTTGCGATGAGTAAACGGTGAGCTCATCTGTCTGAGCCTCCTGTGTTTTTTGCGTTACATTGAACGACACTGCGGTTTTAACGCTGCTGCCGTTCTGCACCGTGCCGCACGCGGAATACTTAACGCAAAGCGCAGAAAGCCGCTCGTCGGAAGTGCACAGCCGCACCGAAGCATTATCGAATTTGCGTTCGGCGCGAGACACAAAGCTCAGCTTTTTATACATCATAAAATCGTCGAAGCTGTCCATTCCGCTTATCAAAAACTCTTCATAAAAGCCTTCCCCGCCGATACTGTCGAGATCGAGCGAAAGCTCATTTTCAAAGCGGCAGGCTCGATTTATCTCATCGTTCACCTGCCCGCTCGAAGAGCCTTTTATGATATTCACATTATTACTAAGTGCGTTGCCGCTTTCCTCGTAATCCGCGCTCACATATCGAAAAATATCGGCGCATTTTAAATATTCATCGGAGTCATACTGCCGAAAGTCCGCCCCGACGACTGCCGCCGCCGCGGCTGCCGACAACAACGCCGCCAGCATGACCGCTGTTAAAACGACTCTTTTTTTCAACCCATCAGCACCTTTTTAAGATTTTCTGTTTCCTTTTGCTTTGATATTAAGCTTCCTGCTGAGAAAACGGCAAAGCCGTCCGCCTTTTTCTCTCTTATCAGCTCGACTTGGCTTGCGATAATGTCGGTCTTGTCGCACCACTCACGCGACTTTTGCGAGCCTACAGTCTGCTCCTCGCCCGATCGGTAAAGTCCGAGCCCTATCATCAGCCGAACGCCCGACCGCTTTACATTCAGCCATTCATCGAGCATTTTATCAAAACGAAACCGCTCGATCGGATATTCAAAGCCGAAATAGATCTGCGGCATGATATAGTCGATATACCCCTCATTACTGCACCATTTTTCGACATCGGCATAAAGTGTTTCGCGGTTTTTATCAATATCAGCCTGCGGACTTATCCCAAACAAAAGCGACTGCGATCTCTGCTTTACAATGCCGTACACCGCACTCACAAAGCTATCGACCGCCGCACGGCGATAATCGGCAAGGGACAGTGCCGTGTCCCCGGCGAGCGACTTATATTTATCATACTGTGCTTTATCAAAATCGCTGTCGGTCGTGGGGTAGAAATAATCGTCGAAATGAACGCCTGCAATATCGTAGTTCGACACTATCTCGCGGACAGCGTCGAGCATGAGCTTTTGCGCACTGAGAGCCGAGGGGATAAGGTAAACGCCGCCGTCCGCCGCGTGTGCCGCCGACTGACTCAGCATTTTAACGGCTATATCGTCCTTCTGCCAGTCGGCTGTCTCACGCTTGTCCGCCGAAATGCGAAACGGATTTATCCATGCGTGGACGCTCATTTTATAAGCCTTTGCGACCTTTATCACCACGCTGAGCGGATCATAGGAAAGGCTGCCGCCGCGCTTGCCTGCGACATATTTCGACATAGGCAGAAGCTTTGAATTATAATAAGCGTCGCAATGGCTTACAGTGTGGACGAAAACGGTGTTGAGCCCTGTGTCGGCGGCTTTTTTGATCAGCTTTTCGACTCCGCTTTCAAATCCCTTTTCGGACTTGTCCTCCATATCAAGCTCCAAATATGAAAGCCAGCAGGCTCTCATCTCGCCGCTTTGTGCCGCGGGGTTATTTATAATGTCCGTTATCGTGTCGGTTGCGGTGTCGGTGCCGCACGAACAAAGAAAAATCGCGGCGGAAATCAGCAAAATTATGACCCTTTTCATTGCGCGGCACTCCTTTCTTTTTAAAATGTATTCCGCATTATCTCTTTTAATGCCAAAACCTCTGCGAGTAAAATGCACGCAGAGGTTTGAATCTGTTTTATTGCAGTATCTCAAGCTTATAGACTGTTGCGAGCTTTTTAGAATAGCCGAGGCTTATCTTGTGCTTGCCTGCCGAAAGTGTTGTGCTTCGGCTGAACGATTCATGCACCTCGCCGAGACTGCCCTTGCCCATCATGGCGGCGACCTGCTTACCGTCGCACGAAACGGTGAACTTGATCTGCGCGGTGAGCGGCTGTTTCGAGTCGTAGGTCATGCCGAATGCGACTGTCTGATCGCTGTCCAGATTGATCTCAAACTCCTTATCGGGCACAATGTCGCCGAAGGAATAGACAGACTTTAAATTCTCGATATCGATACCGATCGGCGAGATCGGCTTGCAGCCGTTTTCGACATATTTAGCAAATGTCGGCGATTCGAGCACAAACGAAAGAATGTTTTTAACACAGCGCTGGATCTGCGCTCTGTTCAGCTTACCCTCGTCGAGATCCTTTTTGATCTTCAGCCAGATCTCGCCCGCGGTGGGATTAGGCATAAGCAGATCGTTCTGCGAGCGGATCATAGCGTGCATGATATGATGCTCGCTCGGGCCGCCTGCATACTCGTTCATAACAGCCCACCAGTCGGTCATAACAATGCCGTCAAAGCCCCATTCGTCTCTGAGGATACGGGTGCAAAGCTCATAGTTGCCTGCGTTCCACCAACCGTTCAGGGGGTTGTATGTAGTCATGACAGACTTCGCTCCGTTTTTCACACAGATCTCAAACGGCTTTAAATAGATCTCTCTGAGAGCGCGCTCGGAAACGATTGAATCGGTGTTGTATCTGAAATGCTCCTGATTGTTGGCTGCGAAATGCTTGATAGTCACCTGTGTGCCTGCAAGCGAGAAGCCCTTTGTCATAGCCGAGGCGATAACGCCTGTGAGATACGGATCCTCCGACAAATACTCGAAGTTTCTGCCGTTTAACGGGTGGCGGTGGATATTGATACCGGGACCTAAAAGCGCGTCGATATTATAAGAATACGCCTCCGCGCCGAAGTAGTTATAAAGCTTTTCAATAAGCTCGGTGTTCCATGTGCAGGCGAGCGCCGTGCCGTTCGGAATGCTCGATGCGGGCGCGCCGTCGTCAAGGCGCAGTCCCGAGGGGCCGTCCGTACAGCAGCAAGCGGGGATTCCGCGGTCCTCAAGTGCAGTCGTGACGCCGCCGAACGCCGCCGCAGTGCCGGGGGTAACTCTGATACTGTTCATACCCTCGCCGACTGTCAGGCAGCCGAGCTCTTCATCGGAAAGCTGCGCGATAAATTCATCGAGCGTGCAGTTGCCGCGGGCGACATCAACGAGCTTATAGCCCTTGTCGCCTGTGGGAGCGATCTCTTGCGGCATTTCATCGCTTATGATCTTCAGTGTGTCGTTTTTGCCGAGGTGAGCCGCTCTGAGCTCCGGAACATAGCCGCTGCCGACCTTTTTCGGGCGGATAATGTCAAACGGAGTCACAGGAGCGCACGCCTCTTTGAGCTGCTGTGTCACAATAGTTTTATCAATGGTAAACGAGCCTGCTTTTTCGGCGGAGCGGACATCTGTGCCGACATAGATATTATACTCGCCGCTCTCGAGCACATAGCAGGATCTGTTGCCTGTTTCACCCGATTCGTCGTAAGACGCCATTGCGGATATCGGGAACGAAAGCTCGACCTGCTCGCTCTCGTTCGGTTTGAGCTCACGGGTCTTTTTAAAAGCCGAAAGCGCTCTCAAAGGCTTGCCGAGCACGCCCTGCGGTGCTTCATAGTAGACCTCGACGACTTCCTTGCCGGCATAGTCCCCGATGTTTTTGACCTCGGCTTTGATAACGACATTATCGCCCTCGCGCTGAACGCTCACGCCGGACAACGCAAATTTTGTATACGAAAGTCCGAAGCCGAACGGATAAAGCACGCTTTCTTTATCGAATGTCTCGAAATAGCGATAGCCGACATAGATATCCTCTTCATAGAAATTGCGGTATCTGCCGCCGTAGTTCTTATCGGCATAGCAGGAGGAAACGCTTTTAGCGCAGGTGTCGCTCAGCTTGCCGCTCGGAGATATCTTGCCGCAAAGCAGATCCGCACAGGCGTTGCCGCCCTCAAAGCCGCCCTGCCATGAATAAAGCAGAGCCGAAACGCCGAGCTCGTCTGCAAAGTTCAGATCGATAACATTGCCGACATTCAGAACAACGGCGACCTTTTCAAAGTGGCGGCAGACTGTTTTGATCATGTTATACTCGGCTTCGTTAAGAAGATAGCTGCCCTCTTTATTCGAGTTGTCCTGATCCTCACCTGCTGTTCTTCCGATGACGATAAGTGCCTTATCCGAGCGCTTCGCTGCATCGGCCGCAACATCGTCCGACAGCGGCATTTCCTTCTGGCTCCAAGGCTCGCTCGCCCAGCCGAAGCCGACTTCAAACGGATTTTCCTTTATCCAATCGGCGTAGATCTTTGCAAGCTCTTCATCGATTTTGACAACGCCGCTGTCACGCAGACTGTCGAGAATATTCGTGCAGTATTTCACATTGACCATACCGCCCGAGCCTGTGCCGCTCTTATAATATGTGCTCTGGATCCTGCCGAAAACGCTCAGCTTTTCGCCTTTGAGAAAAGGCAGAGTTGCCTTTTCGTTTTTCAATAAAACCGAGCCTTCCGCAGCGGCAAGTCGGGAATATTCCGCGACAGACGAAACAGGCTCGCCTTTAAGCTCCCGCAGTGTGTATTTTCCTATTTTCTTTTGAGTATCAGTCATAATAAAACCGTTCCTCTCGCGTTTCGTTATTGTTAATTCATCTATTATGATAATATAATTTTATTTTAAAGTCAACATAATTTAGGCTCGATTTACACATAAATTTTGGCTTGAATTTTATCCTTTTGTAATCGCACTCTAACACTGAAACGGAGTGCTTTTGATATGGAAAAAGATATTGACAAAAACATTGATCTGTTAAAAAAAATGCTGCCGATAACCGACAGCTTCGATATTATAATGCGCCGTCTTAATGTCGGCGGCACAAAAGCCTGCCTTTTGTTTGTGGACGGCTTCGCAAAAGACGATATTATGGTTCATGTGATGAAAGAACTGCAAGGCGCAAAGCCTGAGCAAAGCACCGATATTGTGCCGCTTCTGCTCGATAGAATACCGTATATCGAGGTGTCTGTCACCGACAGCCTTGAGAGCGCGGCGGACTCGGTGCTGTGCGGTCAGGTGCTTCTGATCACAGACGGATGCGGCGGATGCGCGCTGATAGACGCGAGGGAGTATCCTGCGCGCGAGCCGAGTCAGTCGCATATCGAAAAGGTCACGAGAGGCCCGCGCGACGATCTTGTTGAAACGGTGGTGTTTAACACCGCGCTTATTCGCCGCAGAATCAGAAACCGCTCGCTGACATTCAAGATGTGCAGTGTCGGCAGGGATTCCAAGACCGATGTCGCTGTGGGATATGTTGCGGACAGGGTGGATAAAAAGCTGTGCGAAACGGTTATTAAAAAGCTGAAATCGATCGATGTTTCGGCACTCACAATGGGTGAGAAATCGCTTGAAGAGCTGCTGGTTAAAAAGCGGTGGTACGATCCGATGCCCGTGTTCAGAGTTTCAGAGCGGCCGGACACTATCGCCGCGCACCTGCTCGAGGGGCATATTGTGCTGATCGTGGATACCTCGCCGACCGCGCTTATTCTGCCGGCTTCGGTTTTCTATTTTACACAGTATATCGAGGATTATTTTCAGCCGCCGCTTGTCGGGACAGTCACTCGCCTGCTTCGGTTTTCGGCAATTTTATTTGCGACCTTCGCTGTTCCTGTTTATATGCTGATCTGTCGGGGCGATGTCGGATTTATGCAGTTTTTAAAGCCGCCGCCCGATGAATACGGTGCTTTATCTATGCTTTTGCAGCTTGTTTTTCTCGAGATCGGACTGGAGCTGCTCAAGATGTCGTCGCTTCACACGCCGCAAAATTTGCAGGCGGCGTTTTCGATAATCGGCGGACTTGTGCTCGGCGACCTCGCGGTGTCGATAGGGCTGTTCAGCGCGAACGCGATATTTGTGTGCATTGCGTCAGCGATCGCGTCGCATTGTATACCGAATCCGGAGCTTGGGAACGCTGTGAGAATGTTTCGCTGGCTCGGAATAGTTTTGTGCGGACTTATCGGAATTTTCGGCTTGATCATCACGATCGGGTATATTTTGTTTTTGATATTCACCGCAAAAACGCTCGACGATAATCGGAAATACACCTGGCCGCTCGTGCCGTTCAGATGGACGGCGCTCAAGCACCTTTTGTTCCGTTATCCTGCCTACCGCAATGACAGCGGGCAGAAAATCGGCAGTTCAAAGTCCCGCCGAAAATGATAGAAAATCAGCCCGATAAAGTCGGTTTGCCACCGTTAGTACGGTGGGCAGGACGCGGGGAGTTCCTGCGGTGGGCAGCCTTTTGTACCCGACATTCGGTCAAGCATAAAAAGGCTCCCTTGTGTAAAGGGTTACTCCCCACGGTGTGGGGAGATGTCACGCA
>CAVGWP010000033.1:0-13062 GCA_963633095.1 bacterium | reverse complement strand
ATATTGCGAGGAGGCACAAATATGAAACTGTTGAAAAAGGCTGTAGCCGCAGTTACAGCAGCGGTGGTGGCTGTAACCGCAATGTCCTTTATGTCGTTTGCTTCATCTGCCGAAAATGATGTCTTCTTCAAATTCGCACAGAATAAGCAACTGTCGTCAAACGGCACAAAGAGTATAACCTATTCGTCAAACGGCATTCGTGTCGTGAGCGACGATAACAACATTCAAAACTGCAACGGCTATATGCCGGAATCGGATCGCCGATATATTCAAGCGGTTTACGATGTCAGCGAGCAGGAGACACAATCCGCTCTTCAAACCATGCAGACAGATAAAAGATCTTATCGCGTTTGTGCCGATATATATCTCCACAAGGTAGTCGGAGTCAAAACGATGAGAAATATCGGCAAGTCGGGAAATGACTATACTTATCACGATTGGTACAGAAAATATGATAAAGAAAACGATAAGTATCTCGATCTTAACACAGTAAAAGATCTCGGTTTTGCTTCCGAAGTGATTTTGATTTTCACCGGTAAGGATGAAAACGGCAAAACCGTTACATATCGCAGCGAAATTCAGGTATCGTCTGTCGAACGCCCGAAAAAAACACTTGTCACAAATCTACCGGAAAACATGGCGTCGATCGACACTCTCACTGTCAGATTTGCGCAAAGCTCGGGCTGGATAACAGCTATCAAGAGCCTCGACTGCGAGGTTTCAAACCTCAAAGTAACAAAGCTTGCAACTCCGACAAATCCTATTCAGGAGCCGAAGGAGGACTGCATTGTTGACTATACCGACGCATATATCTATTCTCAGCTCGGACTTTCAAGAATAGACTTTTCCGCTATGGTCGATATGACAGTTGATGAAAGCTCCGAGCTTTATCCGAATTCCGCTATGTCGTTTTACGGCAAAGGATTCGTAGGACCTGATCAGTTCCATCACGGTTGGGAAGATGTAGGCGTAAGTGCCGGATTTGATATGGGTAAGCTGTCCGAGTATGACGGCGTTGAGTGTTATGTACTTTCGCGAAAGACTGATATGTGGACAGTCGGCTTCACGATCGATTTTAAGGTTCTGCTTCCGAACCGTGATGCAAAGGGTAATTACCTCGATAAAAACGGTAAAAAGGTAAGCAGCATCGATGAGGCTTATTTCTTCCCGTGGACATTTATGATCCCCGAGCAGAACAGACCGGCAGCTCATGCAGGCACAGTAATGAAATTCATCTTTGATTTTAAGGATTTCAAGTCCGCTCCGCTTTCCGAGCTTATGGTAACTGCCGACAGAATAGGTGCCGATATAGGCGAATATTATGATGATGCCATTGAGAACGGCACGCTCAGCTTCAATGAGTATAAGAAGTATGCATATTGCTTCAATATAGAAAAAGGACTTTACGCATTCACAGGCAAGGATATAGTCGTTGATTTTTCTGTAGGCGATCTTTATGGCTGTAAGTATGATAAATACGGTGATCTCACATCGAATATGCCTGCGCCGGCCGCTTATGTCGATCCTAATCCGGACGGCAATACGGTAGACAGTGATGCAGTTTCAAGGTATGTCGAGCTTTACAAAAAGCTGCCAAAGGATGCATCGGCGTATTACAATGATCCCGACGGTAAGCTTAAAGAAGCTCTTTCGGAGTTTTTGGCACTCTGGGGAACAATGAGCAAAAAGACCAAAAAGGAGCTTGAGCTTACCTACGGCTATACTGAGAAGGAGTATACAAAGTTCGCTCTTATTTGGGACGAGGTGTACGGCGATTTTGATGAGCCGACGGCGATTGACCTTGATTACGGCGATGATTTCGAATTTGATGTTAATCCCGACAGCGGAACGGTGCTTCCGATAGCGTTGTCTGTCTCGCTGATCGGTACAGCCGCAGTGCTAACCGCGCTCAGAAGAAAAAGAAAAGCATAAAGCTAAAAAGGAGCAGATTTTAAATCTGCTCCTTTTATTATTTTCGGTTTATCATAAACCGCAGTGCTTTATCGTACATTTTATCGGAAAGAATATTTCGCAGAAAAACAAATGTTTTCGAGTTCTTGCCGACTAAATACCTTGTCTTGGGTTTCTTCGAGCTTACAGCTTTTAAAACCGCTTTTGCAATAACATCAGGCTTTGAAAACTTTCCGATATTGTGCATCATTCTCTCAAGCCCGCGTGCTTGTTCGGCATATGCACCGTTTGCCGATCGCTTTTTAACGTTATCAAGCATGATGTCGTTCCATGCAGTGTCAATATCTCCGGGCTCGATTATCGCAACTTTTATACCAAACGGCTGAGTTTCAAACCGCAAACAGTCGGAGAAACCCTCTATCGCATACTTTGTTGCATGATACCAAGCACCGAGCGGGGAATACATCTTTCCGCCCATCGATGAGTTGTTTATGATCAGTCCGCTTTTTTGCTTTCGCATTATAGGAAGCACTTCTTTGGTGATCGCGGCAAGCCCGAAAAGGTTGACTTCAAATTGGCTTCTCGCTTCATCAAGAGGGACATCTTCAACAGCACCGTAGGAACCGTAGCCTGCGTTATTGAATAAAACGTCGATCCTGCCTTGCTCACGCATAACTTCAGTGACAGCAGCTTTAACGCTCTCAATATCAGTTACATCGCATTTTATCGGCATCACCGAGTATGCCTTCAGCGGCTCCATTTTATCTACTCGTCTTGCCAGCGCGTAGACTGTGCAGCCGTTTTCCGACAGCAGTTTTGCAGTTGCATAACCTATTCCGGCAGAAGCACCTGTGACTATAACAACTTTGTTCATAAAGCTCGACCTCCGAAAAAGCAGCCCGACACAAATGTGTCGGGCGCGATTTTTAAAATAAGCCGGAAATAACTCCGTTTTCATCAATATCGATCTTTTCGGCAGACGGCACTTTAGGCAGCCCCGGCATTGTCATAATATCGCCTGTTAGGCAAACGACAAATCCTGCTCCGGCAGAAACCTTTGCGCTGCGTACCGTGATCTTAAATCCGCTCGGTCTGCCGAGCTTTGTCTGATCATCCGACAGCGAATACTGTGTTTTCGCCATGCAGACAGGGAATTTATCAAATCCGAGTCTGCGGAGATTTTCGATCTCCTTTTTCGCCTTTGGCGTGTAATCAACACCGTCCGCGCCGTAGATCTTTGTTGCAACGGCGTTTATCTTATCAAAAAGATTCATCTCATCTGGATAAGTGAATGTAAAGTCATTCGGCTCATCGCAAAGACGGATAACCTCGTTTGCAAGCTTGATTCCGCCGTCCGATCCTTTGCCCCAAACTTCGCAAAGCGCAACATTGACTCCGAGCTCGCGGCACTTATCTTCAACAAGCTTGAGCTCCGCCTCGGTGTCGGTCGGGAAACGGTTTATCGCAACAACACACGGAAGCTTGAAATTCCCGGTCATATTCTCAATATGCTTATAAAGATTGGGCAGACCCTTTTCAAGCGCGCCGAGATCTTCATTTGAAAGCTCTGCTCTCGGTTTTCCGCCGTGGGATTTCAGTGCCCTGACAGTCGCAACGATAACAACGGC
Source organism: bacterium (assembly GCA_963633095.1). GTDB lineage: Bacteria > Bacillota > Clostridia > Oscillospirales > Acutalibacteraceae > RUG14109. Next base: position 9,523 of record CAVGWP010000033.1, on the reverse strand, counting down.
ATCCGGCTTTAATCCTGCCGCGCGGCATTTAATATCAAGGAACTTCTCAGCGCCGAGATCAGCACCGAAGCCTGCCTCTGTCACAACATAATCGCCGAACTTCAAAGCCGCCTTTGTTGCGGTAACAGAGTTGCATCCGTGAGCAATATTTGCGAACGGACCACCGTGAATAAACGCAGGTGTATGCTCAAGCGTCTGAACAAGGTTGGGCTTTAATGCATCCTTTAAAAGGGCAGTCATAGCACCTTGTGCTTTAAGATCGCCCGCTGTGACAGGCTCGCCGTCCGTATTGTATCCCACAATGATTGATTTTATACGGGATTTAAGATCAGTTATATCTGTCGCAAGACAAAGAATAGCCATGATCTCGGAAGCAACGGTAATATCAAATCCGTCCTCCCTCGGGAAGCCGTTAACTCTGCCGCCGAGTCCGTCGGCAACGTATCTGAGCTGACGGTCGTTCATATCAACACAGCGCTTCCATGTGATACTGCGCGTGTCTATTCTGAGCGCATTGCCCTGGTGAATATGGTTGTCGAGCATTGCGGCTAAAAGGTTGTTCGCAGCGCCTATTGCGTGCATATCGCCTGTGAAATGAAGGTTTATATCCTCCATCGGAACTACTTGCGCATAACCGCCGCCTGCGGCACCGCCCTTGATTCCGAAAACAGGGCCTAACGACGGCTCACGAAGCGCAATAACTGTCTTTTTCCCGAGCTTGCTCAAAGCGTCACCCAATCCGACAGTAACAGTCGTTTTGCCCTCGCCCGCCGGAGTCGGGTTGATAGCTGTAACAAGTATCAGCTTGCCGTCTTTTTCGTCCTTTTTAGAGCGGATAGTGTTAAGATCGACCTTAGCCTTATGTTTTCCGTAGTATTCAATATCATCTTCCGTAAGTCCGATTTTTTCGGCAATCTTCTTTATCGGAAGCATTTCGCATTCCTGCGCTATTTCAATATCGGATTTATAATCACTCATAATTTCACCTATTATCTTGCCTTAGTGTCGTTTTCTTCGCGAAGCTTTTTGATAAGCTCGTCAAGACTGCAAGCACCGAGATCTCCGTCTTTTCTCGAACGAACGGAAACTGTACCGCTCTCCTGCTCCTTGTCGCCGAGCACGAGCATATACGGGATCTTTTTAAGCTGAGCCTCGCGGATCTTATAGCCTATCTTCTCAGAACGCTCATCGATCGTAGCGCGCATGCCTGCCTCTTTAAGTGCGTCAAGCACCTTGTGAGCATAGTCGAGGTGTTTATCCGAAATAGCAAGCACTCTGACCTGCTCGGGCGCAAGCCAAAGCGGGAACGCGCCTGCAAAGTGCTCGATAAGAATACCGATAAATCTTTCGATCGAACCGAATGCAACACGGTGGATCATTATCGGGCGGTGCTTCTCGCCGTCCGCACCGATATATTCAAGCTCAAATCTGAGCGGAAGCTGGAAATCGAGCTGAATGGTGCCGCACTGCCATGTTCTGCCGATAGAATCTTCAAGGTGGAAGTCAATCTTCGGACCGTAGAATGCGCCGTCACCCTCGTTGACAACATAGTCAAGACCGAGATCGTCCAGAGCACCTCTGAGCGCTTCTGTTGCCATCTCCCAATCTTCGTCACTGCCCATCGAGTCATCGGGACGGGTCGAAAGTTCAACATGATATTTAAAGCCGAACAGCTTGTAAACCTCATCGATAAGTGAAGCAACGCCTTTAATCTCATCACGGATCTGCTCAGGCATCATGAAGATGTGGGCGTCATCCTGAGTGAAGCAGCGAACACGCATAAGACCGTGAAGCTGACCGGACTTTTCATGACGGTGAACAAGACCGAGTTCGCCCATTCTGATAGGAAGATCGCGGTATGAACGCGGCTCAGACTGATAAACAAGGATTCCGCCCGGGCAGTTCATCGGCTTGATCGCAAAGTCCTGATCGTCGATAACTGTTGTGTACATATTCTCTTTATAGTGATCCCAGTGTCCTGAAGTCTCCCAAAGATGGCGGCTTAGCATGATCGGTGTTGAGATCTCAACATAGCCTGCTTTACTGTGTATGTCGCGCCAATAGTCAAGCAGCAGATTTTTGAGGATCATGCCGTTGGGTAGGAAGAACGGGAATCCCGGGCCTTCGTTTCTCATCATGAATAAACCGAGCTCTCTGCCGAGCTTGCGGTGATCGCGTTTCTTAGCCTCTTCAAGACGCTCGATATATTCGTCAAGCTCAGACTTTTTCGGGAATGAAATACCGTAGATACGAGTGAGCATTTTATTCTTTTCGTTGCCTCTCCAGTATGCTCCTGTAACCGAAAGCAATTTGACAGCCTTAACAGAGCCTGTCGAGAACAGATGCGGACCTGCACAAAGATCGCAGAAATCGCCCTGCTTATAGAAGCTGATAGCCTCACCTTTGCCTGCGTGTTCCGAGATAAGCTCGGTCTTGTAGATCTCGCCTTTATCGCCCATCAGCTTAAGAGCTTCTTCTGCCGGAAGTTCAAACTTCTCAAGCGGAATATTCTCCTTGATGATCTTTTTGATCTCTGCTTCAACCTTTTCAAGGTCGTCGGCTGTAAATTGCGACGAAAAATCGAAATCGTAGTAAAAACCGTTGTCGATCGAAGGACCGATAGCCAGCTTGACATCGGGATACAAACGCTTAACTGCCTGTGCCATAATGTGCGAAGTTGTGTGCCAATAAGCCTTTTTACCGTTATCGTCGTCGAATGTGAGAATATTGAGCGAACAGTCGTTCTCAAGCGGTGTGCGAAGATCGAGGACTTCACCGTCTATCTCGCAGGCGCAAGCAGCTCTGTAAAGCCCCATGCTCAGCGACTTGCAGACATCGGCAGCGCTGACCCCTTTCTCAAATTCCATGATCTCTCCGTTTTTCAGTGTTACTTTGATCATAAAAAGATCGTCCTTTCAATTGAAATACAAAATAAAAAACTTCATCCCATAAAACGGGATGAAGCATAGCTCCACGGTTCCACCCGAATTGCACAAAAGCGCCTCTCGTTTGCTTGATAACGCAGTATCACTGCGGCGACCTTATATCAGCCGCGCTCAGGGGCGGTACGCTGTTTCGATTCGTGCGGTTTTGCACAGCCAACCGCTTTCTGAAACGAACTGATGAAACATCGCTTCCCATCAACACATTAACTACATTTTAACACCGAAACACGTTGTTGTCAATATAAAATAAAGAAATCCCGATAAAATGTTAATTTATTTAAAACATAATGGCGCATACATTGACTAAAATGCGCCAAAATGATATTATTTAGCTTATAAATATAAAAAAGGCGGGCTTAAAATGCTGGAACTCAGAGATATAAGAAAAACATATAAGGTAGGAAATATCGAGACAAAGGCGCTTGATGGTGTTTCGGTTTCGTTTCGTGAGAAAGAATTTGTCGCAATACTCGGCGCAAGCGGCTCCGGCAAGACGACCTGCCTTAACATAATCGGCGGACTCGACAGATACGACGGCGGCGAAATGCTGATAAACGGCAAAGATACTCGCAAATTCAAAGACCGCGATTGGGATGCATACCGCAACAATTCGGTGGGATTTGTTTTCCAAAGCTATAATCTCATTCCGCATTTGTCTATCGTCGCAAATGTTGAAATGGGCATGACTCTGAGCGGCGTTTCCAAAGCGCAAAAGCACAAAAAAGCGCTCGATGCTCTCGAACAGGTCGGGCTTAAAGATCATCTTCATAAAAAGCCCAATCAGCTTTCGGGCGGTCAGATGCAGAGAGTAGCGATAGCGAGAGCACTTGCAAACGACCCCGACATACTGTTGTGCGACGAACCGACGGGTGCACTCGACACAAACACAGGCGTTCAGATAATGGAACTTATTAAAAGCCTGTCGGCAGACAGACTCGTTATTATGGTAACTCATAATCCGTCTCTCGCAAACGACTATGCAGATCGTATCATCTCATTTTCCGACGGTAAAATTGTCAGCGACACCGATCCTTATAAAGCACCGGAAACGGAAGATACGCTCAAGCTCAAAAAAACAAGCATGAGCTTTATAACTGCCATGTCGCTGTCGCTTAATAATATAAAAACCAAAAAAGGAAGAACCTTTCTCACTTCGTTTGCGTCGAGTATCGGCATCATCGGTATCGCGCTGATACTCAGCCTATCGAGTGGATTTCAGGTGCAGATACAAAAGTTTCAGGACGACGCAATGGGTGAATTTCCGATAATAATATCGAAAAACGCCGTTGTTATGGACGAAGAGAGCATGAAAGAATTTCGAGGTATGATGACTGATAAGCAGACTGCATCGGTGGATTCCGATGAGATCTATCTTTATGATCCGTCGGAAAGCAAGCTTACCCATAAGAACGAATTGTCGGATGAATACCTCGACTATATTGAAAATGTGAGCAAAGAAGACTGTCCTTATATCGGATATGTCAGAATGACCGGCATGAACATTCTTTCTAAAAACGGCGACAGTTATGTTAATGTTAAATTCGGAAGCGACACATCCAACACATCCCGAGATTACACCTCTATGAAAAACGCCGGTCTTGCGTCCTATCCCGAGTCACGCGGGACGGCAGGCTCGTATGTCGAAGCAAACTATGATCTTCTCAGCGGCGAGTATCCGAAAAGTGAGACAGATATTATCATAGTTGCCGACAGCAAAAACAGACTCGATATAAACACAATGACCAATCTCGGCTTTGAAACAAGTGGAATTGACAGTATTAAATTTTCGGATATCGTCGGCAGGGAATACAAGCTTATACCGAATGACGACTATTATCAAAAATCGCCTTACGGTGTCTACACACCGGGAGCAGATCTCAAAGCCGCTTATGAAAGTGAGAATGCTTTGACCCTGCGTATTTGCGGTATTGTTAGGCTCAAAAGCGATGTCGATATCGGAGTTCTGGGAACAGGTGCGGCTTACAGCGACAGCCTTGTTCAAAAAGTTGTGAAGATGAATGAAAATTCCGATATAGTAAATCAGCAGAAAAAATCGGATATAAGCCTTTTTTCGGGCGAAAAACTAACAGATGAGACGAAGGATCAAACACTTTTGTATCTCGGGGCAAAGTCCGAACCGCTTTCGATAATGATGTATCCTAAAGATTTTGACGCAAAGGAACGCATTGTTTCTTATCTTGATAAATATAACAATGGCAAAAGCGAGCAAAACACTGTTGTCTATACCGACCTTTCCGAAACGATAACCGAGATGACAGGCGGTATTATGGACGCTATAACCTACGTCCTTATTGCGTTTTCATCGGTATCGCTTATAGTCAGCCTTATTATGATAAGCATTATCACATATATATCCGTTCTCGAACGCACAAAGGAAATAGGTATTTTGAAGGCACTCGGCGCACGCAAAAAGGATATAACGCGCGTGTTTGATGCGGAGACTTGCTGGCTTGGATTATTTTCGGGTCTGCTTGGAATAATCATTGCATTTTTGCTGACGTTCCCGATAAATGCAATCATCTATGATATGACCGAAATTGCCGATGTTGCTCAGCTCAATCCCGTTCATGCGTTGGTGCTTGTTGCGATAAGCACATTGCTCACAATGGCAGGCGGGCATATTCCTGCAAAGATAGCCGCAAGAAAAGACGCAGTCGAAGCACTCAGGAGCGAATAACGCTCGTCATTTTGGCATAATAATTATCGCTTTATCTTGTTAAATTGTTCAAAACATAGAAAATAGCTTATTTTGTTGACATTGCATATTTTTTGTGCTACAATTTAGGCAAATCTGATGAAAGGGTGATTATAATGACTTTCGAGAAAAAGTTCGAAACTTTAAAGAAATCCTTGATCAAAGCAGATACCAAGAAATTCACAGAAGGCTTTGCTTTTCAGGTGAATATCACTGATGAGGATTGCGCAGGGGCATTTTACATTGCATTTGTAAACGGAGAATATTCTGTTGAACCGTACGACTATAAGGATCGTACAGCACTGCTTACAGGTGCTGCTGATGATGTTGCTAAGCTCGCTAAGGGCACGGTTGCCGTATCGGTAGAGGGCAATGTAGGTCAGGTCGAGATGTATGCCGCATCTTTTAAAAAGCCTGCTGCTAAAAAAGCTCCGGCTAAAAAGCCTGCTGCTAAAAAAGCTGAACCTGCAAAAAAAGAAGCTCCCGCTAAGAAAGTTGAGGAAGCTCCGAAAACTGAGCCGGTAAAGAAGACTGTTGCAGAGGTTAAAAAGCCTGCTGTCGCTAAGGCTGCCGCTCCTGTCGCTAAAACAGCAGCTCCGGCTGCAAAGCCTGCGGAAAAAACAGAGATGAAGACAACTAAGACTCCTGCTGTTAAAACCGCCGCTAAAACAACTGAGAAAAAGAAATAACTTTATTGCAGTGAAAAAACGCTTAACCGATCGGTTAAGCGTTTTTTGTTTTATTCATCTTTGTATTGATCTGTTTGTTCGTCTGTCTCCTCAATGTCAGCCCAGATATTGCTCGGAAAGCTCTCATCGTCATAATTTTCTTCTGTGCTTCCCGGTAGTTCAACAGGATAAAGATTTGTCACTTCAACCATGCCGGATCTCATCCAGACCGACGGCGTGATTCGTATTGTGTAACCTTCTCCGGGCGCGCATTGCCATTCAAGCATATTCAGCCTCGGCAGACCGTAGACCGCGAGCAGGAGCATTATAACACCGCCGTGCGTGCATATAGCGGTTTGCGTTGCACCGCTTTTCATTATATCTCTCACAATTCTTCCGAATGCGGCGCAAACTCTATGGGAGAAGTCCTCCTGGCTTTCGCCTCCCGGAGCAGCAGTACCGTGTTTGATAAAGTCGCTGTATCTCGGGTCGTTTATCAGTTCTTCGGGGGTCTTGCCTTCAAATTCGCCAAACTCGTATTCACGAAGCTCCGGAATGGTCACGATTTTTTTATCCGGCAGGATCATCTGCGCTGTTTGAACGCACCTTTTCAGCGGACTTGAAAAAACAAGGCACGGATCAAGATAATCAAATTTCTCTTTAAGACCCTTAAGCTTTTCTATACCATTAGTAGAAAGTTCAACATCGGTTGACCCTATATATTGTTTTTTGTCTTCACCGACTGTTTCGCCGTTGCGAATGAGATGAATATAATACGATTTCAAGCGGAACTGACTCCTTTCGGCTGTGTTATGCGATATGAGCATTTTTTATAAAAAAAGAACTTAATCTATGTGCAAGTTGTCTCTTTACTTTTAGAGAACAAACTATTATAATTGTTAATACTGTATGTATAAATGTGAAACGGGAATTGAAATGGAAATAGAAAATAAATTCGCACAAAGGATCACAAGCTTGAGAACCAAGCGTGGAATCTCTCAAAAAGCAGCAGCTCAGGAGCTGGGAATATCTCAAGGCCTTTTATCTCATTATGAAAAAGGCATTCGTGAATGCGGACTTGACTTCGTTATTAAAGCGGCGGAGTTTTATTCTGTATCCTGCGGATATTTGCTCGGCGTTGAAAAGGACTCAGATGAGCAAACATCATCCGGTGAAACAAAACTTAATAAACGCGGCAGCAGAGTTGTCAACGGTGTTTTCTCAATAAACGAAATATCAACCAAGATTGGCGGAGAAACGCTTTGCAACAGAGTAAACGACATTCTCGCCGTTCAGGTATATAACACGCTCAGAATGCTCGATAAAGCCAACAGAACAGGCGCGTTCGATATGGATCTCAGCCGTTCGCTCATAACTTCGTCGGCTTTTATTCAAAATGCGGTTGCAAGGCTGTCCGGTGTTGATACGGCGGATCTTCCGAAGAACTTTGAACTGTCCAAAGATACTGCAAAGCTTATCAAAAATGTTGAGCAAAAGCTTGATGTAATGTGACCAATTGCAAAAGATTTAAATAACCCAAAAGCAGGGACTGGCAAATCGGCAGTCCCTGCTTCATTTTTATTAAAGGTTTTCGATAACGATTATTTCAACCACATCTGCGACATGCTCACAAGCGTCACAAACCTTCTCAAATCCCTTGTAAACTTCACGCCAAGCAATGACATCAAGCGGATCGGTACATGTTGTGTGAAGCTCTCTGAGCGCTGTGATATAAAGATTGTCGCCTTCCTCTTCGAGCGAATTCATCTTAATAACATAATCATGAAGTGTTTTCGACTTTTTGAAGTTCTTAAACTCGCTTATCAATGTGTTCAGATTATCGCAACAGGTAACAAGCAAATCGGCAAACGAAAGAGCATCAGCACGGATGTTTGTGATATTGTTTGTATAGATATTGATGAGCGTGTCATCAATAGCGTCTGTAACATTGTCGATGCAGTGGATGAGATTAACGATATCGTCGCGCTCGATCGGAGTGATAAACTCTTTAACAAGAGCCTCCATCATCTCGTGCTTGCGGACATCGCCCTTGTGCTCAAGCTCGTGCAGAGCATTCATCTTTTCACGCAGGGTATCCGTTTCATAAGAGTTAAGAATATCCTTCAGCATAACTGCGGTTTCTTTTGCGATTGCGGTGCAGTCTGCAAAAGAGTCAAAATAATAATTATCGCGTTTGTTAGCCATTTAAAATTCCTCCGATCAAAATATAAGCATGAACAGCTTGACCATCAAATAACTTATAATACCGCAACCCGGGAAGGTAAGTATCCAGGTAAGCACCATTTCTTTAACAACGCCGAGATTTATGGCGGACAGACGCTTTGTCGCACCGACACCCATGATCGCAGTTGTTTTTGTATGAGTTGTGCTGACCGGAATACCGGTGAGCGATGAAAACAGCAGGCAGAGAGCTGCTGCAATATCCGCGGAGAAGCCTTGGAATGTGTCAAGCTTGACCATATCCATACCGACAGCCTTAATGATTTTATAGCCGCCGACAGATGTTCCGAGTGCCATAACAACAGAGCAGAGGATCATCATCCAAATAGGAATATTGGTATCCGGCATTTCCATTTGACCGTTTGCCATGAATGCGCTTAGAAGGATAACAGCCATAAACTTCTGACCGTCCTGCGCACCGTGCATAAATGACATCGCTGCACCGCCGAATATCTGAGCCCCTCGGAAAAAGCCTGTCGTCTTTCTGCGATCGGAGTTCCTGAAGATAAGCCCTATGACCTTGGCACTGATCCAACCGCTTCCGAAGCCGAGTGCAGTTGAAAGCACAAGACCGACAAGCACCCAGACCCACTCGCTCCAGTTGATACCGTTGAAGCTGTTGTGCATAGCGATAGCGGCACCGGAAAGACCCGCAATAAGCGCGTGGCTTTCACTTGTCGGAATGCCGAAATACCATGCTGCGGTAGCCCAGACTATGATCGCAAACAATGCCGCGCACAAAGCGGTTATTGCCTGTTTCGGATCTTCACCGAAATTAACCATGTCTTTAATGGTAAACGCAACGCTTGAGTTTATAAGCGTCATAATAAAAACACCGAAGAAATTAAACACTGCCGACATCATTATGGCAGGTCGCGGTGAAATGGCTCGCGTTGCAATGCAGGTAGCAATCGCATTCGGTGCGTCTGTCCAGCCGTTGACGAAAATAACAC
>CAVGWP010000032.1:0-13635 GCA_963633095.1 bacterium | reverse complement strand
CAAAATGAAATCGCATTATTATTCAAGTTATTATATCATTTTTATCGACTAAATTCAACCCTTTTTTAACCCGATTTTATCTTCTTTTGTTTTGCAGGCTTGTCAATGCTGTATCGCCAAGCCCTGTTTCTAAACCCATGCAATATTCTTTTGCCATGCGTTTTACGCTTACATTTTCTTTCAGATATTCTCTGATGTTTCAAGCTTTGTTCGCCGCTATACTTCTTTTTTCGGCATAAAATCAACCCCTTTCATTAGATAAAGACCTAATGAAAGGGGTTTGCTTCAAAAACGGCGGTTTTTCGACAGGCAAGTTTCTACTTTGTGAACTGCTTTTTCAAAAGAAGCATATCAAGGACATTCACAACGCCGTCGGAGTTTACATCCATGATCTCGCGCTGAGCGTCTGTCATATCGTCGGGTCGGGCGATCATTTTCTTTGCGATAACAAGATCGGCAATTGTAACAACGCCGTCGCCGTTAAGATCAAATTTATCCTTTGTCGGGAAGTCAGCCGAGACATAAATATCTCCGAGATAATATCCCTTGCCGAAGTCGGTGATCGGATATACAGATTGAGCATTGTATTTCAGAACGACTGAATCGATATCGTTTATATCCAGGTCGGCGGGCAGGTCATATTCAAATCTGCCGAAATTATCCGGGTCAAACACAGACATATTATTATAAACACCCGCGTCTTTTACCGTCACCTTTTCGCTGTCCGGAACAACTTCATTTTCATCTCTGTCCACAAGAGCCGCAAGCAGATTTCCGCTCTTGTCATAGAGCTTAAAGGACTCGACATAGAATGTATACCCTGTATGTCCGAAATTCATAGACCAAAACGCCGACACTCTGAATCCCATCTTTTTTCCTGCGCCGGAAAGTCCGCCTTGCGCCTTGGAAAGCTCTGCTTTGGCAGCTTTAAGCATTTCGCTTCCGGCATTATAATTCACTGTGACTACGAATGTACGGCTCTCGGGAACAGGAAAATATTCCTGAGACACTATTTTTTCACCGTGAACAAAATTATTTCCGCCGAATGTCATCGTGTATTCTTTGAAAATATCATAGTCTTTAGAGGGCTGTATCGCCGTGTATTCTTCGCTTAGAGCAACATACCTACCGTCTTTCATTATTTTTGATTTATAGTTGGACGTCCAATCCTTGCCCGAAGAAGCAGTGAACAATGATATGTTTTTGTTCAGAGAAGTTGCAGAAGAGCCGAATGAAAACATTGAAACTGCGATCGCGGTACAAATAATCCCCGAAATGAATCTTTTACCGAATTTTTTCATAAAATCACGCTCCAGTTCCAACTAATTTTTTCATTAAAATTAGATCTCTAATATTAATAATACCATCTTTGTTTAAATCAGCAAGTTTGCATTGTACTGTAGAGTACGATCCCGAGCCGCCAACTATTGCTTTCATAATTTCCTCCTCGTTACGACATACAAGCATTTATATTAAGTATCCACCGTATAGTACCATTTATTTTATCATCAGTATCCCACTTTCCAGAAACAAATCATTCTATACATATTGTAGCATTGATAAGTGCTTTTGTCAACAATTATTTGCAAGAATTGTGAATAAGTTTTGTTAAATTTTATATTTGGCTATTGTGAATTGAAAAAAGATAATTTTTGCTTGACAAATGGGTAAAATCAGTGTATAATGTTTAAGCCGCATATTAGGGGCTTTTTAAAAGCGGAGTTTTTCCCGCCCCGTGATAGCGAGTCTTATAAAGGTAGGTAATTTTATGTACGCAATTTTTGAAACCGGCGGAAAGCAGTACAAGGTTTCCGAAGGCGACACCGTTTTCGTTGAAAAGCTCGCGCTTGAAGAAGGCGCAGAAGTTGTTTTCGACAAGGTCGTTTGCCTCGGCGGCGATGAGTTCAAAGTAGGCGCTCCCTATGTTGACGCTAAGGTAACTGCTAAGGTCGCAAAGCAGGGCAAGGCTAAGAAGATCACTGTCTTCACTTACAAGCCCAAGAAGAGCGAGAAACGCAAGCTCGGTCACAGACAGCCCTACACAAAGCTTGAGATCGTTTCTATCGGCTAAGCGATGATCGATATCGTTTTTTTGGAGAAAGACGGTCGGCTTTGCGGTTATGAGATCAGCGGCCATTCGACGGTCGATCCGGACGATGACGACGGCAGGCTTATCTGCTCGGCGGTGTCCAGCTCGGCGATAATGGCAGCCAATACAGTCAGTGAGATCATCGGTGACAATGCGTTCGTCAGATGTGACGACGGCTTTTTAAAGCTCATTTGCGAAGATACGGGCAGATGCAAAGACATTCTTCTCGGACTTCGGCTTCATCTGAGCGCGCTTGCGGCGGAATATCCCGACAGGATAAAGACCGCGCAGCGGGAAAACAAAGAATAATCCAGAAAGGAACGGGTATATTATGATTCGTGTTAACATTCAGCTGTTTGCTCATAAAAAAGGTATGGGCTCTACTAAGAACGGCAGAGATTCTGAGTCGAAAAGACTCGGTCTGAAAAGAGCGGACGGTCAGTTCGTTCTCGCAGGCAACATCCTCGTAAGACAGAGAGGCACCCATTTCCATCCCGGCAACAATGTCGGCAAGGGCTCGGACGATACTCTGTTTGCTAAGGTTGACGGAACGGTCAAGTTTGAGAACTTTGGTGCAGGACGCAAGAAAGTAAGCGTTTACGCCGAACAGTAATTTTTAAAAGCTAACCCGGTCGGAACGCCGACCGGGTGTTTTTATTTAAAGGAATGGATATTTATGTTTACAGATACCGCTAAAATATATGTCAAAGCCGGAGACGGCGGCAACGGCGCTGTTACTTTTCACCGCGAAAAGTATGTTGCAAACGGCGGGCCGGATGGCGGAGACGGCGGCAAGGGCGGCGATATTATATTTGTTGCCGACTCTAATCTTTCTACCCTTGCCGATTTCAGATACAAGCGAAAATACCGCGCAGCGTGCGGCGAATCGGGAGGCAGCAACCGCTGCACCGGAAAGAGCGGCGAGAACACTGTTATAAAAGTACCGCTCGGCACTGTCGTGCGGGACGCTGAGAGCGGCAGACTTATTGCCGACCTTTCGGACGATCAGCCCGTTATAATAGCAAAAGGCGGCAGAGGCGGCTGGGGAAATACACATTTCAAGTCGTCCACAAGGCAGATCCCACGCTTTTCAAAAGCAGGTGCTCCGGGAGAGGAGCTTGAATTGCAGCTTGAGCTCAAGCTGCTTGCCGATGTCGGGTTGCTCGGCTACCCGAATGTCGGAAAATCGACATTTATTTCGGTCGTTTCGGAGGCAAAGCCGAAGATCGCAAATTATCATTTCACAACTATCACACCTGTTCTGGGTGTTGTGAGGATCGATGAAGAACGCTCGTTTGTGCTGGCGGATATTCCCGGCATCATCGAGGGTGCGGGAGTCGGAGTCGGACTCGGGCATGAGTTTCTGCGCCATATTGAACGCTGCCGGCTGCTCATTCATGTGGTCGATGTCTCAGGCAGCGAGGGACGCGACGCTATCACCGATTTTGACACGATCAACGCAGAGCTGAAAACATACAGCGAGGAGCTTGCAAAGCGTCCGCAGATCGCAGTCGCAAACAAGATCGACATGGCGACAGATGAACAGCGCGAGGAATTTAAGGCGTATATGAAAAAACTCGGTATTCCCTGCTTTGAAGTCTGCGCCGCCATTGCCGAGGGCACAGACGATGTTGTGAAATACGCCGCAGGCGTTCTCGACACTCTTCCGCCGATGGTTCGCTATGAGCCGGAGCCGGAGCCCGAAGCCAAAATCGAGGATAATCAGGCTTACGAGATCACTAATCCGGAGGACGGATATTTTGAAGTTGAAGCGAAATGGCTGATCCCGATAATGAATGTCACCAATCCGAACGATTATGAATCGCTTCAGTATTTTCAGCGTGTGCTTATCAAATCGGGCATTATAAAGTCGCTGAGAGACGCCGGCGTTAAAGAGGGTGACACTGTCAGCATTTACGGCTTTGAATTTGATTTTGTTAACTGACGAGGGTTTTATATGAGATTGCTTTCAGATAAATGCGAGCCGAAAATGATGTCTACACAGTCGCTGAGCTTTATCGGTGACTGCGTTTACAGCCTTTTCGTGAGAGAGCGGCTTTGCTGCAGCGGTCTTGCAAAGAGCGGCGAGCTGCACTCACTTTCTGCGAAAAAAGTTAAGGCGCAGGCGCAGGCGAGAGATTTTAAGCTGATCGAGCCGATTTTAACGCAGACAGAAACCGCTGTTTATAAACGCGGCAGGAATGCGCATAATAACAACACGCCGAAAGCCGCGACAGGCGGCGAATACCACTGCGCAACAGGAGTCGAGGCGCTGTTCGGATACCTTTATTTAAACGGCGAGAGCGAAAGAGCGAAAGAGCTTTTCGAGATAATGTGGGAAGGCGGCATCTGATTACATATTTATTTGAATGAGGGTGCGCTATGAATGTCAGATCCGCAGTTTTAAAATACGCCGGAATAATCTCAGCATCTGCCGCGGCGGCTCTCGGTATCAGTATGTTTTTGGTGCCGAATGATATTGCGGCAGGCGGTTTTTCGGGCACAGCGACGATCATCCGCTCGCTGACGGGACTTCCCGTCGGCATGACGGTGATACTTTTAAATCTGCCTGTTTTTCTGCTTGCATTCAAAAAGCTCGGAGCCGCATTTCTGATAAATTCGGTCATCGGGACGGTATCACTTTCTGTTTTTATCGATTTATTCGGCACAGCCGTGCATTATGAGGGCGATAAAATGCTGGCTGCTCTTTTCGGCGGAATAATAACCGGAGGCGGGCTCGGAGCTGTTTTTCTGCTCGGAGCCACGACGGGCGGTGTAGATATTATTGCAAAGCTGCTCAATATGCGGTTTATGCACCTGCCAGTCGGCCGGCTTATGCTGATGATCGACAGTGTTGTAATAGCTGCGGCGGCGGTTGTCTACGGCAATATCGAAAGCGCGCTTTATGCGGCGGTCGCCATATACGCTCAGTCGGTGGTGACGGATAAGCTCGTCTACGGTGCGGACAAGGGCAAGATATATCTCATAAACTCGAAAGAGAGCGGCAGCATTGCAAAGTCTATTGTCGGCGATCTCGGCAGAGGTGCGACTGTTATCAGCGCGAAAGGTGCATACAGCGGCGAGAGTGTCGGACTGATACTGTGCGCTGTGCGCCGCCATGAAACGGCGGCTGTTATGAAAATAATAAGGCAAAACGATCCCGAGGCGTTCACCGTGTCGTTTGAGGCGGGCGAGATACGCGGTCGGGGATTTTTAAAAAACTGACGATATTCAAAAGGAGGGGCGATATGCAGTTTTCGGACGAATTTATTTCGTGCATGAAAAAGACGCTTTGCGACGATTTTGACGAATATTACAAGGCACTGGGCGAAGAGCCGTTTCGCGGACTTCGGATAAACACCTTAAAAGCAAGTGCCGATGTTCTGAAATATCTGCCTTTTGAATGTGAAAAAACGCCGTTTTGCGACAACGGCTATTACATACCGAACGACGCTGCGGGCGTCGGAAATCATCCCTTGCATCATGCAGGCGCGTTTTATCTGCAAGAGCCGAGCGCGTCGAGCGCTGTTGAAGCGCTTGATGTCCAAAAGTGCGACAGAGTGCTTGATCTGTGTGCCGCTCCGGGAGGAAAATCGACTCAGATCGCCGCGGCTCTTTGCGGCGAGGGCTTGCTTGTATCCAACGAGATCGTGCGTTCGCGCGCGAAAATACTCTGCTCCAATCTTGAGCGGCTCGGTGTGACAAATGCGATCGTGACAAATGCGCGGCCGGACGAACTCGAACACAGTCTTTGCGGCTTTTTCGATAAAGTGCTTGTGGACGCTCCCTGTTCGGGCGAGGGTATGATACGCCGAGAGCCGAATGCGGCGGCGGAGTTTTCCGAGCAAAACCGCCGTTCGTGTGCCGAGCGGCAGCTCAACATTTTAGAAAGCGCCGACAAGCTTTTGAGAGCGGGCGGCGTTATGGTTTATTCCACTTGCACTCTTTCGGGCGAGGAAAACGAAGGAGTTATATCAAAGTTTATGTTATCGCATCCGTATTATGAGCTCGATGAAATTAAAAAGCCGTTCGGCAGGTCGGCTTACGATCGGTTTGCGAACGGACTTGATATGAAAAAAGCAAGAAGAATACTTCCGCCAGACGGCGGCGAGGGGCATTTTGTCGCAAGGCTTATAAAGCGCGACAGCACAGGGGAAAATTACGAATTTGAGAATATAAAGCGTGAATTGCCCGGCGTTGCCAAGCAGTTTTTAGATGAAAACTTTAAATCGGTTTTCGGTGTTCCGACCGTGTTTTCCGACAGCGTTGTCCTGCTACCCGACTCGCTGCCGAGAATAGAACGCGCAAGGATACTGCGGCGCGGTGTTGAAGCGGGAACGCTCTGCAAAAACCGCTTTGAGCCGTCTCATGCGCTGTATATGGCGATGCCGCCAGACTTCCAAAACAAGCCGCTCGAGCTCAGCCTTGACGACGGAAGGATATACGACTTTTTGAAAGGCAGACAGATCGAATGCGATGGGCGCGGCTATATCGGCGTGAATGTTCTCGGGGCAAGCGTCGGCTTCGGAAAGGCAAGCGGCGGCGTGCTTAAAAATCATTATCCCAAGGGTCTGCGTATACTCGGCTGATTTCGGGCATAATATCCTTGATTTCAAGCGAAAGGAACGGATATTATGCACAAGACAGATGAACAGTTTTTATCGGATCTTTACAGAGGCGCAAAAATGGGTGTTGAAACTATCGACTCTGTTATTTCCAAGATCGACGACAGCAAGATGAAAAGCGAGCTGATCGAACAGCAGCGCAAATTCAAAAAGTTTGAGCTGAGGGCAATGGACGAGCTTATTAAGCTCGGATGTCAGCCGCATGATCTGCCGTTTATGCAGAAGATGGGCAGTAAAATGGGCATTATGTTCAACACCGCTGTTGACACGACTTCCTCTCACATTGCCGATCTGATGATACAGGGCAACAACATGGGCGTTATCGGGATAACAAAGCTGAGAAACGCCGAGCCGGACAACGGATATGCTCCGCTTGCCGATGAATTTATCGATATGCAGCAGGACAATATCGAGCGATTGAAGCAATGGCTTTGATCAAAGCATGATATAAACCAGCGCTAAAATAAGCATTTTATCGCACTCGCCGTCCTGCGAGAGAAGAAGTATCAATGTAAGCAGCAGTGCGCGGTCGCTATCGCCGCCGAGCAGACTTTTTATGTCTATCGGCAGTTTCAGCGGCGGCGCACTTTTATTCTGCATCGGCGGCGGTTGACGGTGAAGCGACGCATTGTGCTGCTCGACCTTGTTTTTAGCGCGCCTTTGCATTTCCCTGACGCGCTCTGCCGCCTGCGACTGCATATTTTTTATCTGCGAAAGAGAATAGTCTTGCATTTTATCAGCTCCGTTTGCTAAAAAAGATCAAGCACGCCGCTCGATTTGAGCATAGGCAGTACACTGAACACCCGAAGCAGTTTGATAGCGGAATCGATCCGTTCACGCCGCTCAGTGTGCAAAAGCGGCTTGAGCGCTGTTAAAAATGCGGTGTTCTGATCGTTCGGGCGTTCTTTCAGCGCGCCGAGCGCTTTCATTATTCCGCCGAGCATTTCGGGCGGAATATCGCCGAGCACAGACGGTGCCGCAGGCGGGGGCGCGGGCGGTGTCACAGAAGGCGGTGTTTCCGAACCGATGAGCGAGCTCGCCATCTGCTTTATTTTCTCAAGCTGACCCGGGTCGGACAGCATCGATGTGAGCTGCTCGGTGATGTCAGCCATTGCCGCGGCCTAACTTTCTGAGCAGCTCCTGCGCTTCGGGTGAGTTCATTATTCTCTCTACCGCGCTTCGGTCGCTGAGCATTTTCTGAAGCTTTTCGCGGTCGCTCGGCGACAGGCTTGCTAGCAGATGTTGTTTTATAGAGCCGTCGTCAGGATTTTGTTTTGCCTTTTTAAGCAATTCATCAAATTTGTCTTGATTTAGCATATTGAAAATCAGCTCCTTTTAATATATAATATTAAGCGGACGCTGAAGTTATGAACAAACGGAAAGGACAGTTGAATTTTGAGAATACTCGTTTTATCGGATTCGCACGGAAATTCATTTTATGCCGAAAAGGCGATCGAAATGCTCTGCCCCGACCGCTTGATCTTTCTGGGCGACGGCTTGAGAGAGATCGAAAATCTTTCATATATTTATTCAAAGATACCTTTTTCGGTTGTTCGCGGCAACTGCGACTTTTATTCCGACGAACCTGCGGCGGACATTTTGAATATCGGCTCGCATAAGATATTTTTCACTCACGGACATTTGTACCGTGTGAAGGACGGCACGGATACTCTGCTCTCTGCGGCAAAGCAAAGAGGCGCGGACATTGTGCTCTACGGTCATACGCACATTGCGAGAACGGAATATTCGGCGGGTGTGTACATCATCAACCCCGGCTCGTGTTCCTGCCCGAGAGAGGGAAAGCGCTCCTGCGCTTATATTGATATTATCGGCGATAACATTTTGACAAACACGGTTGAACTCTGACCGAATTTTTCAAAAAAATTAATAAATCGCACTTTATTTTTTCGGGTTTTTGTAGTAAAATGATATATTATGATGTTTTTGAAAGGATAGTTTATGGAGAAGCTAAATCATATCGGAATTGATATCGGCTCAACGACTGTTAAGGTGGTCGTTTTAGACGAAGATAACAATATTCTCTACAGTGATTATCAGCGCCACCATTCCAAATCACGAGAAAAAGCAGTTGAAATGCTGACCGACGCTATCGGAAAAACGCAGTCGGGAAAAGTCACCGTTGCGCTTTCGGGCTCTGCGGCTCTTAAAGTTGCGGATGTTACACAGCTTCCGTTTATTCAGGAGGTCTTCTCGGAAAAGATCGCGGTCGATACGCTTATCGGCGATGTCGATGTTGTTGTGGAGCTCGGCGGAGAGGA
Organism: bacterium; assembly: GCA_963633095.1. Classification (GTDB taxonomy): domain Bacteria; phylum Bacillota; class Clostridia; order Oscillospirales; family Acutalibacteraceae; genus RUG14109. The sequence goes on along the minus strand of CAVGWP010000032.1, from coordinate 4,642 downwards.
CGCTAAGATACTGTTTATCACAGGCGGCAGCGAGGAACGCATGAACGGCAGCTGCGCAGGCGGCACAGGTGCGTTTATCGACCAAATGGCGTCGCTTCTTTCGGTCACTCCGGATGAGCTGGATAAGCTCAGCCTGAAGCATAAGACTATTTATAATATCGCATCGCGCTGCGGCGTGTTTGCAAAATCGGATATTCAGCCGCTTCTTAATCAGGGCGCGCAAAAGGAAGATGTTGCGGCGTCTATTTTCCAGGCGATCGTCAGCCAGACTATCGCAGGCTTGGCTCAGGGCCGCGATATAAAGGGCAAGGTTTGCTTTCTCGGCGGCCCGCTGACATTTCTCTACGGACTTCGTCAGCGCTTCGTTGAAACGCTCGGGCTGGACGAACAGCACGCTGTTTTCCCCGAAAACTCGCAGTATTATGTTGCGATCGGTGCGGCGCTCGGCAGTAAAAAGGAGCAGTCTATAGAGACGGCTGAGGTGCTCTCGCGCCTCGAAAAAGCAAAAAGCTTTAAAAGCACGACCGATGTTTTGCCGCCGCTTTTCAAAGATGATGACGATTATGATGAATTTGTGTGCAGACACAATGAAAGCGATGTCCCGACAGAGGATATAGAATCCTACACAGGCGGCGCATATCTCGGTATCGACGCCGGCTCGACCACTACCAAGCTCGTGCTCTCGAGTGAGGACGATAAGCTGCTTTACACCTACTACACTTCAAACCTCGGCGATCCGATGGGAGTTGTTAAAAAGCAGTTAAAGGAGATACTCGGCCTTTGCGGCGACCGAATCAAAATCAAAGGCGCGGCTGTAACAGGCTACGGCGAAGATCTTATCAAAAACGCATTCGGCGCGGATTTCGGCATTGTCGAGACGACCGCTCATTACTATGCCGCGAAAAAGTTCAACAAGGATGTCGATTTCATAATTGATATCGGCGGACAGGATATGAAGTGCTTTAAGCTGAAAAACGGCGTTGTCGATTCGATCATGCTTAACGAAGCCTGCTCTTCGGGCTGCGGCTCGTTTATCGAAACTTTTGCAAGCGCGCTCGGCTATACTTCCGCTGAGTTTGCAAAGCTCGGTCTTAAAGCGGAGCACCCTGTTAATCTCGGCTCGCGCTGCACGGTATTTATGAATTCGTCGGTCAAGCAGGCGCAGAACGACGGCGCAGGTGTTGACGATATTTCCGCAGGCCTCAGTATTTCTGTTGTTAAAAACGCGGTCTATAAGGTTATCCGTGCGAAATCCGCAAAGGAGCTCGGCAACAACATTGTGGTTCAGGGCGGAACATTCCTGAACGATTCGATCCTGCGCGCTTTTGAGCTTGAGATCGGCAAAAATGTTATCAGGCCGAAAATCGCGGGACTGATGGGTGCATATGGTGCCGCACTCTACGCAAAGGAAAATTCCGACGGAGAAAGCACGATCATTTCCGCAGAAGAGCTTGAAAACTTCTCCTGTGTTTCAAAATCGGCTGTTTGCCAGCACTGCACAAACCACTGCAAGCTGACTGTAAACACCTTCTCAAACGGCAAGCGATTTATTTCAGGAAACCGCTGCGATCGTCCGCTCGGCAATAAATCCAAAGCCCTGCCGGACGCTTATGAATACAAAAAGGAGCTGCTTATGGCTTATCAGCCTAAAGTGGGAAAGCTCGGCAAGATCGGACTTCCGATGGGTCTTAATATGTATGAGCTGCTGCCGTTTTGGTACACTCTGCTCACTGAAATGGGCTTTGAAGTTGTGAACTCGGGGCTGTCGTCGCGCGAGCTTTACATAAAAGGTCAGCACACGATCCCGTCGGACACGGTGTGCTACCCTGCAAAGCTTATGCACGGTCATATCGAAAAGCTTTTGTCGGACGGTATCACAACTATATTCTATCCGTGTATGCCCTACAACTTTGACCAGCATCAGGGCGACAATCATTACAACTGCCCTGTTGTGGCGTATTATCCGGAGCTTCTTGCCGCGAATATCGATGATCTGAAAAAGATCAAGTTCTTAAATCCCTATTTTGCACCGCACGCAAAATCTTTTAAAAAGCTTGCTGCCGAATACTTTAACGAGCAGTTCGGCGTTGAAAAATCGGTTGTGAAAAAGGCGGTAGACGCCGCTTATACCGAGTATGCAGCTCATCAGCAGAGGATCTATGAATTCGGCGATAAGGCACTCAGCTTCGCTCACGACAACGGATTGCAGACAGCAGTGCTTTCCGGCAGACCGTATCATGTCGATCCTGAGATCAACCACGGTATCAATCGTCTGCTGACATCGCTCGGAATGATCGTTATTTCCGAGGATTGTCTGCGTCCGAGAGAGAAATTCAAGGTCAATGTCCTCAACCAGTGGACATATCATTCAAGATTGTATGCCGCAGCGAAATATGTGACCGAGCATGACGATATTGAGCTTGTTCAGCTTGTTTCGTTCGGCTGCGGACTTGACGCTATCACCACAGACGAGGTTAAAGATATTCTCGAAAGCGGCGACAGGATCTACACACAGATCAAGATCGATGAGATCAACAATCTCGGTGCTGCGAAAATTCGTCTTCGCAGTTTGACAGAGGCTATAAAGGCACGAAAGAAGAGAGCGGAAAGGACGGAAAACAATGGCTGAACTTATTTATGATAAAGACGGACGGCTGCTGTTTACCGAGGAAATGAGAAAGGAATACACCATTCTTATTCCTCAGATGCTGCCGATCCACTTCAACTTTATTGTCCGCATAATGCGCGAGGCAGGCTACAATATCGAACTGCTGACGACCACAGGTCAGTCCATTGTAACGCAGGGACTTCAGAGCGTACATAACGACACATGCTACCCTGCACTGCTTGTTATCGGTCAGATGATGGACGCTCTTGAAAGCGGCAAGTACGATATGGACAAGATCGCACTGATGATCACACAGACGGGCGGCGGCTGCAGAGCTTCAAACTACATTCATCTGCTCAGAAAGGCGCTAAAAAAGCGCGGTTATGATAAAATACCCGTTATTTCATTCAACCTTGCAGGCATGGAGAAAAACCCCGGCTTTAAATTCACTCCCAAGATGATCTTAAAGCTGCTCGGCGCGGTCGTTTACGGCGACCTTTTGATGACGCTTTCCAACCAGACAAGACCTTATGAAATCGTTGCGGGCGAGACGGACGGTTTAGTCGAAAAATGGACAGATGAGCTTTTGAAGCGCAATCTGAGTATTCGCCATATCAGCCGTACGCTCGAAGAAATAACCGAGTCGTTCACACACATTAAGCTCAACAAAGTGCCTAAGGTGAGGGTCGGCATTGTCGGCGAGATCTACATTAAGTACGCTCCGCTCGGCAACAACAATCTTGAAGCGTTTTTGGCGTCGCAGGACTGCGAGGTCACTGTTCCCGGTCTGCTCGACTTTGTTATTTTCATGGGCGATCACCATTTGGTGGACACTAAGAAGTATAAGATTAAATACGCGAAAGCGATCGTTTCGGGCGCGCTGAAAACAGTTATGTCGAAATTCCAGAACAAGCTGATAAGTGCTATTGAAAAATATCCGCAGTTTCGCGCACCTGCTCATTTTGAAACTATCAAGTCGCTCACAAAGGGTTATCTCAGCGACGGCAACAAGATGGGCGAGGGCTGGCTTTTAACAGGCGAAATGCTTGAGCTTATCCACAGCGGTGTTGATAATATCATCTGCACTCAGCCGTTTGGCTGCTTGCCGAATCACATTGTCGGCAAGGGCATGATAAGAGCTATCCGAAAGCATTATCCCGAGGCAAACATTGTCGCTATCGACTATGACCCGGGTGCCACAAAGGCCAATCAGGAAAACCGTATTAAGCTCATGCTTTCGATTGCGAGAGAGAACATGGAAAAGAAGGCAGAGAAAGAAGCGGAGTCTGAAAGTAAAAAACAAACGACCGCAGTTTGATCAGCGGTGCTGTAATTTTAGTGCGATAATTTGCAAGCTTCGCTTTAAATCTGATTTTTGATTTATTTTAAGAAAATTCAAAAAAGCACTTGACAAATCAGCGCAAATTTTATATAATTTTATAGTCGGTTATCGAGGCGTGGCTCAGCTTGGTAGAGCGCTGCGTTCGGGACGCAGAGGCCGCAGGTTCAAATCCTGTCGCCTCGACCACGGTTGAACCTCGTTTGTTTGCAAGCGAGGTTCAATATGACCGGCTTTAATTTCGGACGCTTAACTCAGCTGGTAGAGTATCTGCTTGACGTGCAGAAAGTCGAGGGTTCGAGTCCCCCAGCGTCCACCATCTCATCCGTCGGCAAAGGTTGCGAGGTTCGTGACCTTTGCGGAAGGTGGAGATACACATAACTTCCGCATTCTGTTCCCTGGGACTACGCTCTCTATGCAATTACTGCTAAAGCCACGCCCCGTATCTTCCCCCGAGAACTCACTGGGTTATCAACGGACTGTTGATAATGTCGCTCGGCAGGAAGCTGCGTCATGGCGGACTGGAGAAATCGGTTCCGTATCGTCTGCGGTAAATGCTATTCAGTTGTATTTATCCGTAACCGCCGCAGTTAAACTCTTTGGCGGGAACAGAGCAAAAAAATCGGCTGCCAACCAAAATTTCGCTGGGGGAGCAAAAAGTAGTTGACAACCGTACTAAATGTGGCGTATAATGA
>CAVGWP010000031.1:0-13805 GCA_963633095.1 bacterium | reverse complement strand
AATAAGCAAATCCAAGAGACAGTACTATCTCTGCAAAATAGAAAAGCAGTTTTTTATTTTCCTCTCCGGATGACATTATCGAAAACAATGCTCCTGCACCTGTCCCGAGCGAAGCATACCAAGCAACACCGCGCGTCGGGTCTTCCGATCCGAAGACGGTTTCGGTCAACAGCTTCAAAAACAGAATTATGATTATCGACGCAATTCGGCGCATTGCGTCCTCTTGCGGTGTCGGCAGAAGTATCCCCACAGCGGCGCCTGCTCCTGCGATCACACTTTGCACACCTTTGGGCAAAGCGGCGCAAACGGCGGTGCCCAGCGGATAAACTCCGCCGAAAAACGACACCTGCGAGGAGAAAAAGCCGAACAATGCCGACAACAGGCATTTCAAAGCGAAAAACGGCCGTGCCGACACATTTTTCTTGTAAAACCCCATAATCAGTTCAAGCATAAAGATCCCTATCCTTTCATCGTCTTTTACTTTTAGTTTGATTATATATCCAGGCGTTTTTATATATTGTCAGAAAGTGGATATTTAATTTTATCGCTTTGAACCGAAAATAAAAAAGAAATGCAAATTTACCGAAGTTCAAGTCTTATTATTGACAATCGGCGCAAAAAGGGGTAAAATAAAACCACTATTATTAAATGAAAGGTATGATCCTATGGCAGAAAAAATACCTGCTATGACCGCAACTCAAAAAATTCTCGCATATCATGCGGGACTTGACTATGTTGAAGTCGGTCAGCTAATCAATGCAAAGCTTGATATGGTGCTCGGCAACGATATCACCTCCCCTGTGGCTATCGGCGAGTTCGAGAAGCACGGCGCAGACAGCGTTTTTTCCAAGACGGCTATTTCGCTTGTTATGGATCACTTTGTGCCTAATAAGGACATTAAAGCGGCTCAGCAGACCAAGCGTGTGCGCGATTTCGCAAACAAATATCAGATCGAAAACTATTTCGATGTCGGCAAGATGGGCATTGAACACGCTCTGCTTCCCGAGCAGGGACTTGTCGGCCCGGGCGACTGTATCATCGGAGCGGACTCACACACTTGCACCTACGGTGCGCTCGGCGCATTTTCAACAGGCGTCGGCTCAACCGATATGGCGGCAGGCATGGCAACGGGCATGGCTTGGTTCAAGGTTCCGTCGGCTATCAAGGTAGAGATCAAAGGTAAAAAACCGGATTATATCGGCGGTAAGGATGTTATTCTTCATCTCATCGGTGAGATCGGGGTTGACGGCGCTTTGTATCAGTCGCTTGAATTTTGCGGTGATGGTGTCAAAGAACTCAGCATGGATGATCGTCTTTGCATTGCGAATATGGCTATTGAAGCCGGTGCGAAAAACGGTATTTTCCCTGTTGATGATATAACAATGGAATATGTAAACGGCAGATTTAAGCGCGAGGCTCGTGTTTTCGAGGCAGACCCCGATGCGGAATATACCCGCACAGTCGTCATCGAGCTTGATAAGCTTCGTCCGACAGTTGCTTTCCCGCACCTGCCCGAAAACACAAAGACAGTCGATGAAGCGGCAAATATCAAAATTGATCAGGTCGTTATCGGCTCCTGCACAAACGGCAGGATGGAAGATATGCGTATGGCTGCCCGCGTTCTGAAGGGCAAAAAGGTGGCAGACGGTGTTCGCTGCATTATCATTCCGGCAACACAGAATATCTATCTTCAGTGTCTGAAAGAGGGCATTATCGAAGAATTTATCGAAGCCGGCGCAGTAGTCAGCACACCAACCTGCGGTCCGTGCCTCGGCGGATATATGGGCATCCTTGCGGAAAATGAACGCGCTGTTTCGACCACAAACCGCAACTTTGTCGGCAGAATGGGACATATTACATCGGAGATATATCTTGCAGGTCCTGCGGTTGCCGCGGCAAGTGCTGTAACAGGATATATCACCGATCCCGCGAGTCTTTAAGGAGGAAACAATATGAAAGCACACGGCTTTGTACATAAATACGGCGACAATGTTGATACCGATGTCATCATTCCGGCAAGGTATCTCAATACCTCCGACCATAAGGAACTCGCTTCTCATTGCATGGAGGATATCGACACTGATTTTGTTAAAAATGTTAAGGCAGGAGATATTATCGTTGCCGACCGCAACTTTGGTTGCGGCTCATCGAGAGAGCATGCTCCGATAGCGATAAAGGCGAGCGGTATTTCCTGCGTTATCGCTAAGAGCTTTGCGCGCATTTTCTATCGCAACTCGATCAATATCGGTCTTGCGATACTCGAATGCGAAGAGGCTGCAAACGATATCGAAAGCGGCAATGAGCTCGAAGTCGATTTCGATACCGGCATTATCAAAAACATCACAAAGGGCAAAGAGTATAAGGCTCAGCCGTTCCCGGAGTTTATCCAGAACATTATCCGCGGCGGCGGACTGCTCAACACCGTAATAAAGTAAAAAATCGACCGTCCGTTTGTTCGGGCGGTCGTAAATTTAATGTGAGCCGCATATATTCGTATATCGGAGGTGCGGCATGAAAAGGTTAGCGGTATTACTGATGTGTCTGATCGTTTTCGGGAGTGTGTGCAGCGTTTCGGTAAGCGGACTGAAACTCGTCTGCGATGCGGGTCACGGCGGACCGGACGGCGGAGCGGTAGCGGCGGACGGTACACTTGAGAAGGATCTTAATCTGCGGTTCGCTCTGACAGCGGCTGATCTGTTTCGCTTTGTCGGTGTAAGCACAATGCTCACCCGAACGGACGATCGCTCGATCCACGACAGCGGTGCCGACACTATCCGAAAGAAAAAGGTAAGCGACATAAAGAATCGCCTTTCCATGATAAACGATACCGACGCCGAGCTGCTCGTAAGCTTTCATCAAAATAAGTTCAGTCAGTCGAAATACCGCGGAACGCAGGTTTTCTACGGCAGACTGAACGAACGCTCAAAGCTTATAGCGCAGGCTGTTCAAAAGAATGTCAAACAGCTAATGCAGCCCGAAAACAGCAGAGAAGCTAAGCTGAGCGGAAAGAGTATATATCTGCTGTATCATTGCACAAAACCGGCGGTTCTTGTCGAATGCGGTTTTTTGTCTAACGCTGATGAGCTGTCGAACCTTAAAAAGAGGGAATATCAAAAGAAGATCTGCTTTGCGGTCATGTGCGGCGTGATCGTTGAAAATTCAGTCTTGAAATGAAAGGAAAAATTAAATGGCTAAGTCGAAAACCGTCTATGTTTGCTCAAACTGCGGCGCAGAATCTGTTAAATGGCAGGGCAGATGTCCCGATTGCGGCGAGTTCAATACATTTGAAGAACGGCTCACTGTGCCTGCCGTGAAGTCGGCAGGCAAGGTGCCGTATCAGGCGCAGGGCATTTCGGCAGACCCGATCGGCAATATCAGCACAGCGGAGGAATGCCGTTATAAAACAGGGCTCAGTGAGCTCGACCGCGTCCTCGGAGGCGGTATCGTCAAGGGCTCGCTTGTGCTTTTGTCGGGCGACCCGGGCATCGGAAAATCAACAATACTGCTCCAGATCTGTGAGTATATCTGCCGCGAGCACGAAGTGCTGTATGTGTCGGGCGAGGAATCGAAACGGCAAATAAAGCTCAGAGCGGACAGGCTCGGCGTTCATTCGGATAATCTCCTTGTTATGACAGGCAATAACGCCGAGGCAGTAGCGTCGTATATCGAATCGGAGCGCCCCGGTGTTGTTATAATCGATTCTATTCAGACAATGAGCCTGCCAGAGCTTAGTTCCGTTCCAGGCAGTTTAACTCAGGTGAGAGAATGTACAAACCTGTTTTTACGCACAGCAAAGGACCTTGAAATTCCGGTCATAATAGTCGGGCATGTCAATAAAGACGGCGCTATTGCAGGTCCTAAGGTGCTTGAACATATTGTCGACGCAGTGCTTTATTTTGAGGGAGAAAAAAGCCTTTCGTGCAGAATTTTGAGAGCTGTCAAAAACAGATTCGGTTCGACAAATGAGATCGGTATGTTCGAAATGACCGATCGCGGTATGTCGCAGATCGAAAATCCGTCGGGCGTTTTGATAAGCGGCAGACCGAAAAATGTTTCGGGCACCTGCGTTGCCTGTGTTATGGAGGGAAGCCGCCCGATCCTCGCGGAGGTGCAGGGACTTGCGGCGTCATCTCCGTTCGGCAATCCGCGCCGAACTTCAAACGGCTTCGACTATAATCGAATGAGCCTTATTCTTGCGGTGCTTGAAAAACGGGGCGGATATATCTTCTCAGGCTCGGATGTGTATTTGAATGTCGCAGGCGGCTTGAGACCGGATGAACCTGCGGCGGATCTTCCTGCTGCAATAGCACTCATTTCAAGTCTGAAAGACGAAGTTGTGAATGAAAAAACAGTCGTGTTCGGCGAGCTTGGCCTTGCGGGCGAGGTCAGAGCGGTAACAAATGCCGTTCAGCGCGTTAGTGAAGCGGCAAGGCTCGGATTTGAAAGGTGCGTTATCCCGATCCACAATGTCAAAGACTTGCCCGATAATTTAAAAAATTCGATCGAGGTCGTCGGCATCCGAACGATCCGCCGCGCTTATGAAGCGTGTATAAACTGAATTATCGTCTCCGCGTTTTGTTTTTTCAAAGCGCGGACTTTTTTATGTTTTCGCGTGTAATATTAGCAAAAAATCCGTTTAAAATAAATCCGATGAACATTAAGATTTTATGAAAACGGAGAGAATAATGATGACGCAGAAACGGAAAATATGGCTGTTTTTATATATGTTTGCGGTGTTTTGCGGTGCTGTCGCCGTGTCGGCGGCAACAGCGCCTGTAAATGTAAGCATTGCGATAGCGCAAAGCCGCAGTGTCGGAGAATATGTGTATGCAAGCGGCGTTATAATCAAGGGTGAGCCGCTTATACAGACATCGAAAACCGACCTTGCCGTTTCCGATATCTGCGTGCGTGCCGGTGATTATGTAAAATCGGGCGATGTAATTATGAAAACAGTGGACGGCTCAAAAATCACCGCTGAGTATGACGGTACTGTCAGCGAAATATTCGATATAAGCTCAGGCGTCGCAGCAGGTCAGAACCTTATATCGTATATCGACACCGATACTCTCAGCGCGGCAGTCAATGTCGCCGAAACAGACATCTCCAAAATAAAAAAAGGGCAGACTGTCAGCATAACAGGCAGCGGCTTTAAAGGCAGAGAATACAAAGGCAAAATCGAAACCATAGGCGCAGAAGCGCAGTCGGCGCAAAACGCCGCTGTTTTTGTTGCGGTCGGCATATCGCTGGATGAGCCGGATAATAATCTAAAGCCTAATTTCACAGTCAAAGCAAAGATCTCCGTCGGCAGTGACGACAACGCCGTAACAGTGCCGCAGTCGGCAGTCGCTTCGGATTCGTCGGGCGAGTATGTCTATGTAGTAAACGGCAGCAGTGCCGACCGCCGCACTGTCAAAACAGATTACATTGGCTCGGAGCTTTATATAAAAAGCGGACTAAATATCGGCGAAAAGGTCATCAAAGATATAAACAGCGTGCAAAATAAAGCCGACACTCTCAGCGTTTCGGTCGGGGCGGTGCAGTAATGCTTGCAATCATTAAAATGTCTCTCAAGGGCTTTTGGGCAAAAAAACTTCGCACGGCGCTGTCAATCCTCGGCATTGCAGTGTCCGCCGCGTCTGTTATGATGATATCATCGCTCGGCAGTATCGGCGGGCAAGCCGTCAACAGCGAGCTCGACAGTATGGGACTCAGAGGAATTTCGGTCAGTTCCGATAAGCTGCTCGGAGACGATGAGCTTGAAGTTGCAAAAAGCGTTTTCGGTGTCAGCACCGTCACTCCCGTATCAGGCGGTTACGGCACCGTTGCGGCGGAAAATGCCGATACAGACCCCGAGCGCGCTTATGTTTGGGGTATAAACGAAAATGCCGATGCTGTTATCTCCGCCAAAACAGTTTACGGCAGAGCGATCGGCAGAGCAGACACACAGTGCCGAAAAAGCGTCTGCGTTATAGATAAAACATTATCAAAGACTCTGTTCAAAACCGATAATTCTGTCGGACAGTATATCAACGTCTCTCTCGATAAAGGCTATGTAAACTGCGAGATAGTCGGGATATGCGAAGCTGAAAGCGGCATTTTGAAAAGCGTATCGGGCACTCTTGCACCGTATTTTGTCTATCTGCCCTACACCTGCGTTGCGGAAAGCGGATTTGATTGGATCGCCGTGCGCTCAGACAGCAGCGATACCGAAACGGTCTGCAAAAATATAGAGACAGCCTTCGAGATTCGTCAGACCGATGTAACGGTTGAAAATATGTCGTCGCAGCGCGAAACACTCAGCAGAATGATGTCGATCGTGACATTGGTTCTGACGCTTATCGCCGCAGTGTCGCTTGTAGTGTCGGGTCTTTCGATAATGACAGTTATGCTCTCGTCTGTCAGCGAACGAACAGCCGAGATCGGAATTAAAAAAGCTATCGGCGCTTCAACAGGCTTGATACTGCTTGAATTTATTTTTGAAGCATTGACTATTTCTCTTGTCGGCGGTATAATCGGAAGTGCGTTCGGAGCTGTTATCAGTCTTGCGGCGGGCAAGCTTCTGCTCGGGTCGGCGTCTGTTGATCTCGGTGCTGTCGTTTTGTGCGCGGTTTGTTCTGCGGCGGCAGGCGCGATCTTCGGCGCGTATCCCGCAGGTATCGCGGCAAGGCTCAAGCCTGTCGATGCACTCTCAAGAGATTAAGGAGAAAATATGCTTTTAGAAAATGCACTGCTTCCAAAAAGCCGTGTAACGGTCGCTGCGGTAAGCTCCGCCGCGCCGTACATAGAAAATGCGGATTTAATAAGAATAAACGATAATTTTAATATCGGCTCGCCGATATCTTCTCATGCGGATGTGAACATCTGCTGCGTCGGCGGCGGAACTGTCTTTGTCGCGGCAGAACAGCATACACTCGCGCATAAACTGTCTGCTCTCGGCTTCAATGTCATTGTCTTAAAAGAGCAGATGTCGGGCAGCTATCCGGACGACTCTCTTTTAAATGCCGTGGTGTTCGGGAAAACCGCAATACTAAACCCGAAAACAGTATCTACTGAGCTGTTGGCTTACCTTCGGGATCATTCGTTTCAAATAATAAAAACCAAGCAGGGATATTCAAAATGTTCGGTTTTCCCGATCGCAAAGGATGCTGTTATAACGACCGACCGCACGATAGCCGAAAGCTGCGAAAAATCTGATATCGACGCGCTTTTGATCTGCGATGAAGACATAGTGCTCAGCGGCTATAAAAACGGTTTTATCGGCGGCTGCGGCGGAATGATCGATACATCAACAGCTCTTTTCTTCGGAGATATAAAGACCCATCGCGATTATCTTAAAATAAGCGATTTCTTGTTATCGCACAGGGTCAACGCTGTTTGCATAGGCAGCGGCAAACTCACCGACTGCGGCTCGTTCATACCTCTTGTATCAGAGAATTAGTGCTTGATTAGATTCCTTTGATATAGTATAATGAAAGGTGTTTTAAAAAAGGAGCAATTATAATTGATTTATTTTGACAACGCTGCAACAACACAGCTATCTGAAAATGTTAAAAACCGAATGATCAAAGAGATGGACAATTTCGGCAACCCGTCCGCGCTTTATGACCTCGGAATAAACGCTGAGAAAATAGTAACATCAACGTGTGCGAACATTGCAAAAAAGCTGAAATGCACACCCGATGAGATCATCTTCACATCGGGCGGCACAGAGTCCGACAACACCGCAATATTCGGTGCGGCGCACGCAATGAGCAGAAGGGGCAACAAGATCGTGACGACTGCCTTTGAACATTCTGCCGTTTTAGAGCCGATGCGCGTTCTCGAAAAAGAAGGCTTCTCGGTTACATATTTAACACCCGATGAAAGCGGGAATATTCCGATCTCTAGATTTGAAGACGCGATCGATAATGACACGATCCTTGTAAGCGTCATGCATATCAACAACGAAACAGGCGCGATATTGCCGATCGACCGTGTGAAAAGCGTTATTAAAGCAAAAGGCTCTGACGCTCTTTTACATTGTGATGCAACTCAGAGCTTCTGCAAGTATAATATCGAGCCCGAAAAATGGGGAATCGACCTTCTCACAGCGAGTGCGCATAAGATCCACGGTCCTAAAGGTATCGGTTTTCTGTATTGCAGAAAGGGCGTGAATATTCGTCAGCACCTTTTCGGAGGACTTCAGCAAAAAGGCTTTCGACCCGGCACCGAGCCGACATTGCTTATAGCAGGGTTTGATGAAGCAATATCCGATTTCGGCGATTCTGTCGAAAATGCAAGGCGCGCAAAAGAAGTCAAAGACAGTCTTTGCTATAAGCTGTCACAGCTTCCCGATGTTATCATCAACTCTCCCGTAAATTCAAGCGATTATGTGCTAAGTGTGTCGGTCTGCGGCATAAAAAGCGAAACATTATTGCACTTTCTTGAAGACAGGGAGATATATGTTTCGTCAGGCAGTGCCTGCTCTAAAGGCAAGCTCTCTCATGTTATGACAGCCCTCGGCTACGATAAGCGCAGAGCGGACAGCGTTATAAGGCTGAGCTTTTCCAAAAACTCAAATCCGAGTGAGGCGGACGAGCTTGTAAACGCTGTCAGAGCAGCGCAAAAGGTGCTTATCAGAGCAGGAATGAAAGGAATGGGAAAATGAAAAAGGTTATATTAATAAAAAACGGTGAGATCGCTTTAAAAGGGCTTAATAAATCCAGCTTTGAGAGCGTTCTTGTGAAAAATATCAGACACGCACTTTACGGTCTCGGCAACGTTGAGGTGAGGCGTGCTCAGTCTACGATATATGTCGAACCGCAGGATGATGATTATGATATGGATGAAGCGGCAGAGAGGATCAGCCGTGTGTTTGGCATTGCCGCGTTTTCGGTTGCGGCTTGCGTTGAAAAAACAATGGATGCTGTGCTCAAAGCCGCTCCCGAATATCTTAAAGAAACTTTAGAGAATGTTAAGACCTTTAAGGTTGAAGCGAAGCGTTCGGATAAAGCTTTTCCGCTTAAATCTCCGGAGATCTGCCGCGAAACCGGCGCCTGCCTTTTGAGAAACTTCAAAAACCTTAAAGTCGATGTTCATAATCCCGATGTAACAGTCACCGTCGAGATCCGCGATTTCGGCGCATATATCCATGCAAATCAGATTCCCGGTGCAGGCGGAATGCCTGTCGGCACGGGAGGGGATGCCGCTGTTCTGATCTCAGGCGGTATCGATTCGCCTGTTGCGGCTTATATGATGGCAAAGCGCGGGATCAGACTCACAGCAATACACTTCGCAAGCCCGCCCTACACAGGTAAACGCGCTGAGATGAAGGTCAAGGAGCTTCTTCGTCTTGTCAGCCGTTATTCGGGCCCGATAAACTTCGCCTATGTCCCGTTCACCGAGATTCAGGAAAATATAGCGCGTCATTGCCCCGATGATCTCACAACAATTATTATGCGCCGCTATATGATGAAGATCGCAGGCAGACTTGCGATACACAATAAATGCGATGCGCTTATAACAGGCGAAAGCATAGGTCAGGTCGCAAGCCAGACAATGAAAGCGATCTATGTGACAGAGGACGCGTCGCCCTTGCCTGTATTCCGTCCGCTTATAGGTATGGATAAGGAAGAGATTGTTGCAATATCCCGCAAGATCGGCACATTTGAAACATCTATTTTGCCTTATGAAGATTGCTGCACAGTGTTCACGCCGAAGCACCCGAGAACAAAGCCTCAGCTTGAAGCGGTCGTGAAAGCCGAAAAATTCGATAAATGTGATGAAATGGTCGAAAAGGCGATAGAAAACACCGTTTTTGAAAAGATATTCCGAGAGTAAAAAGAAAGGTCGGATATATTTTGAACGCTGAAATAATCTGTGTCGGAACCGAGCTGCTGCTCGGCGATGTCATCAACACCAACTCAAGCTATATAGCCGAAAATCTGTCGATGCTCGGTATAGATGTCTTTTATCACGACACCGTGGGCGACAACCCGAAAAGACTGACTGACTGCATAAAAACCGCAGTGGAGCGAAGCGATATAGTCGTTATAACAGGCGGACTCGGTCCGACTAAGGACGATATAACAATGCAGACCGCCTGCTTTGTCACAGGCAGGAAAAGAGTGCTGTATGACGAATATGTCAAAAGTATAAAAGAGTATCATGACCGTATCGGCATAAAGCCCACCGAGAATAATTTTCGTCAGGCAATGCTGCCGTCAGACGCGACTGTTTTCCCGAACGATTTAGGTACAGCACCGGGCTGCGCTATCGATACCGAAAAAGGCGCAGTTTTGCTGCTTCCCGGTCCGCCTAAAGAAATGAAGCATATGTTCGACACCTATGCATTGCCGTTTCTGTCGAAGTATTCGAGCGGCGTTCTTCGTTCGCACTTTATCAGAGTCTATGGACTTGGCGAGTCGAAGGTAGACGAAGTGATGGGCGACCTTTTGATGAGCGAAGACCCGACACTTTCTCCTTATGCGGGAGACGGCGAGATGTATCTGCGCGTTTCCTCCAAAGCTGAAACAGCTGAAATAGCTGATGAAAAGTGTTTTGAGATGGTCGAGCGGGTAAAAAAGCTGCTCGGCGGCTATATCTACGGCGTTGATTGCGGCGACTTGAACTTTCGCGCAGTCGAGCTGCTCAGACAACACGGTAGGACTGTTGCGACAGCGGAATCCTGTACAGGCGGTATGATCGGTGAAATGATAACCGAGGTCGCGGGTGCGTCGAAGGTCTATAATATGGGCGTCGTTACATACTCAAACGAAGCTAAGGTATCATTGCTCGGAGTCAGCGAAACAACGCTTAATACGCTCGGTGCAGTGTCTGCCGAAACAGCCTGCCAAATGGCGCATGGCGTGCGCCTTAGATCCGGTGCGGATATCGGCATCGGCGTTTCGGGTATCGCAGGCCCTGAGAGCGACGGAACCAATAAACCTATCGGTCTTGTTTATGTCGCAATAAGCACCGAAAAAGGAGACAGGGTCGCCGAATGTCATTTCGGCGGCTACCGCGAGCGGCAGTATATCCGCAGGTGCGCGGCTTTGGAAGCGTTTAACCTGATAAGAATGTATCTTGATGATTATGAATTTTTTATTAAATATCATAAGTTTGTGAAAAGTTAATTGAATTGAATAATCTTTTATGCTAAAATAGAGTAAAATGCAAAGCGAGGTGATAATGATGAGCGAAAAGGATTACAGCGGATTGTATGATGATATTATGAAAAATATCAACGATCTGCCCGATATATCCGAAATTGAACAGCAAAGTAAAACCGTTGTCGGAAAAAGGCGCGGTAATTGGTTTGTCCGCCTTATGCGCTATCTTATCCCATGGAAAGGGGATAAAGCGCCGGAGGTCATAAGAAAGATCATCTTTCTTATTGCGCTCATCGTTTTTATTTCAATGCTTTGTATTGTTATTCCGTATTATATCGAGCCGTTTTTCAATGCAAGTCTCACCGATGATCTCAGAGGCAAGCTCAAGTCGGATGACGGAGCATATTCCTCATCTGTGATGAATCCGAAATTTGCGGAGCTTTATGCCGAGAATAACGATCTTGTCGGTTGGATCACGGTTGACGGCACAAATATCAACTATCCGGTTGTCAGAACCGATAAAATGAAAGGCAGCGACGATTATTATCTTCGCACCGACTTCAATGGGGAGTACAGCCGCTACGGCACGATTTACGCCGACCGCAAGAACAATCTCGGCTATATGACCGAAAGCAAGAACATCACGCTCTACGGTCACAACATGAAGGACGACAGCACAATGTTCAGCCAGCTTCTTCATTACCGTGATCTTGATTATTATAAACAGCACCCGACACTCACATTTGATACGCTCTATCGCGACGGTAAGTGGAAGATATTCTCCGTTATGATAACCAATGCAGATCCGAATGAGGATAACGGCTATGTTTTCGACTATCGTAAGACAGACTTCACATCCGATGAGCAGTTCTTATATTGGGTGAATGAGTGCAAAAAACGCTCTATTATCAACACAGGCGTTCAAGTGGATAAGTCAGACGAGATACTGACGCTCCAAACCTGCACCTATGAGTTCGACAACGCTCGTTTTATAGTCATAGCAAGGAGAGTTCGCAGCGGCGAAAGCGAAACAGTCAATGTCTCTGAAGCGGTCAACAACCCTGACCCGATCTATCCGCAGGCGTGGTATGATTATCTTGGCACAGAGAACCCGCACCCGAACGAGCACCCTGAAATAGTCGGTGAAACCACTAAACCGACCGAGGCTAAAACAGCTGCTCCTGCGACATATGCGACGCAGAGTAAGACTGAGGAGCAAACGGTTAAGCGAAGTACACAGAGCCAAAACAGCGACTCAAACACTCAACCTCCGACGACTCAGACGCAGACTGCTGCCACTACTGCTGTGCCGACTACAACGAAAGCAGCAGAGACAACAACCAGGCAACCACAATCGCAAACAAAGGTCACACAAACAAAGCCTTTTGAAACAAAAGCCGCAGAAACGACTGCAAAGAGCGATTGAAAACCATAATAATTTAAAAGGCTTCGTACCCGCTTTTGCGGGGGCGGAGTCTTTTGTGCGGAAAAAGCGTTATCAGCTTAGAGATAAGGAAGGATTATTTTGAAGAAAACCGTATTGAGAAAGTATGCAAAGCTTATCGCTAAAACAGGCGCCAATGTCCAAAAGGGGCAGGAAGTGCTTGTTTATGCCGAGCTCGATCAGCCTGAGTTTGTTAAAATGGTCTGTGAGGAGTGCTATAGGCTTGGTGCAGCCAAGGTAACGGTCGAGTGGAGCTATCAGCCGCTCGACAAGGTGAATGTCAATTACCGCAGTCTTGAAACCATGTCCAAGGTCGAAAATTGGGAGGTCGAAAGACTGAAGCACCGCCTTGAAGCATTGCCGGCTTCTATCTATCTTTTATCCGAAGACCCTGACGGTATGAAAGGGATCGACCAGCAGAAGTATTCCGAAGCGTCGCGCGCAAGATATAAGATCATCAAGCCGTTTCGTGATAAAATGGACAATAAATATCAGTGGTGTATTGCCGCGGTCGCAAGCAAGAAATGGGCTAAGAAAATGTTTCCTGAGCTTCGTGTTTCCGCTGCTGTCGAAAAGCTGTGGGAGTCGATTTTGTTTACATCCCGCATAACAGACGATCCTGTGTCCTCATGGGAGGAGCATAATCGCGATCTTAAAAGCAGATGCGATTATCTTAACAGCCTTAAAATCAAAAAGCTTAAATATTCCGCATCCAACGGAACCGATCTCACAGTCGGCATGATGGATAATGCAAGGTTCTTAGGCGGCAGAGAGAAAACTCTCGGCGGAGTCGAATATAACCCCAATATCCCGTCCGAAGAGGTGTTTATAACTCCTAAGCGCGGTGAAGCCGAGGGGATCGTATATTCGAGCAAGCCGCTTTCGTTCCGAGGTGAGTTAATCGAGAATTTTTCTGTTCGCTTTGAAAACGGCAAGGCTGTTGAAGTCCATGCCGAGAAAAACGAACAACTCCTTTGTGAGCTTATAAAAATGGACGAAGGCGCGGCTTTTCTCGGCGAATGTGCGCTTGTGCCTTATCATTCGCCGATAAGCGAGAGCGGACTTATATTCTATAATACACTGTTTGATGAAAACGCCGCTTGTCATCTCGCTCTCGGTGAAGGATTTGCGGAGTGTATTGAGAATTTCGATAAATACACTCTCGAGCAGTGCCGTGAAATGGGTTGCAACACATCTATCATACATGAGGACTTCATGATAGGCACTGACGATCTTGATATAACCGCAATAACAGCTGATAAAAGGGAAGT
>CAVGWP010000030.1:9077-15037 GCA_963633095.1 bacterium | reverse complement strand
GTGCAGGCGCAATCTTGCCCTTGAACTGCTCATAGTCGTCAACAGAATGAAGTGTGCCGTCCTTAAAAAGCGAGTAAAGCTCGCTATACGCTTCATCAATATCCTGCTTCGAATATTTGCTCAGTGCACTATACGCTTCATCAGGGCACTTCTCAGTCATATTTTCGCTTGTGTAATCTACGAGATCATAGCAAAGGTCATCAAAAACATGAACAGCACCGCTGCAAACATCCAAAACAATATTGTAGCCGTTTAGTGTGTATTTATGTATCATTTAATCTTCCCAGCTTTTAAAATATACAGCAAAACAGGCGGACGAAACACGCCCGCGCTGTTTGTTTCTAAAGTTATATTAAAATCTTACTTCTCGCACTTCTGGTTAGCGACTGTGCAGGAAGTCTTGCAAGCAGACTGGCAGGAAGTCTGGCATTCGCTGCAACCGCCTTTTGCTGCTGTTTTTTTGAGGTTTGTCTTATTAAGAGTCTTAATGTGTTTCATAAAAAATCTTCCTTTCAGATTATTTTTCTTTTTGCTTTAAAATTAACTCCGAGGACGCCGCCGAGACTGCCGCATACTACCGAACAGACTGCTTTGATCGCGGTCATCGCGGAAAATGAACTGAAATTAAATATGAGCGAAATCAAAAGAGTCAGCACAAAGACGAGCAATCCGCAAACAGCACCGCACAAAAGCCCGCTTTTACCGTTTAGCTTTGCTGTAACAATACCGCCGACAACACAGCCAAGTGCTATCGCTCCCACCGACAACACAGCCGCCGCGCTATCCGACAAATCGACACATGTTAGGATAAACGCGAATATCAGCACAAATGTCGCTGTGGCTATAATTGCCGCCAATATACCAAAGCCGTAAGCTTTCAATGTATTTTTCGCATAAACTCCCGATTCGTTCATATTGCACACCTCTTATCGTTCTGATAAAAAGGTATGCCCGCCACTTTAAAAAAAGAACTTATTTTTCTGTGGGCTTGCTCTTCTTCTCTTTTTTGGGTTTTACTTCATCGGGAACAGCATGCTCTGTGAAGTTCTGCTGCATTGCCCACTTAGCAACACGGATCCTTGCTCTGTCGGGACCGGTCTCAATAATATACGACTCCTCCTTGACGGCCACGATCTTGCCGTAGATACCGCCGATAGTGAGGATCTCGTCGCCGATCTGAGTAGCGTCAAGCAGCTTCTTTTCTTCTTTCTGCTTTTTTCTCTGCGGTCTGATAAGGATAAAATACATAGCCGCACCGATGATGACGACATATATGATAAGTACCCACCATTGCTGACCGCCTGACTGAGCAGCCATTAATTTCTGTAACATAGTGAACCTCCAAAAACATTATGATTAGATTATATCAAAAAACACGCTTTATTTCAAGTACTATTTTAGATTTATTTTAAATTATGATACAATATTATCGGGAAACATTCTTTTAACAAGAACATTTAATCTGCTGTTTTCAGTCGATGAAAGATCGGGATCTGATTTGAGTATATCGTCAGCCGCCGTTCTTGCAGCTCTCAGCACTTTCATATCGGATAAAATATCGGCTATCTTAAACTCCGGCAAACCGTGCTGACGAGAACCGAAAAAGTCGCCGGGACCTCGCATTTTAAGGTCCTCATCTGCGATTTTAAAACCGTCCTGCGTGTCGCACATGATTTTAAGGCGTTTTTTAGATGTCTCGTTATCCGAATCGGAAATGAGAATACAAGTCGATTTATACTTTCCTCTTCCTACTCTTCCGCGAAGCTGATGAAGTGCGGAAAGACCAAATCGCTCGGCGTTTTCTATGACCATTATCACAGCATTCGGAACATCGACGCCGACTTCGATAACGGTCGTTGAGATGAGAAGCTGAATATCACCGCGCTGAAAAGCAGACATAACGGCGTTTTTCTCATCGTTTTTCATTCTGCCTGTGAGAAGTCCGACCTTATAATCCGAAAACTCGCCCGACGACAGCTTTTTATAAAACGACACTGCCGACGAAAGCTCACTTTCATCGTCTTCATCTATAAGCGGACAAACGATATACCCCTGTCTGCCTTCGTTCAAATGCTTTTTTATATAATTGTAAACACGCTTATTAAATGACGAATTGACGCAATAGGTTTCTATCGGCTGTCTGCCTTTAGGAAGTTCATCGAGAACGGATATATCAAGATCGCCGTAGATCATCATAGCGAGAGTCCTCGGGATAGGTGTTGCCGACATGACATAGACATGAGGGTGTGTTCCCTTTTGCTCAAGTGCTGCGCGCTGTTTAACGCCGAAGCGATGCTGTTCGTCGGTTATGACAAGTCCGAGCGACTTAAACTCAACGCCTGATTGGATAAGCGCGTGAGTGCCTATGGCAATGTCTATCTCTCCGTTTTTGAGCATATCGCCGATGTTCTGCTTTTGCTTTTTTGTTGCCGAACCCGAAAGCAGAACTATTTTCAAGCCGCTTCCCGCCATAAGCGACGAGATCGATGAATAGTGCTGCGATGCGAGCACTTCGGTCGGTGCCATAAGAGCGCACTGAAAACCGTTTTTGGCGCAGCTGTACATCAATGCGGCGGCGACCGCTGTTTTGCCTGAGCCGACATCACCCTGCAAAAGCCGATTCATCGGCTGAGCTTTATTCATATCGCAAACGGCGTCAAAAACCGCTTTTTTCTGCGCATTTGTCAGTTCATATGGAAGTGATTTTATAAACTCGCCTGTATAGTCTTTGGCTATAACAGGGGCAAAATCCGAGCGCGACCTGCGGCGCAATTTCGACATAGCGAGCGAAAAAACGAGTAATTCTTCAAAAATAAGACGATTTCTCGCAACCGATATATCATTTTGTGATTTCGGGAAATGAACCCTCTCAACCGCAAATCTTCTGTGACACAAGCCGAATTTTTCTCTTACAGAGTCGCTCAGAGGGTCAATAAGCTCGTCTCCCGCGAGCTTGATCGCATTTGCGACCGCCTTTTCTATCGCTTTTGAGTTAAGCCCCTCGGTTTGACGGTATATCGGGCGGATCTTATCGCTCAAAGCGGGCTCGATCTGAGGATTTATAATTTCTCTGCGGCTTTTATTCATCGTCACCTTACCTAAAAGCAGGATCTCATCGTCCTGCCTTACTTTTGCGGCAAGATATTTATTATTGAAAATGACCACCTTGAGTTTTGAAAAACCATCTGTTACCGTGAAGTCGAAAATCGTCATACCCTTTCTGATGCGCCGTTCATGAACTGCGGTCGCAACGGTTGCTTTGATACAGCAACGCGTATCGACAGGAACAGACGAAGCACTAAAACAGGTGCTCCAATCCTCATAGGCTCGCGGATAAAACTCCAAAAGGGCGCCGACACTGCCGACGCCCAATTTTGAAAATAGTTTTTCTCTCTTTTCGCCGATCCCGCTTAAAGCGGAAAGTCCGGTTTTATAAATATCCATTATTCCACCGAAATAATGTAGTAATACACCGGTTGACCGCCGGGAATAAGTGTTACCTCTGCGCTCGGCAGCTTTGCTTCAACAGCAGCTTTAACGCTTTCTGCGCTCTCCTCTGTGACATCCTCACCGTAGATCAGAGTTACAAACTGGCTGTCCTTACCTGCGAGGCTCTTGACCATTTTAACAGCGGCTTTCTCGACATCCTTTTCAACAAAAGAAAGCTTACCGTTTTTAAGCGCAAGGACTTCGCCTTCCTTGATCTTAAAGCCGTCGAAATCGGAGTTCCTTGCGGCAAAAGTGATAAGGCCAGTGCTGACTTTATCAGCCTGAGCCTGCATTTCCTTAGCATTTTCGGAAACGCCTGTGTCGGGATCAAATGCAAGCATAGCGCTGATTCCCATCGGGATAGACTTTGTCTGAAGCACGATAACATTGCGTGTGGCAAGTCTCGCCGCCTGCTCTGATGACATGATTATGTTTTTATTGTTCGGCAGAACAAAGACATTCTTTGCAGGAGTAAGCTCGACTGCTCTTAATATGTCATCTGTAGAGGGGTTCATTGTCTGACCGCCGCTGACAACATTATCTGCACCGAGGTCGGTAAAAAGCGTGTTCAGTCCGTCACCTGCGGCAACAGCAACAAAGCCATACTCATTTTCGGGTGCTGCAGGTGTGTATTCGCCGTTTTCGTCCGAATTTACTTTCTCTTCAATGCCTGCGTTTGCCTTAGCATTTTCATGCTGCTCACGCATATTCTCGATCTTGAGATTTGTGAGCTGACCGAATTTCAGACCTTCCTGAAGCGCATTGCCGGGGTTATCGGTATGGACATGGACCTTAATGATTGATTCATCGTCAACAACAACTACGCAATCGCCGATAGTTTCAAGATAAGATCGGAGAAGAAGCGGATCACGCTTGTTTTTGGAATCTCTCTTGACGATAAACTCTGTACAATATGTGAAATTAATTTCTTCCTCGTTTTCAGCCACAGCAGAAACAACATTTGAAGCGGAAGCGGAAGCTTTTTCATCCTCAAGCTTTATCTTGCCGTTGCCGCTGAAGACGCTGAGCATACCCTCAAAAATAACGACAAGTCCTTGTCCGCCGGCGTCAACAACGCCTGCTTTTTTGAGAACAGGCAGCATTTCCGGCGTTTTGGCAAGCGCGACCTTCGCGCCTTCAACAGCGGCTTCAAATACCTTAACGGCGTCTGTTTCACCGTTTTTAACAGCTTCGTCCGCCGAGTTTGCGGCTTCCTTGGAAACCGTGAGGATAGTACCCTCCGTGGGCTTCATAACAGCTTTGTATGCTGCGGCAACACCTGCCTGAAGCGCATTGACAATATCCTGAGCGCCTGCTTCTTCAAGACCTTTAAGGCCCTTGGAAAAGCCGCGGAAAATAAGCGAAAGAATAACGCCCGAATTTCCTCTTGCGCCTCTGAGCAAAGCCGAAGAAACAACTTTGGCAGTATCGCCGACCGGAAGATCCTTTTTAACCGAAAGTTCTTTGGCTGCATTGGACATGGTGAGTGTCATATTTGTTCCGGTATCGCCGTCCGGCACCGGAAATACATTGAGCTCATCTACACGCTGCTTATTATTTGCAATATTATTTGCGCCGGAGATCACCGCGCTGCGCAGCAAATTTCCTGTAATCAAATTTAAAAACACCCTTTCAAAAATGCTTATTCGCCCTTCATGGATTCAACATGTACTGTGACATTATTAACAGGGATACCTGTTGCTTGCTCGACAGTGTATTTGACCTTGTGCGAAATGCTGTTGCATATTGCATTGATATTCAAACCGTAAGTGACGCAGATAAACAAATCAACATTGATCATATTGATACTGCCTCTTACGACTATTCCCGTGTCGATATACTCTTTTTTGGAAAGCTTAGATCTGAGCCACTGAACTCCCTTTGTGGCAACCATTGAAGAAACACCATAGCATGATGTGACTGCGTTTCCGATGAGCTCGGAAAAATACTCATTCGAGATTTCAACCCTGCCGAATCTTGTTTCATAGCTGATCATTTAATATTCCGCCTTTCGTTTTATTTAGATGAAATGTTTTCGAGATTAAGATATGCGTCGCTCACAGAGGATTCTGCGGCATTCAATATAGATGACGAATAGCCTGTGAGCCCTGTGCGATAGCATATCGGAATAACCGGAAGCGATGAATAAAACTCATTGATAAACTCGGATATATCTGTTTTTCCGGTTAAATATTCATTATACGCCGACAAAAGCTTAGTTGTGATACCGGCGTTGAATTTTGCGGTTGTTGTCTCGGTCGGTTTACCGTCGGAAGATGTAGGCTCTGTCGCCTTAGTCGTAGTGGTTGTTGTGGTGGCTTTTATACCTGAATACTTTGTGAGCTGAAGCACCGGAGAAAGATCAAGGTTTTTGTTCAGCTTCATCTCGCAAAGAGCCAGGTCGTAATCCTCTTCTACTATCTTTTTGCGGTATTCATCGCTGCTGAGGGCGGACAACTCGATAGAAATTC
>CAVGWP010000030.1:0-9067 GCA_963633095.1 bacterium | reverse complement strand
TTTTATCCGACTTATTATAAATCAGCTTTAAGCTGAGCTGTTTACCGTTTTCATCAAGGTAAATTCCCTGCTCGTTTTTATTCGAATAGCCTGCCTGAGCAAGATAATCCGCCGATGAATTAACATTTCCGTTCGGAGACAAGCCCTGCTCAGTGCCCTTCGCAAAATCCACTGTGTTGGGATACACGCTGACAGCAGGATAAGCATAGGTATAAAAAGCAGATTCGGTTATCTGCCTGCGGTCAAGATAAGTGTGGATAGCATTGCGGATAAGCTTTGATCCGAGAGTTTCAGATCTGTCGGACACGCTGAGAAAGATAAAATCGGTGTGCCGCGGCTGAGATGTGCCTCCGCTGAAGGACGGAAGATCATAAATATCATCGCCGGAATAATAGATATCCGCCTCCCCGGAGCGGATCGCATATTTCCAAGCGTCGTTATCGGGGACATTTACAAGCTCAACACTGTTTTTAGGCAAGTTGCCGTAATACTTTTCATTAGGCTTTAGGCTATAAGACCCATTTGAATATTCATAGACATATCTTCCCGAGCCGATAGGCGGAAGCTCTTTTTTATCCTGATTCTTTTGATTGCGGCTGCCGCTCTTTATTATCGGAAAATCAAGTAAATTTATGAAATTAGGGTCGGAAACGCTGAGCTGAAAAGAGACTGTGCTACCGCTCGCATCAATAGACTTGACATTTGACAGTTGAGACGGATATACTGAATTGTCGGTTTTCTTCGCAAGCTCATAAGATGTTATGACATCAGAGCCGGAAACAGATGTACCGTCAGAGAAGCAAGCGTCTTTCAGCGAGATATGCCACAGCTTATTGTTTTCCTCGCTCTCGACGCTTTGCGCAAGACAAAGCACCGGATTCAATCCGCTGTCCAGCTTGACAAGCGGATCAAACATGAGCGACGTGAGCTGACGGTTGATCTTGCTTTGCGCTGAATACGGATCAAGCGAATCGTTAGCAGAAAATGCGAGCCTTATAACACCTGTGCCGATAGGTTGAGTCTCAGTTATCTGCGTTGCGGATTCAACCTGCGATCCGCTTTCGGTATCCGAGCATGACGCAAGAGAAAAGCAGACCGCAAGGATCAGAAAAATAGCAACTGCTCTTTTCAAAAACGCACACCCTCTCCGCCGACTAAACAGCACTTTACAAACTTATCTAATTTATTTTAACACATTGCCTTATGAATTTCAATCAATATTTATAAATTTAAGCGAATAGTTTTAAACGGTTATAAATGCGCTGAGAGCTAAAAGCAGGATACCGAGCGCGATACGATAGTAACCGAAGCACTTGAAATTGTGCTTTTTAACAAAGTTCATAAGGAAGCTGATCGTGAACATGGAAACGACAAATGCGACTATCATGCCGAAAAGCAGAATACTCCACTCAAACACGCTGAGAGCATTCCCCTCTGCAAGGAATTTGACAGCTTTTAGTCCGCTTGCGCCGAACATAACGGGAATACCGAGCAGGAATGAAAACTCCGCCGCGGCAGTTCTCGAACAGCAAAGGATTATTGCGCCGAGGATCGTTGATCCCGAACGCGATGTTCCGGGAACAAGCGACAACACCTGAAAACAGCCTATAAGAGCCGCTGTTTTAAAGTCAATATCATTAACACGCTTAATGCGAGGCTTTTTGCCTTTACGCCAATTCTCAACAACAATGAACAGCACACCGTAGATGATAAGCGTTGCCGCAACGGTGAACTCATTGTAGAGATGATCGTTCATCCAATCGTCAAACGGCAGACCGATTATAATTGCTGGCAGGCAAGCGACAAGGATCTTGAGCCAAAGAATGATCTTATCCATGTAGCAATACTTTGTTGCAAACTCGGTGAGCGATGTTTTGGATTTGTATCTGTATGTATCGAGGTGCTTTGAGGTATGGAACGGCCAGATCTTCTTCCAGAAGATGACCACAACAGCGAGGATCGCGCCGAGCTGGATAACAACGCGGAACATCTCAAGAAACGCCTCGCTGAACGAAGGCTTTGTGAAGCTTTCAAAGATGATAAGATGGCCTGTGCTGCTGATCGGCAGCCACTCGGTTATACCCTCGATAATACCGTAAAACAGCGTCCAAATGAAATCTAAAATATATTGCATTTTGCTCCTCCTATAGCTGCCAGTCTATCGGTTCTCTGCCGTGGCTGACAAGAAAATCATTGGTTTTGGAAAAATGTTTGCAGCCGAAAAAGCCGTTGTATGCCGAGAGCGGGCTCGGATGCGCCGCCTGAAGCACCAAATGACGGGGATTTGTTATAAACGCCGCTTTCTTTCTTGCAGGCGATCCCCACAGCAAAAACACGATCGGCTTATCGGAATCGTTGAGCAGTTCAATGATACGATCGGTCAGCTTTTCCCATCCCATTCCGCGATGCGAATTTGCAAGGCCCGCGCGGACTGTGAGCGAGGTGTTAAGAAGCAATACACCCTGTTTTGCCCATTTGGTGAGATCGCCGCAGCCTGGCGACTGATCGACGCCGAGGTCATCATGCTGTTCCTTGTAGATATTTATGAGCGACGGAGGCGGCTTAATACCCTGCTTTACCGAAAAGCACAGTCCATGCGCCTGTCCTTCTCCGTGATACGGATCCTGACCAAGTATGACCGCCTTTACATCTTTATAATCTGTAAGTTTCAGCGCATTAAAAATATCATACATCGACGGATATATCGTTCTTGTTGAATACTCGAGCTTTAAGAATCCGCGCAGCTTTTGATAATATTCGCTTTCAAACTGATCTTTCAAAAGCTCGTCCCACTCATTGCCTATAATGACCATACTCAAATTCTCCCATTGCTTGAAGACGCAAATTTTTCGAAGCACTTCTTTGTCATATCATCCTTGGAGGTTATCGGAGATATTGTCATCTTATAAGTAAATCTCTTCGGCATCTCATACTTTTCATCGAGTGCGGGGCCGCACGAATTAGAGCCCACTCCTCGCTGCATATAGTCGGCGCAGACGACAGTCTTTTCCGATGATTCAAGTTCATAAGAGTGCTTTGCCGCCGCAAGCTCGTCCCACGAATACGGCAGAGCCTGAAAATCAAAACCGTTTGTGAATGAGAAATGCAATCCGACGCCGGAGGATGATCTGACTGCCGCCCAATATGTGTTGTGGCGGTTTCCTGTTTCCTGCGGACGAATATAATCATACATCATGCGGCGCACGCTTGATCTGAACAAGCCTGTGTGCGATGCAAGGCATTTATCAATATAGCTCTCACCCGGGCCGAGTCCGAAATACTCAACTGTTGAGAAATTCTGCGGCATAACAAGCATAAGTCCGAATCTCGGCAGGCTCGGAGCGTGCTGTGCGACCTCGACAGACGAAACATTTTCGATAACGCCATCCGCTCTGACAGTCCATTTAGTGTCGATAGTCAGGATCGGCCTTCTTCCGCGCGAGCACATAGACGATCTGCACAGTATATAAACACAGCCGTTTGCTTTTTCGATCGAGCAGTCGTAGACCCGAGTGTATGCCTGATCATATTTCTGATAGAACCAATCGCGCTTGATGTTTACATCGTTATCGGTGGGAGCACGCATAATATTATACTTCATAGGCTCGGTTATGATCGAACTGCCGTTGACCGAAAGCTCATCAAAGCAGCCGCTAAGCTTATTGAAAGTATATTTAAAGCCGCTGCCGATAACTCTTATCAGCTTTTCGTCCTGACGATAGCTGATCTCTTTGCCTGAAAGGTCTATATATTCAAATTCGTTTTCCGCATTGATACGAAATTCGGCGAATGCAACTTCGTGACCTGCGTCTGCATAAGCAGTGTCCGAAGCGAGTGTGAAATAAATTCTTACAAAGCAAATGCCGGAAAATCTATCGTTTTTATAATTGAGTCTGATTCTTTCAACTCGGTGGGGCGGAAGCGCAAGCGAGCCGAGAGTTCCGGAATCGACAACTTTGCCGTTTTGAGTTATTTCCCAATGGCAATCGAATCTCGAAAGGAAAATAAAATCGAATTTATTTGTTATCTCAAACTGACCTTTCTGAGCATCGATCTCCTTTATTCCGATAGGCTGAAGCACATGCTTGACCTCGGCCAAAGCCGGGGTGGACGTTCTGTCGGGGTTGACCATGCCGTCAACGCAGAAGTTGCCGTCGTTCTGGTCGGAGTCGCCGTAATCGCCGCCGTAGCCGTATTTGACTCTGCCGTCGGGAGTTTTGCCAAGCGAGAACGAATGGTTGCACCATTCCCAAACAAAAGCACCCATAAACCTATCGTCGCTTTCGATCACATTCCAATAATTCTTCAAGTCGCCCGGGCTGTTGCCCATTGAGTGACAGTATTCGCAAAGTACAAGCGGTTTGTCGCAGCGGCTGTCGGCAAGATAGTCCTTGCAAAGCTGTATTGTCGGGTACATTCTGCTGACAACATCGAGCCCTGTATCATCAAAAAGGCTGTTATCGTCATAATAAGCGCCCTCATAGTGGATAGGTCTTGTGTTGTCGATATTGCGGATAGTCTTGATAGCGTCTCTCATGCAGCAACCGAAGCCGGACTCGTTTCCGAGCGACCACATAAGCACGCACGGGCGGTTTTTATCGCGCTCAACAAGAAGCCTCGAACGGTCGCACACCGCTTTACTCCAAGACGGATCATCGATAAGCTCGGCAAAATATTTATAGTCTCCGCCGAACGCCTCAGGCACGCCGTGGCTTTCCATATCAGCTTCATCGATAACATAGAATCCGAAGCGATCGCACATCTGCATAAAGCGCGGATCATTCGGATAATGAGAGGTGCGAATAGCGTTTATATTATTCGCTTTCATAAGCATAAGATCCCTAAGCATCTGCTTTTCGGTGCAGGCATATCCTGTGTCGGGATAAGAGTCATGGCGATTAACGCCGCGAAGCTTTATTGCTCTTCCATTGAGCTTCAAGACGCTGTTTTCGATCTTAAGGTCTTTAAGACCGACCTTTTCGCAGATGATCTCGTCGTTATAGCTGATAATCAGCGTATAAAGATCGGGCAGCTCCGCCGACCAGAGCAACGGATCGCTGACATCGATACGAGCTTGTCCGTTTTGCTCGGGAGACACTGTTTCAACTGTTGCTCCCTTGGGATCCATGAGCGTTATCACAGCGTCCTCGGGTGTCGGGGCGGAAACGAAAACATCGATCCATGCGCTTTTATATGTTCTTTCAACGCCCGTGCGGACGATATAGTCCTTCAAATGTCCGTTCGGTCTTGTGAGCATATAAACATCTCTGAATATACCCGAAAGGCGGAATTTATCCTGATCCTCAAGATATGTGCCGTCGCACCATTTGAGGACGATCACTGTGATTCTGTTCACGCCCTCTTTAACAAAATCGGTGACATCAAACTCACTCATCGCGTGGGACACCTGGCTGTAGCCGACAAATTCGCCGTTGATATAGAGATAAAAACAGCTGTCTACGCCCTCGAAAACAATATACTTTCTGTTTGATCCATCGTCGTTCACAGTGAACTCACGTGAATAGACTCCGCACGGATTTTCGAGCGGGACATAAGGAGGATCATAAGGGATAGGATACTGAAAATTTGTGTACTGCGCGTTATCATAGCCGTAAAGCTGCCAGTTGGACGGCACGGGCAAAGTACTGTCGGCAGGGGAAAGCGGAGCTTTCAGAATATCCTCGGGAATATCATAAACACTGCCGAAATATTTAAAATTCCAAAGCCCGGACAACAGCTTAAAACGCTTCGACTGAGTTCTGTCGCCCGACAGAGCCGCCGATTCTGACTTGAACGGTATGTAATAAGACCTCGGCTCACAACAATTCACATGGAGTGTTTGAGCATCCTCATAATATTTCTCAAGCTTCATTGATTCCCCTCCGTCTTTATAATTTGCCGTTGTAAACATAGTTTAGCTGGCCGATTATTTTTCCGTCTTTAATATAAACTCTCGGAACTCTTTTGCCGACAACACAGACTGTTTCATAATTTATTGTTCCGCACAGAGCAGAAAATTCTTCGATCGGCAGCCCATCCTCGCCGAAAAGCACTACCTGAGTTCCGCTGTGAACATCATCTATTCCGCTGACATCAACAATCATCTGATCCATGCAGACTCTGCCGACGATAGGAGCTTTTTGACCGTGGATCAAAACATACCCGTGATTCGATAGGTTCCTCGGATATCCGTCGGCATAGCCGACAGGAATAGTTGCAACTTTCATTTCGTGTTCTGCTGTGAATGTTCTGCCGTAGCTTATGCAGTCGCCCTTCTTAATGGTTTTGACCATTGAAACGACCGATTTAAGCTTCATTGCAGGCAGAAGATCCGCAACGCCCTCAAAATCGGGCGACGGCGCCATACCGTACATAATTATACCCGGGCGGACAGCGTCCATATAATAATCGGGGTCGCCGAGCGTTGCAGCGGAATTACAGCAATGCTTTATTTTGAAAGTAATACCGATTTCTCTGAGCTTATCAAGTATATCGCAGAAAAGCTCATACTGCTCTCTTGTGAACTCACCGGTTTTATCGCCATCCTTATCGGATGAAGCAAAATGCATAAATGCGCCCTCGGGAATAATGCCCTGAAGCGAGCAAACATCACGGATTTCGCAAACAGCCGTATCGTCGCCGCGGTCTCTGTGAACAAAACCGATTCTGCCCATGCCGGTGTCGATCTTGATATGGACACGGACTTTGACACCTGCGTGAACCGCCTCTTTTGAAAGCGAATGAGCATACTCGGAATCGAACAACGCTTGCGTTATCGAATTATCCGCAAGCGCTTTTGCAAGCTGAGGCGGAGTGTAGCCGAGAATCAAAATATCCTTTTCAATGCCGAGAGTACGAAGCTGC
This sequence comes from bacterium, assembly GCA_963633095.1. Taxonomy (GTDB): domain Bacteria; phylum Bacillota; class Clostridia; order Oscillospirales; family Acutalibacteraceae; genus RUG14109. The sequence continues at coordinate 2,203 of CAVGWP010000030.1, read as the reverse complement.
ATTGCCTCTTCGATATTTGAAACGGCAAAACCGTCAACCCCGAAATTCTCCATTTCGGGAACAACATACTTAACTCCGTGACCGTAAGCGTCCGCCTTGACGATCGCATAATATTTCACCTTATCGCCTATTGCATTGCGGATAACTTTATAGTTGTGATGCAAACGGTCGATATCTATTTCAGCCCATGTTCTAGGCAGGTATTCCATCAAAACCACTTCTTCTTAATTGATATATTTATTATATATTGCGAGCTGTTCTAAGTCAATACAAAACAATCAGTTTTTAGCCTCGCGATTCTTACAGATCGATTTCACAATGAAGTATGCAGCAACGGCACACGCAGTTCCGACAAGAGCGCCTGCAATCACATCGGAAAGCCAGTGCACGCACAAATACACCCTCGAAAAGCCGACCAAAGCGGCGAGCGCAAACGCTGCTGAACCGAGCTTTTTATTTTGAGAGAAGATGGCTGCTGCCGCCGCAAACGATATAGCGGTGTGACCGGACGGGAATGAATAGTCGGTCGGCATAAAAATCAGCGCGGGATTCCAAAATAAAATATCCGGTCTCGTTCGGGCAACAAGATTTTTTATAACAAGATTGCAAAAGATGAAGTCCATTGACATAGATACAGCACAGACAAGTCCTATCTTTCTTGAGCGGCGTATAAACAAAAAAACAAGCGCGCACATGATCCAAAAGATGCCCGCTTCTCCGAGCAGTGTGACATACGGCATTGTCGCGTCTAAAAACCCGCATTTCATTGTGCCGGACATAAACTCAACGACCGCTCTGTCAATGCTTGTTATCCAATTCATTCGCTTCTCTCCCCTAATGAAATCAATAATACAATAATATCAAAAAATGAGCCGAAAGTCAATGCTTTCGGCTCATTACTGAAAACGAATTATTCTTCTGTCTCAGCGGGTGCAGCGTCGTCTGTGGAATACATAACTGTTCCGTCCTCCGCGTCGGAAGTATCTTCAACTTCTTCCTTATCGGCAACTGTTTCGTTCTCGATAAGAGCACGGATCGAGAGGCTGACTCTCTTTGCATCATAATCGATCTTTGTGATCTTAGCCTGAACCTCGTCGCCTACCTTGAGAACATCCTGCGGCTTCTCGATTCTGCGGTCTGCGATCTGCGAAATGTGGATAAGACCGTCGATACCGGGGATCACATTTGCAAATGCGCCGTAAGTTGTGAGACTTACGATCTTAACACCAACGACATCGCCCTCGTTGTACTTAGCCTTGAGCAACTCCCACGGATTATCCTCAGCGCGCTTAAAGCCGAGAGAGATCTTTTTCTTCTCAGTATCGATATCCTTAACATATACCTCGACTGTATCGCCGACATTTACAACCTCGGACGGATGCTTGATCTTGCTCCAGGAAAGCTCTGTGATGTGGATCATGCCGTCAACTCCACCGATATCAACAAATGCGCCGTAGGATGTGAGCGACTTAACAACGCCTGTGAACTTATCGCCGACTTTGATAGAGCTCCAGATCTTCTCCTGAGCTGCTTCGCGCTGCTCACGAAGAACTGTGCGGATAGAACCGATAACGCTTCTGCCGCGGCGAACATCGATAACCTTGAACTGAACTTCTTTGCCTACGAGATCCTCAAGCGGATCTTTTCTCGAAAGAGTTGCATGAGAAGCAGGGACAAACACTCTCACACCGTTCGAGATAACGGTAAGACCGCCCTTTACTACTGCGGTAACTTCGCCTGTAAGGATCTTGTCGCTGTCTTTCGCTTCGAGAATCTCTCTCATGCCTGCTGCAGCGTCATAACGGCGCTTAGAAAGAGTGATGATACCCTCTACATCGTTAGTCTTCATAATGATAAGGTTGAGCTGGTCGCCGACCTTAACAAGCTCCTCGGGGCTCTTGGATGTGTCATTTGAGAGCTCGGATGCCGGAATGATACCGGTCTGCTTTCTGCCGATATCTACCTGAACCTCTGTCGGACCGACAGCGATAACTGTTCCGACAACCTGCTTATCGTGATTCATATTGTTAAGAGATACTTCAAGTGCCTCTTCAAAGCTCATATTATCATCGATGGCTTTCACAGTTTCCTCCGTTTTAGTATTTTCCTGTTCGATTGCTGTGTTTTCCAAAATTTCCGTCATAGTGTTTAAAACCTCCTTAATTATAACAGCAGGCGTAGAAGCGCCCGCGGTCACTCCAAC
>CAVGWP010000029.1:14418-15077 GCA_963633095.1 bacterium | reverse complement strand
TGCCGCCGCATTTGTGGAGGTTACGATCAGCAAGCGGTCGGCATCCACAGGTGCTGAGCTGTCGGTCATATATCTGACAGCGCGTTCTGCAAGAACCGCGGTTTTGCCGCTTCCTGCAGCCGCAGAAACAAGCACTCTGCCTCGCGCAGCAAGCGCATTTTTTTGTTCTGCCGTAAATTCCACTTGATCACTCCCCTTTCTCGAGTTCTGAAAGAATTTCGCTGTTCTTTCTGCGGCGGACTGTTTTGAGAGGTTCATCAGGCTGTCTTCCGCATACTGCGCGATAATCGCAATAATCGCAGACCGTTTTTCGGTTTTTATCGAGACAGATAGGATCGGCTCTGAAGTCATTGAAAAACAGACCATCGCCCATGTTTTTAATTATTTCGTCTATCTTACCGGCAATCAGTTCAAATTGATGCTCATTAAATGATTTTTCCGGATCGGGCACGCCCTTTTTATACTTTATGGGAACAAACCTCTTATCCTCAGTTTCGTCAAGCGCGTTGATCACTTCTTCATCGTCAGCAGTCATGCCCACACATCTGAGCTTATCATCAAGCTGTTTTTGCGTTTTTAAATCGGAATTTTTGTCGGCAGACACATATTCCGACTTTGCCGGCAAATAGTAAACACCGGCGGGAAAAGCTGATTTACCG
>CAVGWP010000029.1:7732-14408 GCA_963633095.1 bacterium | reverse complement strand
TTCTCATGTAGCGAATAATCGCCGACATATACAAAAGCATTTGAATATTGCAGCCATTCACTACATCGGAAAGCTCAAGAGTTTTTGTGCCTGTTTTATAGTCGATTATACGGACAAAATCGCCTCTTTCGCTTTTGAAAACATCTGCACGGTCGATAACGCCGACAACAACTATTCGTCTGCCGTTTCCGATGTCGGCCTCAATCGCAGGAACATGATCCTCTTTATCTCCGATATCGCCTATCGTAAGTTCGGTTTGCATAACCCTGAATTTTGTATTTGAAAGCTCTGTGAAAATACGGCGCACAAGAAGTGCCAGCATCTTTTCCAGCTTGGCTTGAGAGTAGAGCTCGGTTTTATTAAATTGTCTGCCCTTTGAATACCCTTCAACACATTCATTCACAAGCTCGTGTATCTCTGCAAGAAGCTGATCATCACTGAGTTCGAGAGCGGATACCGGATCGTCGGAATATTTTATTACTGTCTTTTCAAGAACATAATGAACGATCGTGCCGCGTTCCATAATATCTATTTCCGCTTTTTTGAGCGGCTTTAATTTTAAAACATACTGACACAAATATCTGAAACGACACTGATGGTAAACATCTATTTTTGAAGCGGAAAGCGTGATCCTGTCGCCGAAACAGCGTTCGGCTGTTGATTGAGAAAGTCGGCAATCGTTTTCCTGCGGTTTTATGAATTTAGATATTGAGCCACCGTCATTTGCAAACTTCATGACTGCTGAGTGATCCAAACTGTCGGTTCGGTAAAGACTACGCCTGGCATCACATTCGTTTTCGATTTGATCATGTGAATTGACATAGCATTTTTCTCCGAAAAACATACCGAGCATTTCAACGATCTCCGAACATTCAAGCGGCTGACCGCCGAGATCATTTTCGCTATAGCTTACATAAAGCTTGTCGCAAGCACTGCAAAGCAATGTGTAGACCAAGTATCTTTCATCGGTGCTTTCGGCAATTCCGTCGCCCGATATGCCACAGCCGACGCTCTCGAGTGCATCGAGATCCGGCTTTGTAAAAAGCGGATTTTGCCCCGGTGCTTTCGGAAAAACACCGAAATTCGCGCCCATGATAAAAGTTATTTTCGGAGATTTCGGACGGATCCTGTCTGCCGAGCCGATTATAACTTCATCGAGCTTTTGCGGAATACTGCCAATATCGCAGGCAGAAGCAGCTGTGTCGAACAGGCTTTCAAACTCTGCACTGTTCACTTTTGCATCGCCCACCGACATATATATCTGATCTAAAACGCTGACGAACAGATCATAACATCTGCGCTCGTCTGCCGCAAGTTCAATTTCGCCGTTTTTCTCCATTGCAGCCGACAGCTTATAAAGATTTTTGCCTACGTTCATTTTCTCGGCAAAATCGAATAACGCATCGCATTTTTCGCCTGCTGTTTCGGAATCGGAAAGGACCTTTGAAAAAGTGTATAGCGGAACGGAAACCGCCTTTCTTATTTCATTTATAGCTCTGAGTTTTTCAGCCGATCTGTCGTCAAACGCGAGGGCGCCTTCCGGATTTCCCGACCAATCGTGCGACCAACCTTTATCGATCTGCCATATATCAGTGTAGTTTTCGAGATCGCTTATTTTATCATAACCGATTCCGCACAGGCCTGTTTTAAGAAGTCCGATTATATCGTCCGTTGAAAGGGTGCACGCCGCTTTAAGCGCATAACGCGCAAATCTGAAAACAGCGGACGACACTGCCATGCGGCGTTTATCCGCATAATATGTAATATTTCTGCGCTCAAATGCCGCTTCGAGCGCCGGCAGATAATCATCGATACTGCGCGCTACAACGGCAAAATCGCGAAAACGATAGCCGTGAACTCTGATAAGGCGGTGAATTTCCTTGGCGACAAGATCTGCTTCATCATAAATATCGTGCGCGGGAATAATGCGGATATTTTCACATTCGCCGTCGAAAGCACTTTCTTTGTCTGTATAGAGATTTTTCTCGACAAATTCGATTTCGGGTGAAAACTGCCGCTTAGGTTCACCGAGCCGCACGATCGGGGATATCGGTTTTGAATACGATCTCGCGATAGATTTCAACTGTGTGATAAGCGAGTTGATATTTGCAAATGGAGAACAAACAGCGTTTCGTTCTTCGTCACAGCAAAACGCGAAATAAACATCATCTGCCGATGCGATTATCTTTTCAACAAGCTTCATTTGCTGGCTTGTAAATCCCTTGAATGAATCAAAAAAGACTGTTTTCCCACTGAAAAACGGATATTCGTCCAGCGCGTACACTGCTCTTGTGAGCCTGTCGCTGGGATCATAATATTCTCCGCCGAGCATTGATTCATACTGTGCGAAGACAAGTCCGATATCGTGAAGCTTTGCCGCGAGAGTGCGCTCAAATTTATTGGATGCCGAATACAATTCTTCCGAGCGTCTGCCGAAAGTATTTATCTGTTCATAGAGATCGATAAGCAGTTTGGCAAACCCGAAATCATCGGCTCTGACCGAAAAAATCTCGAGCTTGTCCTTGCACTCTCTGAGCGCGGCAGACATCATAACGCACCTGCCCGTGTCGCTGATACGCTGTTTTTTCTCATATTTATACACTGAATCAAGCCTATTACAAAAGCGGTCAAAGCTGAGAGGCTCAACTGCGTATTGTCCGCTGTCGCCGAGAATGTCGAGCAGATCCTTTTCCGTTTCAAGTGACGACTGCTCGGGCACAAACAGCACCATATTGTTATTCCCGCTGTCATACAGACGCTTTACAGTGTCGTAAACATATTTTGTTTTTCCGCTTCCGGCACAGCCGGTGATAAAAGTCAGCATTTATGCCTCCCAATCGTGTATATTTTGAGGATGTGTGAAAAAAATATGATTGTCGCTTATGTGATAATGCGTAAAAATTTTTCAAAGGAGATATCCAAGTTATGTCTAACCAGAATCAGAATCGCAATCAAAACCGTAACCAGCAAAACAACCAGAGCAAAAACCAGCAGCAGAACAACCAGAACCAGAGCCGGAATCAGCGGAAGAACCAGCATAACGATCAGCAGAGATAACTTTGCTTGGCGGTCGATATTCGACCGCTAATTACATATAACCCGAACCTTGCTTCCTGTTTTACTCTTTTCGACCGCGATTTTTCGGTCAATTCGCTCTTTAAGCTCAGAAACATGAGAGATTATTCCGATGAGCCTGCCGTTTGAAAGTCCCGCAAACGCATTCATTGCAAGAGAAAGCGTTGTTTCGTCGAGCGAGCCAAAGCCTTCGTCGATAAACAAACAATCGAGATGGATACCGCCTGCCGCTGACTGAATTTCATCGGAAAGCCCGAGAGCGAGCGACAAAGACGCCATAAAGCTTTCGCCGCCCGACAACGATTTCACCTTACGGCGGCAACCCGTGAAATGGTCGATAACATCTATCTCAAGTCCCGTTTGCGCGTTTAGCTTATCAATATCGGTGCATCTTATCATCTCATAACGTCCCGAGCTCATCTTCATCAGTCTGAGGTTGGCTTTGCGAAGAATTTTATCGAGATACGCCGCTTGAACAAAAGCTTCAAGCGAAAGCTTCATTTTTCCGCTGACAGTGCCAGACGCGGTACAATAAAGCCGTTCCATGCATATCATCTCGTCTTTGATCGATTTAAGCTCTCCGATCATTTTCTCGATATTAGAAAGCGCTTTTTCATTAGCTTTTATTCTGCTGAATATGCTGTCGCGAGTGCTTCGGGAGTTTTCGATCGCTAAGGTTACATCTGCAAGAGCCTTTTCAAGCTCTTCGACATTCTCGGTTGGCTTTTTGGTTTTAAGTCCGGCAAGCTCACCTTTTAATCTTGTGACTTTCTCCGACGAGTCGGAATATGCCTTTTCAGCAGCGGTCAAAGCCTTTTCGGCAGAATCAATCTCGTTTTGAGTTGCGGTTACAGCTTTTACCGCTTCGGCTTTATCAGAAAATTCGAGCCGTGATCTCAGTGCTTCTAATTGATCCGCCTTTTCTCCGACGGACGCTTTTGCCGAGATAAGCTGCTGCTCGCAGGATTTGATCTCGACTTCGGCGGTTGCTAAAGAATCGTTTAATTTTTCGATTTCCTTATCCGCTTTTTCGATCTTTTCGATCTTTTCATCAAGCAATTTGATATTTTCTTCGATTTGAATGACCGCCTGTGAGACAGATAAGGTTTCGGTTTTGATCAATTCCGGCAGTTTTTTCTGTTCATACCCATTAAAGACTTCTTTAGCCTGCTCGGTTATTCTGCCGCCGAGAGAGTTTGCTTTTTGCTTCAATCCTCCTGCAAGTTCGCTTGCTTTTTCGCGTTGTTTTTCGGCGGCCTCACATTCGTATTTAAGCTTTTCTATATACTTTTTATCGGGTGCTTCAGAACTGAGCTTTGCAGGAGACGGGTGATCGATCGACCCGCATACAGGACACGGAGCATTATCAGAAAGCGTTGCGGCAAGAATACCTGCCTGCTCATCGAGGTATGCTTTGCTTTTGTTATCATACTCGAGTCTTGCACTTTTATATGTGTTCGACGCAGTTTCATAATCTTTTGCCGCGTTTATCGCTTCGTTTTTAACAGTGCTATACTCGGAAAGCAAGCTGTTGAGCGACTTTAAAATATCTCTTTTGCGGGTCAGATTCTCGTTTTCATGCGAAAGCCTGATCCTTTCTGTTCTGACTGAAGCTTCACTGCTTTTAAGCGCTTTTTGTTCATCGAGCTCCGCTTTTATCTTTTCAGACGACTGTTCTTTTTCTTTTATCTTCCGAGATAACAAAGCGGATTTTTTCTGAAGTTCGTCGATAGCAGTCGCCAGCGCCTGCACTTCGTCATACTCATGCATGGCAGCATTTATTTTGTTTAAGCGTTCTGTATGCGGTTTTAATGAATCGCATTTTTGCCGAGCGGTTTCAAGCGCCGACGCAGCCGCTTTACATTCATCGAGCGATAAAGCGAGAGCTTTTTCCGCGCTGCCTATGCGTTCAAGCTCTTCATTCAATGCTCGAGCTGCGCCGAGCCTGGAATTGAGCTTTGCAGCCGCAGCGTCATTCGCTTCGATCTCACTGTCAAGCGACAACTGCTTTGTTTTATCCTCCGAGATAACAGCGCCTATAAGCTCTGTGACATCTTCGTATTTAGCGTATCCGTTTTGTTTTATGCTTTCGAGAGCCGTAAACTTATTACTGCTCTCATCGCAAACGACCGAATTTATATTATCGTTGATCCTTGACGATACCTTTTGATACTCAGTCTTAACGCTGAAATACTTATCCTTTATTTCAAATTGCAAGCGGTCATAATTCTGTGTTCCGAAAACCTTGCGGAAAAGCGGCATACGCTCTTTTGTATCTGCAAACAAAAGCTTTTGAAAATCGCCCTGCGCGATCATTGCGATCTTATTAAATCGATCCCGTTCAACTCCGATAAGCTCAATAACACGGGCGTTGACCTGCGACCAACCGCTGATAATGCTGCCATCTGGCATTTTGAGCTCTGCGGATTTGTTCTCTTTTGTTGTTCCGCTGCCGCTCTTTTTAAGCCTTGTATAATCGGGATTTCTTGTTATCTCATATTCTTTATTGTTGTATTCAAACAAGAGCGTCACAAATGTGGGAGTCTCGGGCTTTGCATAGTCGCTTCTGAGCATATCGTTGCGCCGATTGTTTCCGCTCGGCTCGCCGTAAAGTGCGAACGATATTGCATCGAAAATAGTTGTTTTTCCTGCTCCTGTGTCACCTGTTATGAGGTAAACGCCGCTTTTACCAAGCGCTCTCATGTCGATTTCTGTTTTATCCGCAAACGGTCCGAATGCGGACATAACTATTTTAAGCGGTATCATTGTTTACCCCCAAACATCTTCAATAAGTTTTTCGGCAGCCGATCGCTGACTCACTGTAAGCTCGGTGCCGTATTGCATTTTATACAGCTTTGAAAGCATATCGATAGGGCTGACCGACTGAGATTCGCTGTCATCGCTTTCAATGTCATAAGCTGTTTTTGTGCGGGTGTTCTCATATTCAAGCGTCAGAATATTAGGATAAACTGTGCGAAGCTTTGCAAGCGCATCCATAACATCATCTTCATCAGTGAGAGTCGCTTTGATGTAATCTTCGGTATTTGTGCCGTTGTAATTCTCAAAAGTAACAAGTTCGTCATAAGTTCCCTTAATGCACCGCATGTCCCTGAGAGCATTGAGCGGGATCTGATCTATCGTTATCTCGCCTTTTTTCGGCAGATCGACTATTGTGACGCTTTTGTTATGCATAGATTCCGAAAACGAATATTTAAGCGGTGTTCCGCTGTATCTCACATTATCAAAGCCGACTCTTTGCGCGCGGTGAATATGTCCGAGCGCAGTATAATCAAACCGACTGAAAACATCGGATGAAATATTATCAAGTCCGCCGACCGACATTTCCTCCGAGCCGTCTTCACACGCGCCTGTTATAAACTGATGCGCGAGAATGATATTGCGCTTTGAAAGGTCGATATCGGCGTTGTCAAGCACAAACAAAACAGCGTCCTCGCAGGTGTCGATTACCGCATCTGCATGGTATTGTCGAACAGATGAAGGCTTTATAAACGGAAGGAGATAAATATTGATTTTTCCGTTCTCATCGGAAAGCTCGATTTTTTCAAGTTCACCTTTAAAGCTTCCGCAGATAAACACATTT
>CAVGWP010000029.1:5725-7722 GCA_963633095.1 bacterium | reverse complement strand
TTTCAAAAGCTCCGACATAAAATCGAGTCTCTGTGCAGAATCGTGATTTCCGCTGATAATGAAAACTTTGATATCCGACTTTGAAAGTGCGGTCACAAATTTATCAAACACTGTGACAGCTTCGGCGGGCGGGATCGGTTTATCGTAAATATCGCCCGATATCAGCACAGCGTCTACATTCTGCGATTTGGCTATATCGATTATTTCATCGAGAATATAAATCTGATCCTCGATAAGCGATGTTTCGTAAATTCGCTTTCCGAGATGCAGATCAGATGTGTGCAAAAACCTCATATTATCACTTCCCTTTTTTTATTATAGAAGATACGATGTACTAAAAACAGTACACTCAATATAGCGCAAGATGACAAAGCGAACGCTTTGTCACCCTTTTTTTATTCGGTTATTCTGCTGATTGATGAATCGACCATGAGAACATTAACATCAGCCGACACAATATCGCCATCGTGAATATCACGATCGGTTATATCGACAAGCGTATACTGATTGCCGATCCTGCCGACTACATTAAGCGCTTTGCCGTTGTGATACATTTTCGGCGGTTTTTTATAGTCGCGCAGTTCATGATAGATATTTCTGATAAGATCGATAAATCTCATATTATCGTTGCGGCGCGTCATACCATAGCCGTCACAAAAGCCGATCGCAACAACGGCACACTTTGTATCCTTTTTTACCTTAGAGATCATCGCATAGCCGCTTGTATCGCCTTTTCTCAAGGTTTTAATATCAACAACTCGCGCTTTGATCACACCGACTTTTTTAAGGTCGAGCGGAGTTTTCGCCATGAGTCTGCCCACAAGCGCAGAGCCTATACGAACAGCGTCCAGCCGTGTTTCGGGAAAACGAATAGCGGCACAGGAATTTGCGATATGCCGCATTCCGACATTGATACCTTTTTCGATGAGACTATCGATCGCAAAGAGAAACTTCTGAAGCTGAGCTTTAGTTTTATCAAATTTTTCTTCAAACGAAACGGCAAAATGAGAAAAAATGCCTGTGTATTCGATCCCATCCACACTGTATATCTCCGCTAAAGCGTCGGTATCATCATATCTCACGCCGAATCTGCCCATGCCCGTGTCCACCTTGACATGAGCTTTTATGTTGCGGTATTCGTTGCAGTTTTCAACATAGAATCGAGCTTTTTCGGCGGAAGTGACGGTTAGTGTAACATCATTTGAAAGCATTTGCCCGAGCGTTGTGCTGTCGCTCACTGGCGACATAAGTAGGATCTCGACATCATGATAACCGAGCTGCCTGATCGCAAGCGCTTCATGCGGCTCAGCGACAGCGAAAAAACGCACTCCGCTCTCATACCAAGCAAGCACAGCATTTTCAATAGTCATGCCATAGCCGTTACACTTCACGACAGCGATAACATCTGTTTTCACATAGTCCTTTACCGCTTGCGCGTTATATTTAAGGTCGGCAATCGACACTGTCATACAGGTCTGCAACGATCATCATTCCTTTTTTATAAAATCTTAGCCGCAATATCAGCTGCTTTTTTAACAAGCGGTTTGAACACCATTTCACATTCTCCGACGAACTGAACAAGCTCACCTGAGAAACCGCTTTTGAATCTGTAAAGTCCGTAAAGCGGATTTTCAGGGCTCATATCTCCGGAAACGCCTCTGAAATCATATATTCTGCACTGTTTTTCAAGTGCCCATTTGATCATAGCTTCCTGCAAAAGATAGTTAGGCATAACATTGCGGTGCTCATTGGACGACGCGCCGTAGAGATACCACACCTTATCGCCGTAGTAAATAGCGATAGTTGCGGCGATCATCTTACCGTCAAGCTCGGCGCAGTAAAGGCGCAGATGTTCGTCTGCCATAACATCATACATACGCTCGAAATACTCGAGCGGACGAATTGAAAAATGGTCTCTTGTTCCCGTGACTTTCATTATTTCATGAAATGCCGGAAGATCCGATTTATCGCCGCGGCGGACAGTCACGCCTTTTCTG
>CAVGWP010000029.1:0-5715 GCA_963633095.1 bacterium | reverse complement strand
AGGCGGATATTATACCTTGTTTTTGAATGAAAAGCCTCAAAAAGCTCATCATAGGTTTTATTTTGAATATCAAGTCTGAACACGAAGTTAGGCTGGATACCCTCGAAGTTTTTGCCCGAAGGGATTATATGCAGACCGAGCTTCTCAGCATTTTGCTTAAAAGATTCGTCTGACATCAGAAACGAAGGATCGCATTTGAAAACATAGCCTTTTCTTTGTTTTGCGACCTGCTTCACAGCGTCTATCATGTCTTTAAGAGCGTCAAAATCAGACGGGTCGCAGACAGGACCGCGCGGAGCATACAGGAATGTATACGGCAGTTTCGGAACTTTTTTGATGAGCAGAAGCATTGTGCCTCTGACTTTACCGTTTTCATCGCGGCTTATGATATACTCATTGTCCCATGTGTTTTTGATCTCACTCCAGAAAGGCGCTTGCAGAAAGTTGCCGTTCGGATGGGATGCGGCAAATGCATCAAACTCCGCTGAGTTTTTATCAACAAATTCAAACATAAAATCTATTACCTCTTCATTATTGAATATTTTAAACATATTATTTATAAAGCCGTGCTTTTTTTGGAAGGAGCGGACACTAATGGTCATCAATCTTAAAAAGCTGCTTATAATAGCTGCTGCGGGAGCACTTTGCCTTTCCGCTGTGTTCTTGGCAAGCGCATTGGAAACGGAAAGCGTCAAACTGCCGATACTTATGTATCACCACATCTCCGAAAGAAAAAGCAAACTGAACAAATACACGATCAGCCCCAATGAATTTGAAAGCGATCTTGATTACATTCAAAGAAACGGCTACACCACTGTCGGCATACAGGATCTGATAAAATACACAAGCTGCGGCGATCTGCCCGATAATCCGATAATGATAACATTTGACGACGGCTATGAAAGCGTTTATAATTATGCCTATTCCGCTCTCAAAAAGCGCAATATGAAAGCTGTTGTAAACATTATCGCAAAATATTCGGAGCTTTATTCCAAATCGGACGATCACAATGTGAACTACGCACATCTGACATTTGAACAGCTGCGTGAAATGACGAACGACAACACATTTGAGATCGGAAACCACACCTACAATCTTCATTTATCAGGGGAACGAAAAGGAATACAGAAAAAGAAAAACGAATCCGATGAAAAATATGCCGAAATTATAAGCACAGATATTAAAAAGGCGCAGATGACGATCGCCGACAATGTCTATAAAACGCCCGCTGTCTTTGCATATCCATTCGGGGCGATATCAAAGCAGGCACTTCCTGTCCTTAAAAAGATCGGCTTCTCGGCGGTTTTTTGCTGCTGGGAGAAAGAAAACACGCTCACAGGCGACAAAGAGGAGCTTTATCACCTAAACCGATTCAACCGACCGCACGAAAAAAGCGCGGAGAAAATACTGTCTGCCGCTCAGAGCGCGCGCAAATAATCTGCGCTTTTGCGGATCTCTTTTTCGGTTACATCTTCGGGCGCAAATTCAGCGACATATCCCTCAACACCGAATCTGTCAGCCAAAGCCTTGACAGACGGAAGATCGATCTTGCCCGCTATATCAAGTCCGCAGAATCGGTTATCGTCATTGAGCTGACGAATATGAATAAGCGGCACTCTTCCAGAATAGCGTCTGAGCATTTCATATGGATCTGCTCCGGAGTGCTTTATCCAGCCGACATCAAATTCGATTTCGAGCAGATCGCTTGCATTTTGCATTATTATATCGAAAAAGTATTCATTATCGTCCGATTTTTTGAACTCATCGGCATGATTATGATAACAAAAACGAAGTCCGTTCATAGCAGCTTTTTTTTTATATTTTCCGAGCCGCTCTCCAAGCTTTGCCGCATCGTCCGCAGTGTTCAGCTGAGCATACGGAAAGACAGCAAACTGAAGTCCGAGTTCATTGATATATTCAAAATATTCATCCATCCGATCATCAAAGTCATCGACGCCGATGTGCATGGAATACATATCAAGCCCGAGAGACACTGCTCCTTCGCGAAGCTCATTTGCCGAAATCTCGGGAATTTTGCATAGCTCAACGCCTGTATATCCAAGCTCTTTTGCTTTCTCAAGCCTTTTTATAATGCCGACATCCTTGCATATATCATTCAGCGAATAGTTCTGCAAACCGAATTTATTCATTCAAATCACCTTAAATTATGAAAATATTCATGTTTACTATTTGCCGCATTTGTGATACAATAGTCAATATGCGGCACGACTTTTGATCGCATAGGAGCATTAGCTCCTCAGACCTTCAGTTACCGAAAGTCCGGATGAAACCGCTATAAATGCGGCAAACATCTGCATTATGATTATACCATTTTTCGCCGCCGATTTCAAGTGAATTTTTAGTTTTTCCGTTGGAGATGTATAGAAATGAATGATGTTATAAAGAAAGTTATTAAAAAAGAATATGAGCGCATGAACGAGCGCCAATTTGAGGCTGTTACGACCGTTAACGGCCCTGTTTTGGTGCTTGCCGGAGCAGGCAGCGGCAAAACGACCGTTTTGGTGAGCAGAATCGCTAATATCATCAAATACGGCAACGCTTACAATGAGGACACTGTGCTGACGCCAAGTGAGGAGCAGACGGCAAATGAGTTTTTAAACGGATCACTCGACTCCATGCCTGAGCTTGAAAGCGTTAAAAGGCTCGCACCTGCGCCATGGCACATTCTTGCGATAACATTCACCAATAAAGCAGCAAACGAGCTTAAAGATCGCATTTGCGCGAAACTCGGCTCTGTCGGAGAGCAGATCTGGGCAGGCACATTTCACTCAACCTGCGCTAAAATTCTTCGTTTTGACGGCTCTGCGCTCGGTTATTCCTCGCATTTTACTATCTATGATGTTGATGATCAGAAGCGCGTCATAAAAGACTGCATGAAACGGCTTGAGATCGACAGCGATCTTCTGCCTGTGAAATCAGTCATCAACGAGATCTCGCGCGCGAAAGATTCGCTTATCGACTGCGATGAGTTTCTTGACGACGCGGGGAGCGATGTGAGACTGGTTCAGATCGGCAAGATATACCGCGAATACACAAACGCCTTGCAGACAAGTGACGCTATGGATTTTGATGATCTTATTTTCAACACTGTCCGCTTATTCGAGGATCATCCCGAGCTGCTTGAAAAATATCAAAACAAATTCAAATATATAATGGTTGACGAATATCAGGACACAAGCCGCGCTCAGTATATGATGATCCGTCTGCTTGCCGATAAATACCGTAATATTTGTGTTGTCGGAGATGACGATCAGTCTATTTACAGCTTCCGAGGAGCAACCATTGAAAACATATTGAATTTTGAAAATGAATATAAAAACGCTAAGGTTATAAGACTTGAGCAAAACTACCGATCGACCGGCAATATATTAAATGCGGCAAACGCGGTCATCAGCAACAACCGCGGCAGAAAAGGAAAAACTCTTTGGACTTCTAACGGCGACGGAGATAAGATAATGGTTTACACTGCTCAAAACGAGCAGGAAGAAGCCAGATTTATAGCCGACACGGTTCTTGATTTTACCCGCGACGGCGCCGCGCTTTCCGACAACGCTGTTCTCTACCGAATGAACGCACAGTCGAATGCAGTGGAAAATGTTTTTATGCGGCTCGGTGTTAAATATAAGATCATAGGCGGACTTCGATTCTATGAACGCAAGGAGATAAAAGATGTTATGTCGTATCTTGCGTTTGTGAATAATCCCTCCGATGAGCTCAGACTGAAAAGAATTATCAACGAGCCAAAAAGAGGTATCGGCGCTGCCACTATCGAAAAAGCGTCGCAGATCGCTTATGCATCGGGACAGACTCTTTTTGAGGTGATTTCCCATGCGGATGAGTTTGCAGCGCTTTCCCGCAGTTCAAAAAACCTGATCGAATTTTCAAGGATGATACAAAGCATTATTGACCTTGCGGACAGCGTGAGTGTTCATGAGATACTTGAGCTGATACTCGATAAGTCGGGGTATATGGCAATGCTCCGCTCCCATGGTGTTGAGGCTCAGGATCGGATCGAAAATGTCAACGAGCTTGCATCAAATATTGTACGCTATGAACAGGAAAACGAAGATGCAGCGCTCGGAGACTTTCTTGAGCAGGTTGCTCTTATAACCGATATTGACGGACTTGACAGCGATAACGACCGCGTTGTTATGATGACACTGCACTCGGCAAAGGGACTTGAATTTAACAATGTTTTTCTTATCGGAATGGAGGATGGTATCTTCCCCGGCACACAGAGTATTTTCGCCGGAGAAAGCGCGATCGAAGAGGAGCGCAGACTTGCTTATGTCGGAATAACGAGAGCGAAAAAGCGATTGTTTATCACAAACACCGAAAGCCGAGTTATGTTTGGCAAGACGACCCGAAATATGCCCTCCCGCTTTTTAGGCGAATTACCGAGCGAATATACCGATGTTAAAAAGCAACAAAACTCATTCGTCGGTTCATCGTTTGGAAAATCGGGATTTTCATCAGCGTCGGGCAAGAGCTCGTTCAACTCGAAGTTTGCGGCGTTTTCATCGGGCAGCGCACCGAAAAAGCCTGCGGCTCAAGGCGTCAACTACATTGCCGGAGATCGCGTGCACCACAAGGTTTTCGGCGACGGCACTGTTTTAAATGTCAGAAAAATGGGTAACGACAGCTTGCTTGAGATCGCATTCGACAGCTGCGGAACAAAAAAGATCATGGCAAACTTCTCAGGAGTTGCAAAAATATAAAAAGGCAAGATGATCGTCTGTTTTATATCATGAAGTTACACTTGTCTATATTTTTCTTGTATAAAATTTTTATGTTATGATTTGATATATAATATAATGGCATTGAATTAAGAGGCGATAGCATGATACTGAAAAAAGCAAATGTTTTTGGCAGGATAATAGATATTCCGATCGAAAACGGAAAAATCTCAGACAGTGCAGACGGCGAAGCATTCGATCTTCATTCAATGACGGTGATACCTGGAATGGTCGATATACATATTCACGGGCTTTGCGGGATAGACACGATGGACGCCGACTTCGACCGCCTTTCGGCAGAACTCGCAAAACGCGGTACAACATCGTTTTTGCCGACTGCTATGACAATGGACGATGACTCTTTGATGAAAGTATCAAACGCTGATACAAAAACAAGCGGTGCGCAGGTGCTCGGACTTCATTTTGAAGGCCCTTATATCTCGGTGAACAGAAATGGCGCACATGACAAGCGGAATATAAAAGAGCCGGATCTCTGCCATTTTAACAAATTTAAAAATGTGAAAATGACAACGCTTGCGCCTGAAAAAGCGAACAGCATGGAATTTATCCGCGAAGTTTCGGATAAATGCGTTATTTCGCTCGGACACACCGACTGCGACAAGCAAGCCGCTTTAAACGCGTTTGACAGCGGTGCGAAGTGTCTTACCCATATGTACAATGCCATGCCGCCGTTCTTGCATCGCGCACCCGGTCCTATCGGTGCGGCGGTTGAGAAGAATGCGTATACTCAGCTTATCTGCGACGGACTTCATGTTGATAGATCGGTTGTTATTTCGGCGTATCGCACCTTCGGCACCGAAAGACTGGTGCTTATAAGCGACAGTATCCGACCTGCTTACTGCGATGACGGAGAATACAACTGCGGCGGGCTTAATGTCACGATGAAGGACAATGTCGCAAGACTCAGCGACGGAACGCTTGCGGGCAGCTGTACCTG
>CAVGWP010000028.1:12789-15127 GCA_963633095.1 bacterium | reverse complement strand
ATGTATAGCTTGCGCGGCAGCTTTGTAGGCGTATTTTCCGGGCAATCCTCCTGCTTTAACAATGTCCTTGCCCGCTTTTTTCGCGGCGGATTCGTCAAACCCGCCCGGCGCGGAGGCGAGCTCTATCAGCACACATTCCGGCTTTATTTTTGATATTTTGTCTGAATTGAAAATGGTCGCCGGAATTGTGTTGAAAATATAGTCGAAATCGCTTATCGGCGTGCTTTCAAGCGTGCAGACAGTATAGCCGTTTCGCTCGATTTCGCAGAAAAGCTCATGCCTTCTCACGGCAATAGTTACCTCGGCTCCGAGTGCTTTCAGCGCACAGGCAAGCCTTCGCGCGATCCTGCCGTAGCCCGTTATCAGACAGTCGCTTCGGTGTAAAGCACCGCTCGATGCCGATACCGCTTCCGATATCGCACCCTCAACCGTTAAAGCGGCATTATATTGAAGCAGAGCTTCATTTTTCATATAGTCGTAAAACGAAGCGCCTCTGCTTTCAAAAGCGCGCTTCATAAAATCATCTGTAACGCCTGCAAACACACGCTTTGCGCACAGATCCGCGCTGAGAATATCCGGAAGATAAGGCAATTTGCCTTTTGCGGCAGTTGCGGCGTTTATCGGAAGCGGAAGTATCAAAGTCTCCGATTGCCCGATCGCCTTTATATCGTTTTTAAAAACGCGATGCCCGTCTTTTTCAAGCAACGCGGCAAGCTCGTCAAACCTTTTATCTCCGGTGAATAACGCAAGCTTCATACCGATCCCTCCGATAATATATCTCAGCACATATTATGCTTTGCCGAACAAATGAGTGAAACGCACAATCGGTGCGATCTCGGCATACTATACAGCGAAGATCGCTTTGCGGTCTATCAAAAAGATAAGGTGAAGAAAGGTGGATAATATCTGTCCGTTAAGCGAGCTTTGCATCGGCAAAAGCGGCAGTGTCGTTTCAATGGATACCGCAGGGGACGGGCGTAAGCGAATGCTTGATCTCGGTTTGATCAGAGGTACAAAGGTAAAGGCGCTTATGATGAGCCCGTCGGGCGATCCGACAGCGTATTGCATAAGAGGTTCGGTCATTGCGTTGAGAGCAGATGATGCCGAAAAAATACTTGTGCAGCCGATTTGAAGTCTGCACAGCCGGAGACACAGCCGCTCTCCGGCTGAAATGACATAAGGAGCAGTGATACCATATATGAATGACAGCGAAAAGATTAACGAGCTGAATATAGCGAGAAAACGCGGCAATGAAACGGTCGTTGCACTTGCAGGCAATCCAAACGTCGGGAAAAGCACCGTTTTCAATGAGCTCACAGGGCTTGATCAGCACACAGGCAACTGGCCCGGCAAAACAGTCTCAACCGCGCAGGGCGGCTACAGCTATTCAGGCGGCGACTATCTGCTCGTCGATCTGCCGGGAACATATTCGCTTTCGGCGTCTTCTGCCGAGGAGGAAGTCGCGCGGGACTTTTTGTGCTTCGGCGACTACGATTGCGTACTTATTGTAATGGACGCGACCAATATCGAGCGCAACCTGAATTTCACCTTACAGGTGCTGGAAGCGACAAGCAAAGCCGTCGTGTGCCTCAACCTTTGCGATGAAGCCGAGCGAAAGGGAATAGTTGTTGATGAAGACGAACTTTCGCTGTTGCTCGGAGTTCCCGTTGTCAAGGCGGCGGCGAGAAGCGGCAGGGGCATGGAGGAACTGAAAGCCGCCGTTAAATCGGTCGCGCTTAACGAAAGGCGCACATTCTGCGTCGAAACCGAATATCCCGAGCATATCGAATCGGCAATATCGTCGCTGAGTGAAGTGATAAATACAGTGCCGCCGGCAAAAATCAGCAAAAGAAAGCTGTGCCTTATAGCGTTGGAAAGGGAACAAAGCTTTCTCAGTGCGGTTTCCGAATATCTCGGGAAGGATCTCATATCCGCTCTTGATTTAGCGCAAAAATCTGATATAATAAATAAAGAAACAGTGCGTGATGAAATAGCTGTTGCAATAGTCGGACGCAGCGAGCGAATCGCAAAAGAATGTGTTTTCTTTAAAAACGGAGATCACACTTTAAGAGATCGCAGGATCGACCGTGTACTGACCTCAAAGCGAACGGGTATCCCGATAATGCTTTTGCTTTTGTGCCTGATCCTCTTTCTCACAATGGTCGGCGCAAACTATCCGTCCGATTGGCTTTCATCGCTTTTCGACTATATCGGAAAGCTTTTATATAAAGCCTTTCATTATCTCGGTGTCCCGAGCTTTTTAGAAGGGCTTCTGCTCGACGGTGTTTACGGCACTCTGTCTTGGGTCATTTCGGTAATGCTGCCGCCCATGGCTATA
>CAVGWP010000028.1:709-12779 GCA_963633095.1 bacterium | reverse complement strand
CTGCCGAGAATAGCCTTTAATCTCGATAATTTTTTCAAAAAAGCCGGCGCGCACGGTAAGCAGGCTCTCACAATGTGCATGGGCTTCGGGTGCAACGCCTGCGGCGTGACGGGCTGCCGTATAATCGATTCTCCGCGAGAGCGTAGTATTGCAGTCGTAACCAATAATTTTGTCCCGTGCAACGGCAGATTTCCGATGCTGATAGCTGTTATAAATATGTTTTTAGTCGGTGCGGTCGCATTGCCGCTGAGATCGGTTGCCGCCGCCGCTGTCCTGACGGCTGTTATTCTGCTCGGAGTAGTGGCGACTCTGCTGTGTTCAAAGCTGTTGTCGCTCACAGTGCTTAAAGGCGCGCCGTCGTCGTTTGCACTCGAGCTTCCGCCGTATCGCCGTCCGCAGATAGGCAGAGTCATAGTCCGCTCACTGTTCGACAGGACTGCATTCGTGCTGTCGAGAGCAATAGCAGTCGCGGCGCCTGCCGGTGCGATAATCTGGCTGTTTTCAAATATATCGCTCGGCGGCTCGTCCTTACTTGTCACATTCTCGTCGTCGCTCGACCCGATAGGACGGTTCTTCGGACTGGACGGCACGATACTAATGGGATTTCTGCTCGGATTTCCCGCTAATGAAATAGTTGTTCCGATAATTTTGATGGGCTATCTCGGAGCAGGCACAATGCCGTCACTCGGCGGTTTCGCCGAAACAGGCGCACTTCTCTCGGCAAACGGGTGGACAGTCACCACCGCAGTCTGCTTTCTGATATTTTCGCTCATGCATTTTCCATGTGCAACGACCTGTATCACGATCTATAAAGAAATCAAAAGCCTTAAGTGGACGCTGTTTTCGGTGTTCCTTCCAACGGCTTGCGGACTTTTACTTTGCGCGTCGGTAAATGCTCTGAGCCTTATATGCCAAACAATTTAAAATGAGGTTTAAAAATGAAAGAATCATTCAAAATCCGCAATAAAAAACGAGACCTTATCATTCTTTGCTCGATATTTCTTTCTTCGCTTATCATGCTGATAGAGAATCTGACAGTCTCGAATAATGAGGCGCTTGCCGTCTGTCTTTATATCGCGGCTTTCGCTTTTGCGGTGTTCAATGCAGCTGTCAGAGCGGTGTCGGGCTTGCTCGAACGCCGGCTTACAGACGCTGTGCTTATCACAATAGCTTCATTCACTGCATTCCTGCTCGGCTACTATCAGTCGGCGGTGCTTTCGGCATTGCTTTACGAATACATCAGAATGGCGGCACGCATCATAAATTGCAAGCTGTTTTCAAAGAAGACCAAGACCGTCAGGATATTGAGTGACTCTAAGCAAACAGTATCGCTTTCCGCTTTGAAAAAAGGAGATACCATTCTTGTAAACGCCGGTGAGTGTCCGTTTGTTAAATGCATCGATAAGGTAAGCGGCGAGACACTTGAGCCTCTTGATAAGCCTACGCGGGACACAGTTGCAGAGGTTATCGAGTGCGAGTCTGTTTGCAGAGAACACACATTTGCCGTAAACTCGCTTCAAAGCAGCAAAAAAATCGTCTTTTTAGCGTCTGTCGCGCTGATCATCGCGGTCGGTGCGGTATTTATGATAATCGGCGTGAAAAGCTCGTCTGTCACGGTTTCGGTATATAAACTGCTCTGCGCGATCCTTTGCCTGCCGTATCCGGTGCTGTGTATCGACCTGTCGTCAAACCGTGCAAACATTGTGCTTTCAGCTGTTTATTTTGCGGTCTGCGCCGTTTTCATTGCGCTTATCTATGCAGGGTTTATCCCCATGTGGACGGCGGTTCTGATAAAATGTGTTTTGCAGTCGGCAATGCTCATACTTAAAGACAATAAAAAATTATTAACCAAATGAAAACTTTTAAAAAAATGGTTTACTTTTTATAAAAAATAGGATATAATCGTGAGTAAGGACGGTGATGAAGATGAACGATAAGACGATGACTTTTGCGCTCGGCGATGAAAATGAGCAGAAAATGCGGCTTACGCTCACTCAAGTGTATGATGCTTTAAAAGAAAAAGGCTATAATCCGATCAATCAGATCGTCGGCTATATCCTGTCGGAAGACCCGACATACATCACCACTCACAATAATGCCCGCAGTCTTATTCGTAAGATAGACCGCGATGAGCTGCTTCGCTCGATCGTGAAGTTTTATCTCAACACTTAAAATAAATCAAGAAAGCCGGAGTTTTGCTCCGGCTTGAATTTTTAAAAGGACTGATCTTAAATGAACACAGCACTTGCCAATGCTATGATAGATTACTATAAAGGCGATAAAAAGAGGATTCAGCATTTCCTGAAAGTCAGCGCATTTTGCGAGCTTATCGGAAACGGCGAAAAGCTTGATGATAAAACAATGCAACTGCTTTCAGCCGCTGCGTTAACACACGACATCGGTATTAAAAACTCCGAACTCAAATACGGCTCGAGCGCCGGAAAGTATCAGCAGATCGAAGGGCCTGCCGTCGCCGAGAAAATGCTTTCGTCGCTCGGATA
The DNA here is from genome assembly GCA_963633095.1 of bacterium. GTDB lineage: Bacteria > Bacillota > Clostridia > Oscillospirales > Acutalibacteraceae > RUG14109. The sequence continues at coordinate 10,278 of CAVGWP010000028.1, read as the reverse complement.
CGACAGCGGCACAATAAACCGTATCTGCTATATGATAGCGCACCACCACACTTACACGAACATAGACGGTATCGATCTGCAAATACTGATCGAAGCCGATCTGATCGTCAACTTCTGCGAAGAAAACAGCACCGCAGATGCTGTGTCTGCGGCGCGGGATAAAATATTCAAAACCAAAAGCGGCATTGCCCTTTTGAAAAGCGTGTTTATGATTTGACTTTAGGAATGATCACCGTGTAGCTTATATAATCATCGGTCTCCTGCTTTTCGGCTTTGGCGTTTATTCCCGAAAGCTGCATAGTCTTGACCGCTTTGTTTATCGAGTTCATAAATATTCTCAGATCTTTAACAACACCGCTGCGGATATTCGCGGCGGTGTGTTTCTTCTGCGGCTTTAAAAGCCCGTCAACATACCGCTCTGTCTGCTCCACATTCATTCCCTTAACTATCACTTCATTGAGCGCCTTGTCACGCAGCTCATCGTCGGAAATGCGAATGAGCGAGCGCGCGTGTCTTTCGGAAAGACTCATATTTTCAATGCTTTGCTGTTGTGTCGAAGTCAGTCGTAAAAGCCTCAGCTTGTTTGAAAGCGTCGATTGTGACATCGATAAATACTGAGATACTTCCGTTTGCGAAAGTCCCCATTGCTTTATCATCATGTCGATAGCTCTTGCCTCCTCGAAAAATGTCAGATCGTCTCTTCTTAGATTTTCGAGCAGTGAAAAAAGGCAGGATTCAAAGTCGCTCGCTTCAATCTCAATGCATGGCACCTGCGCCATTTTCAGCTTTCGGCAGACTTCAAGCCGTCGTTGCCCGGAAATCACCTCATAAGCGGAGTATTTATTGCATTTTTTAACGATTATCGGCTGCATAATGCCGTTGTCGCGTATGCTTTCGTACAGCTCCCGATAATCCTCGGCAGGGGAGGCGCACCTGCTCGCAAACGGATTTACCCGTATTTTTTCAGGCTCTATGTAAATGAGCCGCTTCCCCGTGCTCTGTTTTGTGACCCTCATATTTGTTCATTCCTTTGTGTTTTATTTGTTTTCAGTATACCATATATTGTAATTATTATCTATATAAATCGGTCGCAAACCACGACAATACCTGCACTAAAATCTCAAAAACGCTTAACAATCAGCCAAGTACGGCATCAATCCCGATTAAATATCTCAAAAAATAAAAAGCGGATAAAACTTGATTTTTCGGTACATTTGTTATAGAATGAAAATGTATGAATGATAAAACAGCTTTCGGAAAGGAACGGATAAATATGTCTGTTGAAAGCAGAAAATATGATGTTGTAATACTCGGCACAGGCGCGTCCGGATTATATACAGCACTTAATCTTGATGGCGATATCGATATAATGCTGTGTTCCAAAAACGAGCTCAAGCTGTCAAACAGCTCGCTTGCGCAGGGCGGCGTTGCCGCGGTGCTCGATCGTGAGAATGACAGTTTTGACCTACACTATAACGACACGATGATCGCAGGCGGTCAGGCTAATAAGCCCGAATCGGTCAGAACTCTTGTAACAGAGGGCCCCGATGATGTCAGAGCGATCTATGATATGGGTGTTGACTTTGATAAAAACCCCGACGGTACCCTTAATATGACGCTTGAGGGCGGACATTGCCGCCACCGTATTGTGCACCATAGAGATTCCACCGGCGATTCTATCACAACAACTCTTATAGAGCGTGTTCGGGAATGTAATAATGTCGATATCCATACAAACACCTGCTGTATCTCTATCAGCCGTGTTGAAAACGGATTTTTGCTTGAAATGCTGAAAGGCAAAGATATTTTCTACGTGCTTTCTTCATTTGTCGTGCTTGCAACAGGCGGCATCGGCAGAGTTTATAAATACACAACCAACTCGGCCATTGCAACAGGCGATGGTATTCGCCTTGCCTATGAGCTCGGCGCAAACATCAAAGACCTTGATTATATCCAGTTTCATCCCACGGCTTTTGCCGCAGGCGAGGGCAGAGAGCGTTTTCTTATCAGCGAGGCTGTAAGAGGCGAGGGCGCTTATCTTTTAAATTGCAATCATGAGCGTTTTATGGACAGATACGACGATCGTTTGGAGCTTGCTCCGAGAGATAAGGTATCCCATTCGATTATCATGGAATCAAGAAGAACGGGCTCGGATAAATTCTATCTCGATATATCAAGGCTCGATTCCGAGTTTTTGAAAAACCGTTTTCCGATGATATATGCGCGTTGCCTTGAAGAGGGTATTGACCTTACAAAAGAGCCGATTCCGGTGTTCCCGTGCCATCACTATCTCATGGGAGGCATTGAAGTCGATCTCGACGCTTGGACAGGCATAAAGGGACTGTATGCGGTCGGAGAATGCTCAAACACAGGCGTGCACGGCAAGAACAGACTTGCTTCCAACTCATTGCTCGAAGCGCTCGTGTTCTCAAGAAGAGCCGCCAAGCAGATCAACCGCAAGATCCACGATGTCCATTATCAGCCGGTACACGGCGTTATCCCGCCTGTGCAAAACGGCACAGCACCGCTCCCGTCGGGTATCAGGACTCAGATCCGCGATATAATGCAAAAGGCGCACTTTGTTATACCTGATGCCGTTGCGGCGGAAAAAGGACTTAAAATAATCAGTAGGATCAGAACAAGACTTGATAGCGGAATGTTCTGCAAAACAGTTGATTATTGCGAGGCAAAGAGCCTTGCGACAGTAGCCGAGCTTGTCTTGAAAGGAGCACTCAAAAGATGAAGTTGAATCCGTTTTATGTAGATGATATTATAAAAACCGCAATTAAGGAAGATATAAATTATATCGACACATCGGCAGATCTCGTTTTCTCTGAAAACGACCGTACAACAGCATATTTTCAGTCGAAAGCGCAGGGTGTGCTTTGCGGAATAGATGTTGCTTTGCGCGTGTTTGAACTGCTTGATGACAGCTTTTCATATAAAAAGCACAAGGAGGACGGAGACCGCGTCAGAAAAGGCGAGGTTATTGCGGAGCTAAGCGGAAAAACCGCAAGTCTGCTCAAAGGCGAGCGTACCGCACTCAACCTCTTGCAGCATATGTCGGGCATTGCTACCGCAACTGACGACGCTGTTGAGAAGATCAAGGGCACATCGGCGTCGGTCGCCGACACAAGAAAGACCCTTCCCGGGCTTCGCCCGATCCAGAAATACGCCGTAACGGTAGGCGGCGGCAAGAACCACCGCTATAATTTGTCGGACGGTGTTATGCTGAAGGACAATCATATAGACGCTTGCGGCTCGATAACCGCGGCGGTTGAAAAAGTCAGAAAAAATCTCGGTCACATGGTAAAGATCGAGGTGGAAACAAGAAATCTCGATGAGGTCAGGGAAGCACTCGAAACGGGCGTTGAGGTCATCATGCTCGATAATATGAGCCTTGAGCAGATGAGTGAAGCTGTCAGGATCTGCGACGGCAAGGCGTTGCTCGAAGCCTCCGGAAACATAACAGGCGACACTATTGCCGATGTTGCAAAAACAGGTGTGGATATAATCTCCATTGGCGCGCTGACTCATTCGGTCAAAGCGTTTGATATTTCAATGAAAATAAAGTGAGGTAAGCTATGAGAATAGTAACAGTCAGCCGTGAATTTGGAAGCGGCGGAAGAGAAGTCGGAAAGCGCTTGGCAGACGAGCTCGGTTTTGCATATTTCGACCGCGAGATATTAGCCGCAGTAGCGCAGAAAAGCTCGCTCAGTGAGGACTATATCGAGCGTACACTCGAAAGCGGAGTTTTGCGTCAGTATCCTTTAACTTTCGGCAGAACGCTGTATCATCTGCCCTCTGTGTCCGACGCAACATCGCTGCTTGCCGATCAGCATAAGGTGCTTCGAGAGATCGCATCCTCAGGCGATTGTGTTATCGTTGGCAGAGGCGCAAATGCAGTGTTGAAGGAGTTCGATCCGTTTGATATTTTTGTCTATGCGGATAAGGAGTCCAAAATGAAAAGATGCCGTGAACGCGCGTCTGAAGCGGAAAAAATGAGCGATCGCGAGCTCGAACGCAGAATGAAACAGATCGATAAAGCCCGCGCGGAAAACAGCAGCCTTATTTCCGAATACCCTTGGGGAGATAAGCGCGGATACGACCTTTGTATCAACACCTCGGGTAAGGAGATAAAAGCAATAGTGCCTGCAATAGCGCAGCTTGCAAATCAATGGTTTACAAGGAACGATTAAATGAAGATAAAGCTTTCGGATCATTTCACATATAAAAAGCTGTTAAGATTCGTCTTCCCGTCAGTGATAATGATGGTGTTCACCTCGATCTATGGTGTGGTAGACGGTCTTTTCGTTTCAAATTTTGTCGGCAAAACTCCGTTTGCGTCGATCAACCTTATCATGCCGTTCGTCATGATACTCGGCGGAATCGGCTTTATGGTCGGCACAGGCGGAAGTGCAATAGTTGCGAAAACGCTCGGTGAGGGTGATCGCGACCGTGCCAACAGATATTTCACAATGATGATATATCTGACTATCGTGCTGGGAATTATCTTTTCGACGCTCGGAATCGTGTTTATCCGTCCGATCTCGCGTTTCCTCGGCGCAACCGACGCTATGCTCGAGTACTGCGTGTCTTATGGCAGAACATCGCTCATTTTTAATACAGCATTCATGCTGCAAAGCGTTTTCCACAGCTTCTGCGTAACAGCGGAAAAACCTAAGCTCGGTCTTATCGCAACTGTCAGTGCAGGCATCACAAATATGGCACTCGATGCGCTTTTCATTGTGGGCTTCGGCTGGGGAACAACAGGCGCGGCAGTCGCGACAGGCTTGAGCGAATGTGTCGGCGCATTTGTTCCGATGATATATTTTCTCCGCAAAAACAGCAGCTTGCTCAGACTCAGAAAAACAAATATTGAGATAAAACCGCTTGTAAAAGCCTGCACAAACGGATCGTCAGAGCTTATGAGCAGTATATCAGGTTCAATAATCGGAATGCTCTATAATGCTCAGCTGCTCAAATTTGCAGGTGAAAACGGCGTTGCCGCATACGGCGTTTTGATGTATGTACAGTTTATATTTATAGCGGTATTTATCGGATATTCGGTAGGTTCCGCACCTATAATCAGCTATCATTACGGCGCCGAAAATCGTTCGGAAATGAAAAATATGCTCAAAAAAAGCTATATTCTCATGTTTGTAACGGGAGTTGTGATGATGCTGTTGGCGCAGTTTTTAGCGTCAACATTAGCAAAGATCTTTGTCGGATATGATGCCGAGCTGTTTGAGCTGACGAAGCGCGCATTCAGAATATTCTCGTTTGCATTTGTGCTGTCGGGATTGAATATCTTTTCATCGTCATTTTTCACAGCTCTCGGAAACGGCGCTGTCTCTGCGGCAATATCATTTCTCAGAACGCTCGTGTTCCAAATGCTTTGTGTTTTGTTGCTGCCTGTCATATTCGGTATAGACGGTATCTGGTTTGCAATATCGGTAGCTGAGATTTGTGCGTTTATTTTGTCCGTGATGTTTTTGCAGATCAATCGAAAGAAATACGGATATTAAAGTCAGTCACCCACGCTTTGTATTTTCATACGAAGCGTGGGCAAATTTTTATTGCATTTTTTCAAAAAAGGTGTATAATATTATTATCCGCCCATAGTTTAACCGGATAAAACATAGGATTCCGATTCCTACGATAGGGGTTCAAGTCCTCTTGGGCGGGCCAAAAAGAGCAGAGAATTAAGTCTTTGCTCTTTTTTAATTTGTGCAGAAAACCGACAGGACTTGAACCCCGTGCGAATATCCGTCGGTTGCCGCGACGAAGGAGACGGCGAGACGGATTAGCAATAAGGCGAGAGGCGAAGCCGAGAAATTGCGCGAAGCGAGCAATTTCAAGTCCTCTTGGGCGGGCCTCGTCGTCGCGGACTGTGTATCGTTTGCGACGACTTTTTAATAAAAGTCATCTCTCACTCACGCCGTCGCTCCTCCTCTCCGAAGCAGGTCACGCGCAAGCCGCCTGCTCGGTTGAATTTTAAAGATAGCTAAATCCCCTGCATTTATAAATGCAGGGGATTTCATCATTCCGCACCCTTGAGTGCTTCAACCATATCGATCTTTTGGTTTTTCCTCGATACCATAAGGCTCACAAGCAATGACATTCCAACCGTGAGCAGTATGCTCAGAATATATGTCATAGGCCCGATCGAGAGCTTCATCTCGTATTCGCTCGCAAGCGCCTTGAGCATAACATCGAGCACCCAAACGCCAAACGGCAATCCGATCAAAACGCCTACAAAACTGAGCCACAGATTCTGACCAATAAGCAGTCTGCCTATCTTGCCGTTTTTAAATCCGACAACTTTCAAGGTCGCCATTTCGCGATAACGCTCGGTGTAGCTCATAACGCCGAGGTTGTAAAGCACAACGACTCCGAGCAGCAATGCGCCTGCCACCATAATAACGATCATCGAATCCATAATATCCGTGAATGTATCGAATGAATCGATAACCATCTGCTTCGACTGAACGCTCTTGATCGCACTGTCCGATGCAATGTTAGCTTTATCCGTCTTGGTGTAAACGCTGTTTACACTAAACGGTATCTTGCATTCTTTTGCATAACTTTCGGTCACAGCGATCCCTTCCGAAACACTGCGGATAAGTCCTGCGACTTTAAGCGTGTATTCATCGTCGGATCCGTAGGGGCTGATGGTGAATTCATCGCCTTCTTGAAGATCAAATTCATCTGCGATCCTGAGGCAGATATATGCACCGTCATCGCCGAGCTTTGTGAAATCGGCGTCCTCGTTCGGGAAACGCACCATATCGTTTTTGATATTGTAAATGTCAAGTGAGAGTGCTTTTTCATCAAGCTGAATACTTACAGTAGCGCTTGTGTCGCCGTTGTATTTTTCAATAACGGCCTTTCTCTGATTGTCGGTTGCGTCCTCGGAGAGATATATTCTTGAGGAATAGTTGGTCGCACCGTCATAGTAGAGATCCAGAAAAGCGTTCATCGTGTCGCGTATACCGAGTGCACAAACCATTATCATCATACACCCGACGATACCGATAAGACTCATTGCCGTGCGTGATTTGTGGCGCATTATATCGCGCAGGTTCCAGCGTGTGCCGAATGATAATTTGTGAAAACACTTTGTCCTTTCTATCAGCATCGGCTTCATCTTTTTCGGCGAATATGGCCTCAGTGAGTCAGCAGCAGTGCCGAGCAGCATACGCCGCACAGAAAGGTATCCTATTAGCGTCAGCAGGGCAATGAGAAACACAAGTATCACATAGCAGAACCACGGCAGATAAAGCTTCCATTCGGGCATATCGAGGTATGTACCCATCATTCCGTTAGGATTCATGATGTACCACGCAACGGCATATCCCAAAACAATGCCGATAGCCGAGCCGATAATACCTATCATAAACGCATAAGAGGTATAATGCCGTGTTATTCTTCTGTCCTTAAAACCGAGCGCTTTAAGCGTTCCGATCTGAGTTTTTTCCTTTGCTGTCAGGCGGTGCATTGTCGTCACCATGGTCAAAACAGCGATCAGCAAAAAGAGCGTCGGGAGGATCGAACCCATCGTTTTGCCCTCGTCGGATTCACCCTTTGCCTGCGCATAAGATACGGTTTCTTCCTTGTCCTGCACCATCATCGTTTTGCCGAGAGCATCGTCAGCCTTTTCGGTAAACTCCTTGCGGCTCATATCCGATATAACATTTATCTGCGGATAAAACGCCATTTTTGCCGCATTTTCATATGCCTTGGGCGAAATAAACGCAAAGCCGTATGTTTTGAAGTCAGGCATAAGCTGTGTTTCATCACGCACGCAGATCATATATTCGCCCGCTTTAACAAACGCTTTGACCGTTCCGCTGACTTCAATATTGCGGTAAGAAAGCGTCAGCTTGTCGCCGAGCTTAATTCCGTTTGCTTCAGCAAACTTCTGCGAGAGCCAAATGCCGTCGGTGCTTTTTTCGTCATAGTTGTCGCCGTCCATTATCTGCATACCGGATACATTTGTGTTCGTAGTCACAGTCAACGCGACGCTGTTGCCGTCATACTCCTCAACATCAGCCGCAACCGATAAATATCTTGACGCCTGCGAAACACCGTTAATATCCTCGATCTTTTTAAGATCATCTTCGGAAAAACCGCTTTCGGATATAATGCGGTAGTCGGCATAACCTGTGCGATCAAAGAATGAGCTCATGTTTTCTTCAATGCTCACCCATTCCATATTGAACCCGACAAACATTCCGACGCCGAGCGCGATCATAATTATCATTGAAATGAACTGTGCCTTGTAGAGCCCCATCGTTCTCCATAGCTTTTTGAATAGCATAAGTCCACCTCTTTACCAATCAATCTCGTCCGTGTTCATCGGTTCTGCCTGATCCTCGCGCGACACGATCTTTCCGTTTTTAACACGGATCACAACATCAGCCATTTTCGCAATGTTCTGGTTGTGGGTAACAATAACAATGGTTTTTCCGTAGTCGCGTGCCATTTTGAGCAGCAGTTTCAGCACCATAACACCTGTCTGCGAGTCGAGTGCACCCGTTGGTTCGTCGCAAAGCAATATCTTTGGGTTTTTCGCAAGTGCCCTTGCAATAGAAACTCTTTGCTGTTCGCCACCCGAAAGCTCGGAGGGGAAGTTCTTCAAATGATCCGTGAGCCCGACTTCTTCTATCATTTTGGTTGCAGAAAGCGAGTCAGGCGCGATCTCTTTCACAAGTGCAACATTTTCATGAACAGTGAGCGTCGGTATAAGATTGTAAAACTGAAAAACAAATCCGACTTTTTTCGCGCGGTATTCTGCAAGCTCATCGTTCGAAAGGGAAGAAATGTCCTTGCCTTCAACAAGTATCTTGCCGTCTGTCGGGCTGTCAAGTCCGCCGAGCAGGTTTAAAAGCGTGCTTTTTCCTGCTCCGCTCGGGCCGAGAATAACAACGAACTTGCCGTCGTCCAGCTCCATGTCAACTCCGTCAAGGGCTTTAAGCTCGTGATTGCCGCTTTTGTAAACACGGCTCACATTCTTGAATTCGACTATTGCCATTTTCATCTCTCCTCAAAAAAATATTTGTTGTGTTATAGTTAGCCGTTGCTAACCGTAATCCTGTAAAAACGGTTAGCCACAGCTAACCACATAAATAATTATATATCATAATAATAAAAATGTCAATAGTATCGAAAAAAATAAGCGTTTTCTTGGTGGTGCAGTATTAAAAATTAAAATTATTCGGCATAAAAATTCAAAGCCATGTTGAGAAAACTCAGCATGGCTTTGATTATGTAAATGACTATTCAGAATGTTCATCTTGCTTTTGAATAAAGAGCGATTATGCTATTTCTTTTGTTCGGATAAGTATGTGTCTACAAGCTTAACACATTCGGGAAAGCTTTCTCGACAAAGTCCGATCCGCAAATACTCATCAGAGCTTTCCAATACAGATGATGGCACAATCAACACACCTGTGTGTTCTAATACTTCCATGCAGAAACTCATCGCTCGCTTTCCGCCGAGCAATTTCACATAAGCCATAGTTGCACCTTTAGGCGGCACATAGGAAAAAATATCAGTGTGTCTT
>CAVGWP010000028.1:0-699 GCA_963633095.1 bacterium | reverse complement strand
AATTAATTTATTTCGTTTTATGATCTGTTCTTTGTTGTCAAGCAACTTACTTGCGATCCATTGACACGGCAGATTTGTGCATGTACTTGTGAAATGACGATAAGCAAGCAGCTTTTTCATCATTTCTGCATTTTGTGTTGCAACCCACCCGATACGCAGACCGGGGGAAGCAAATGTTTTTGAAAAGCCTCCGAGAGCAATGGCATTTTCATATACATCTGCAAAGGATGCGTCGGTGCATTTGTCATCGAGCCTTAAGAATCGGTACATCTCATCGGCAATTAATATTATTCCGTGTTCACGGCATAGTGCTGCAATATCTGAAATTTCTTTATCTGTGAGGCAAGTGCCTGTTGGATTGTGCGGATAATTCAAAATAATAAGTTTTGTTTTATCGCTTATCTTGGATCTCAGCAAATCAATGTCAAAATTCCATTCATTTTCAAATTGCGCGCAGAACTCAGTAATATGACAACCGATTTCAGCGGCAACTACAGAAAGGGATTGATATGACGGCATTTGCACAATGACTTCATCTTCAGCTTTCAGTAGTGCGCGCATGGTCACATAAATAGTTTCTTCACCGCCGTTCATTATAGCTATTTGATCAGGGGAAACTAAATTGTATAGTAAACTCAGCTTTTCTCTGAGCGGCAGATATCCATTGCCCAAGGCATAGGCAAGCGGTTCATCGGCATA
>CAVGWP010000027.1:0-15650 GCA_963633095.1 bacterium | reverse complement strand
GATCTATATTGAGAGCGTTATGATGAGTGATAAACGGGCGGGCTGTCGCACCGCCGGCAATAGTATTGAGAATAGGTGTTTCGACCTCGATAAAATCACGCTGGTCAAATGTCTTTCTGATCGACGATATGATACGGCTGCGTTTGATAAAAGTATCCTTAACATCGGGGTTGACGATGAGATCGACATATCTCTGGCGGTAGCGAAGATCGGTGTCTTTAAGACCGTGCCACTTTTCGGGAAGCGGACGAAGCGACTTTGAAAGCAGCTTTGCCTGCTTTGCATGGACGGAGATCTCGCCGCGGCGTGTGCGGAACACAAAGCCTGTAACAGAGATGATATCGCCGATATCCCACTTTTTAAGCTCGGCATAAGTCTCCTCGCCGAGATCGTCGATCCTTGCATAGACCTGCATACGATCGTATCTGTCGCGGATATCGATGAACGACGCCTTACCCATATCGCGGCGGCTCATCATTCTGCCGGCAATAGTTACCGTTTGATTTTCGAGCTGCTCGAAATTCTCTCTTATTTCGAGATTATTATGAGTGCGCTCGCAAAGTGTGATCTCGAAAGGATCCTTGCCTGCCTGCTGCAATGACGCAAGCTTTTCCCTGCGGATCTTTAAAATTTCGCTGAGCTCCTGCTCGGGAGCCGCTACATTATTTTCTGCCATTATTCTACCTCTTTTGCGCTTTTGTTTACTTTAAGAGCTTTATTATCTTAAACTGAAGCTCGCCGTTGGGAGTTTCCGCAACAACGGTTTCTCCCGCTTTTCTGCCGAGGACTGCCTTGCCGACAGGCGAATCGTCCGCCAGTTTGCCGGAAAGCGGATCGGACTCTGCCGCACCTACGAGCTGATACTCCGCGGTGTCTCCGAGCTCAACATCGAGCAGCTCAAACTTTGTACCGATATTAACGACATCTTTATCAACAAGGTGCTCTTCAACGACCTTTGCGTTTTTGAGCATTGCCTCGACCTCGGCAATACGCGCTTCGAGCTTTGCCTGATCGTTTTTAGCTTCATCATATTCACTGTTCTCGGAAAGGTCGCCGAACGAAAGTGCGACCTTGATCTTCTCTGCGATCTCTGTTCGTTTTTCTGTTTTCAGTATATCAAGTTCATTCTGTAATTCTTTAAGACCCTGCGGGGTAAGAAAAATTTCCTTAGCCATATTATTTTTCTCCTTAAACATAATATTTCATTGAAATATTATACCGAAACAGTGCCGAAAAGTCAAGCATTTTAGCAAAAATAAAGCATGGCGGCGTTGATTTTTACGCTGTTTCATGATATAATCTTTGTGTATATGTCCCGTGTCTTTGCAGGCGTAGGGGACACACGAAATTCAGCGGAGGAAAACAGTATATGCCGAGAAGCAGCTTTCAAAAGCAAAAACTTTTATTTCTTTATAAATTCCTGCTCGAAAATACCGACAGCGAGCACCATGTTACGATAGGCGATATGATAGAATATCTCGGCTCGCAGGGAATAAACGCCGAGCGCAAAAGCCTTTACGATGATATTGAGGTTTTAAAGTCTTTCGGTGCGGACATCGAGAAATCAGACAATTCAAGGGAATACTATCTTTTATCACGCAGATTCGATCTGCCCGAGCTTAAGCTTCTTGTCGATCTTGTGCAGTCGTCGAAGTTTCTGAGCAGCGAAAGATCGCTTCAGCTTATCAAAAAGCTCGAAACGCTCTGCTCTAAGTTTGACGCATCGGCTTTGCAGGCTCATGTAAATGTTCAAAACGGTGTAAAAAATCCGAGCGAGTACAATGTTTACTACAATGTCGATACTATCTACAATGCTATTCTCAACGATGAAAAGATAAAATTTTTATATTTCAAATACAATCCTTCTAAGAAAAAGGTCTATCGCCGCGAGGGAAGATCGCATGAGGTCAGCCCGGTGTGCCTTAAATGGGACGATGAGAACTACTATCTTATCTGTCTTGACTGCGAAAGCGGCGGGATCAGGCACTACCGTGTGGACAGGATGGAAAATATCAGCTACACAGGCGAAAAGCGTGATCCGCTTTCAAAGCAGGACGAGGAGAAAATCCAAAAATACGAATCCGGTGTTTTCTCGATGTTCGGCGGAGATTTTGAAAAGGTCAAACTCACTTTCGATAACGAGCTCGCGGGAGTTGCCATCGACAGGTTCGGAAGCGATGTTATTTTGATGAACAACGGTGACGGCAGCTTCACCGTCAGCTGCGATATTGCGGTTTCGGGGCAGTTTTTCGGCTGGCTTGCGGGACTCGGAGGAAAGGCAAGAATAGCATCGCCCGTCTCGACTAAAAAGGCGTATCGCAAATATTTAGAAAAATGTATTGAAAGCTGCGGGGAGGACAACTGATGTATTACAGCTCAAGGGACAAAAACTGCAAATCCGTTTTCGGTGCGCTCAAAACCGATCAAAAGTGCGTTTTAAACGTTTATGCCGCCGAATTTGACGAATGCTTTTTAATTCTGCGGCATGACGGCGGCGACAAGGTCTACTACCGTATGCCGAAGCTTGATCATGAGAAGTATTCGATCGAGCTGACATTCGACAAAACGGGACTTTATTTTTATTATTTTCTGCTCAAAAGAGGCAGTTATCAGCAGTTTTTCTATCGTCAGCCCGATCAGTCGGCAGGCTCGCTTTATGAGCGTCAGTGGCAGATAACTGTTTTTGATAAGCGGTTTGAAACACCGAAAGAGATGGTCGGCGGAGTTATGTATCAGATATTTCCCGATCGCTTCTTCATGGGCGGAGAGTGGAAACAGGGCTTTGAAGAGCGTTTTCACGCCGAGTGGGGCGATGAACCGAGCTTTGCTCCGACGGAAGATCCGAGATCCGGCGGAAGAGTTATCAACAATGATTATTTCGGCGGCGATCTCAAGGGCATTGAGCTTAAACTGCCGTATTTAAGCGAGCTCGGTGTCACCGATATTTATCTCAACCCGATCTTCGAGGCTCATTCAAATCATCGCTACAACACGGCAAACTACATGAAGATCGACCCGACTCTCGGCAACAAGGACGATTTTGTGTCGCTTTGCAGCGAGGCACACAAGCTCGGTATGCGGATCATTTTGGACGGCGTTTTCTCCCACACAGGGTCGGACAGTATTTACTTCAACAAGGAAGGCAGATACGAAAGCTCGGGCGCATACAATTCAAAGGACTCGAAATATTACAGCTGGTATAATTTCAAGAGCTGGCCGGACGATTACGATTCATGGTGGGGGTTTAAAACACTGCCCGAGACAAAAGAGGACGATGAAGACTTCAGCGAATTTATAACCGGCGAAAACGGCGTTATCGACTATTGGCTGAAGCTCGGAGCGGACGGTATTCGCCTTGATGTGGCGGACGAATTGCCCGACAGCTTTATCAAAAAAATACGCGCCGCAGTCAAGCGTGCAAAGCCTGACGGCGTTTTATACGGCGAGGTCTGGGAAGACGCTTCAAACAAGGAAAGCTACTGTGTGAGAAGAGAGTATCTTTTAGGGCATGAGTTGGACAGCGTTATGAACTATCCGTTCCGCAATTCGATAATCTCGTTTATCCGCAGGGAGTCTGACGGACGGGCGTTTATGAACGGCATTATGGATATTTTGGAGAACTATCCGAAGCCGTCGGTCGATGTTCTGATGAACCTTCTCGGCACACATGACACCGAGCGTATTCTCACAGCACTGGCAAACGAGCCTGCGGGCAGCAGAGGCCGCGACTGGCAACACGGCAGAAGACTCGGAGAAGCGTATCGCATGACCGGACTTCAGATGTTAAAGCTTGCAACACTGCTTCAATTCACACTGCCCGGCATTCCCTGCGTTTACTACGGCGACGAGATCATGATGGAGGGCTACCGCGATCCGTTTAACCGCGGCTGCTTTGAATGGGACAGACTTGAGGACGGTTCGATCTCGCTCGACTGGTTTATGCTGCTCGGCGAACTGAGAAAGCAGTCGCCTGCACTCTGCGGCGGAAGCTTTTTGCCTGTGCAGGCTGAGAATGATTTTGTCACATTCCTGAGAATAAAGGACGGTCATGAGCTGTTTGTGGCTGTCAATCCGTCGTTCAGGGACGCGTCCGTCTGGCTGCTCCCGGGCTGGCAGAACGATGAAGTCGTTATAGGCACGCCGCCGGAAAACGGTGTTTTGCCGCTGCCTGCGATGAGCTGCGCAGTGCTTAGAAGGACACCTAAGCCCAAGGAAGATCATTTAGACTGAGAAAGGAGACTGCCGTTATTAAAAAGGCAAAAAGAGCAAAGCAGGATCTCAAATTTTTCAGACTGCTTGAGAAAATATCAAGAAATTCGCGCTTTGCCGAAGAGGAAGCGTTTATTCAGCACGGAAACACCTCTTGCCTGACTCACAGCATAGCGGTGGCTTATTATTCGCACAGGATAGCGTGCAGGCTCGGCTTTTCAAAGCAAAGGACAGAGGACCTTATCAGAGGTGCTCTTTTGCACGACTACTTTTTATACGATTGGCATTTACCGAACGAATCGGTAAAGCTGCACGGATTCAGGCACCCTGCCATCGCGCTGAGAAACGCAAAGACAGTGTTTGAGCTGAATCGGGTCGAGCAGAATATTATAGAGCGGCATATGTTCCCGCTGACGCTTCATCCGCCGAGATACAAGGAAGCCTACACAGTCTGCCTTGTCGATAAGGTCTGCTCGGTTTATGAAGTTTTTTCGCGGCGGGCATACAGAAAAAACAAGCTGATCGTCGCTTTGGAAGAGCGCGCGAAAATGTGCTCGAAAAAGTCTGACAGCAACAAAAAAGATTGACTTTTAACAGTCGGAACGGAGAAGAATATGTCGGTGCTTTCGGTTAAAATATGCAATGTTAAATTCAAAAACCCCGTTATTGCGGCAAGCGGAGCTTACGGCTTCGGCAGAGAGTATGACGAGGCTTATGATATAGGTCTGCTCGGCGGCATTTGCTGCAAGGGCACGACGCTCGAAAAAAAGGACGGTAATCCGCCTCCGAGAATTGCAGAGACTCCTTCGGGCATGATAAACTCGGTGGGTCTGCAAAATCCCGGTGTGCGGCATTTTATCGATATCGATCTGCCGTTTCTGATGAAAAAGGATATAGTTGTGATCCCGAATATCGCAGGAGCGAGTGAGCAGGACTATTGCAAAATAGCTCGCATACTCGATGATACTCCCGTTCACATGATTGAAATGAATATCTCCTGCCCGAATGTAAAATGCGGAGGCGCGGCTTTCGGCACAAGTGCCGACACAGTCGAAAGGATCACAAAGGCGGTTCGGGAGAACACAAAAAAGCCGCTGATTGTGAAATTATCCCCGAATGTGACCGACATCGGCGAAATAGCTGCGGCGGCTGAATCAGGAGGTGCCGACGCACTTTCGCTTATCAACACGATAACAGGCATGAGAATAGATATTCATTCGCGCCGACCGATCCTGAAAAACAACACCGGCGGTCTTTCCGGTCCTGCGGTGTTCCCTGTTGCGGTGAGAATGGTAAATCAGGCGTATAACCGTGTGAAGATCCCGATAATCGGTATCGGCGGTATTGCGAGCGGCGAGGACGCTGTTGAGATGATGCTTGCGGGTGCGAGCGCCGTGCAGGTTGGCGGAGCGATGTTCCGCGATCCTTATGCACCGCTCAAGATAATAAAAGGCATTGAGGAGTTCTGCGAGAATAACGGCGTTAGGTCGGTCGGCGAGCTCACAGGAGGAGTGAAGCTTTGGTAATATGAAAATGATCGGAGTTGATCTCGGACTTGCGAGAACAGGTATTTCCGAGTGCGACGCACTCGGTATGCTCGCATCGCCGAAAGAAGTGATACACGAGCGGCACGAATCCGAGCTTATTGAAAAGATAGTCGCGGCGGCAAAAGCGGCGGGCGCCGAAAGGATCGTTGTCGGGCTGCCGCTGAATATGGACGGCTCTAAAGGTGAGCGCGCGCTTGAATGCGAGCGTATTGCTGCGATCATCGGAGAAAAAAGCGGGATCGACACTGTTTTGTGGGACGAACGCTGTACAACGGTGATGTCACACAATGCACTGAATGTCACGAACACAAGAGGCAAAAAACGCAAAGCCGTGGTGGACGCTGTGGCGGCGGTTATGATACTTCAAAGCTATATCGACAGCCTTTGATCGAAAGGGAAAATAATGAGAATACTTTGCATCGGCGATGTCTGCGGCTCGAACGGCTGCGACGCTTTGCGGACTATCCTGCCGAAACTGAAAAGAGACAAAAACATTGATCTTACCATTGTGAACGGTGAGAACTCGCACGATAAAAACGGAATTGTCCTAAAGAGCTGCGAGCATATTTTCACAAGCGGAGCGGACATTATCACGACCGGCAATCATGTTTTCAGACGAAAAGAGTTTTATGATGTGCTGGATACAAACGATTATGTTATCCGCCCTGCGAACTACACTTCAAAAGCGCACGGAAAAGGCGTTTGCGTTTACGACATGGGCAGGCTCTCGGTGGGTGTTATAAATCTGCTCGGATTTTTGTATATCGGCGCTCCGATAAATCCGTTTTTGGTGGTCGATGAGCTGGTTCAAAAGCTCAAGAGCGACGAAGTTCGTATCATAATAGTCGATCTCCATGCGGAGGCGACTTCGGAAAAACGGGCTATGGGCTATTATCTTGACGGGCGGATCTCGGCATTGTTCGGAACGCACACTCATGTGCAGACTTCCGACGCGCAAATACTGCCGAAAGGCACGGGGTATATCACCGATGTCGGAATGACAGGAGCTAAAAACTCGGTGCTCGGAATCGCGCCCGAAACAGCGATCGCCAAAATGAAGGATATGCTTCCCGCTCCCTTTGAATTTGCAGGCGGAGAAAGCATACTCGGCGGCGTTGTTTTCGATATAGACGAAAAAACAGGTCTTTGCACAAAGACCGAAACAATTTGCGAATATTGCTGAAAGGCGGTTTTTATATGGAATACAATAAGGATATTGCAGTTGATCAGATAGGCTATGAGGCGCTTTCATCGAAGATTGCCGTGGCTAAGGACATCGGCGGAGAGTTTCGCGTTGTTAATGACGAAAACGGCGAGACGATATTTTCGGGCAGAGCGGACAAGCCTGTGTTCGATTCGACCAACAATATAAATGTTTATCGCTATGATTTCAGCGAGCTTAAAGACTGCGGAAAATATCATATCGAAAACAAAAACGGCTCTTCTTATCCGTTTGTTATCGGAAAGAATATTTATAAAGACGCTTTCAGAGCAACAATAAAAGCGCTTTATTTTCAGCGCTGCGGCACTGCGCTTGATGAAAAGTATGCCGGCAAATACACTCATGCGGCGTGTCATCTGCAAAAGAGTGCAAAGATCGCGCCCGACTGCGAGCGTCAGATCGACGATGTGACGGGCGGCTGGCATGACGCAGGCGATTTCGGCAGATATATCACGCCCGCAAATCAATGTATTCACAATCTTTGCTACATATATGAGCTTTTCGACAATGCAAAGGAGCTCGGGCTGAATATCCCCGAAAGCGGCAACGGTGTTCCCGACATTCTGAATGAAGCACGCTGGGAGATCGAATGGATGCTTAAAATGCAGGATCCGAACGGCGGTGTGCATCACAAGCTATGCGCTACAAAAATGCCTGAGATCATAATGCCCGAAAACGATGAAAGCGAGATTTTTGTTTCCCCTGTTTCGCTCCAGGCTACAGCAGGCTTTGCTGCGGCTATGACTGCGGCGGCAAGAGTTTGGCAGAAATTTGACCGCGCTTTTTCCGACAGACTTATCGGAGCGGCGCTCAGAGCGTATTCGTTCGCTAAGCAAAACCGCGACGTTATCCCTGTTTACTATGTTGAAACACCTCCCTGCGGCGGCGGTACATACGGCGACAGCTGCACCGACGATGAGCTTTATTGGGCAGCGGCAGAACTGTTCAGATTCACAGGCGACAAGCAATATGAAAACGATTTCAAAGAGCTTTATAAAAAGGATTTTTCAAAGACCGCAGCAGGCGCATACGATCAGGGCGGCTACGGCTCGCTGTGCTATTGCCTTTGCGAAAACGCCGATGAAAAGATGCGCGCTCAGGTGCTTGCGGACATAGTTGAAGAAGCGGACAAACGCCTTTCGGTGTATGGCGACAACGCATATTCGGTTGCGATGAAGGGCGCTGCGGAAAATCAGGAATCCGATTATTATTGGGGCTCGAACGCAGGGCTTACAAACGCTCTTTTCAATATGATCGCGGCGGCGATTCTTTTAAAAACTCATACATACGATGAATGTATCCGCGGAAGCATGGCTTATATCTTCGGCAGAAACATCATTTCAAAATGCTATGTTTCGGGATTCGGCTCCGATCCGATGATGCATCCGCATCACCGCCCGATGGAAGCGGACGGTATCACAGAGCCTATCGAGGGCTTTGTTTCAGGCGGCCCGAACGACCGCGAGGGTCAGCGTCCGTGGGATGCGGACGGAAAGCCCTCTGCCGCGTGCTATATCGATCATCTGTGGTCTTACACCTCAAACGAAGTCACAATCTACTGGAACACATCTGCGGCATTCGTTTTGGCGTATCTTTGCGAGACAGACGGCTGATATGAAAAACTTTTTTAAAAAGATCGCGAACTTTTGGTACTACTACAAGTGGCACACGATAAGCGGAGTTTTTTCGGCTATAGTTATCGGCGTCTGCGTGTGGCAGGTCGTAAGCTCAGAGGACTATGACTACACTGTCATGCTCTACACTTCGCGCAGTACGACCACCGCGCTGTCGCAGGCGCTTGAGAAAACGCTTTGCGAATACGGCGAGGATCTTGATAATAACGGCAAAGTCAGTGTTCAGGTGCTCAATGTTTCATACAGCGACACCGATACAAACAAAAACTTCAAAAATTCGCAGGCGCAGGCTCTCAGAGGCGAGCTGCTCAGCGAACGGTGTTTTCTTTTTATAACCGACGATACGCGTTTCGAGCAGATAAAAAGCGAGGGTTATTTTGAAAAGCTCAAAGAGCTTTCGGATAAAGACGGCTACGCTTACACTGCGAACGACAAAACGCCGCTCGGCGAAAAGATAATCTCAGAATTTAAAAACATGGGCTATGAATACTACGGCGATGTTGAAAACGGGCTTAACCTCAGTCTGAGATACTCGGGCGACGATAAAAACACCGATGCGGCGACCCGCCGCGAACAACAAAAACAACTGCTTTTAAAGATAGCGGAGGATAAATAATGTTCTCAAAACTGCACAGTATGGGCGTTTGGGGAATCAGCGCATACACTGTTGAAGTGGAAACAAATCTCTCAGGCGGTCTGCCTGCTTTCGATGTGGTGGGACTGCCAGATATGTCGGTGCGCGAATCGCGCGACAGAGTGCGTTCTGCGATGAAAAACAGCGGGTATGACTTTCCCGTCAGCCGAATAACAGTTAATCTCGCGCCTGCTGACATTAAAAAAGAAGGCTCGGTCTACGATCTTCCGATAATGCTCGGTATCATGCAGGCAAGCGGCATGATCGCGTCGGACTGCTCGGACGCTGTTTTTGCCGGCGAGCTTTCGCTTTCCGGCGAAGTCAGACCGATAAAGGGACTGCTTTCTATGGCTATTGCCGCAAAGAAAAACGGTTTTCGCAGAATGTTTGTTCCGGCACAGATCGCGGCTCAGGCGGTGGTCGTCGGCGGAATTGACGTTTATCCTGTTGAGAATGTCAATATGCTGATCGCTCATCTGAACGGCAAGGCGCAGATTGAAAAGGTCTGCGCGCCTGATGTTTCATTTGAAAATGTCGGCGGAGAATACCCCGATTTTGCCGATGTTGCGGGGCAGGCTTACGCAAAGCGTGCTCTCGAAGTCGCGGCGGCAGGCGGGCATAATGTTTTGCTGATAGGCCCTCCCGGCTCGGGCAAAAGCATGCTTGCTAAAAGACTGCCTTCTATTCTGCCCGATATGACATTTGAGGAAGCGATCGAAACGACATCCGTTTATTCGGTTGCGGGCGAACTGAAAAACGGCGAAACGCTTATCAAGACCCGTCCGTTCCGCTCGCCGCATCACACGGTGTCTGCTGCGGCTTTATCGGGCGGCGGCACTGTTCCGTCGCCGGGCGAGATCTCGCTCGCGCACAACGGAGTTTTGTTTTTGGACGAGCTGCCCGAATTTTCAAAATCGGCTATGGAAACACTGCGTCAGCCGCTTGAGGACGGCGTTGTGCATATCTCCCGTGTTTCGGGCACGCTTTCTTATCCGTGCAGCACCATGTTTGTCGCGGCGATGAACCCCTGTCCGTGTGGCTATTTCGGCCACCCGACTCGGCAATGCGTTTGCAGTGAGAATGCGGTGTCAAGGTATTTGAACCGTGTTTCGGGACCTATGCTCGACCGAATGGATCTTCATGTCGAGGTGCCGCCGGTCGAGTTTGATGAGCTTTCATCGGCTAAGCCCTCGGAATGCTCGGCGGATATTCGCAAAAGAGTCAATGCCGCCAGAGAGATCCAGAAAAAGCGATATGCCGGAACAGGCGTTTCCTGCAACGCACGGCTCACAACTTCTATGCTGAAGGAATACTGCGTTTTGGAATCGGACGCAAGGGATTTCCTTAAAGCATCATTTGAGCGGCTTTCGATGTCGGGCAGAGCCTACGACAGGATACTCAAGGTCGCAAGGACCATTGCCGATCTCGACAGCAGTGAGAAGATCGGGAAAGCGCATATAGCGCAGGCTGTGCGCTACCGCAGTCTTGACAGAAAGTATTGGCACTGATAAAGGAGACTTCTAATTGGCTAAAATTTTGAGCATTGCCTCGGGAAGCAAGGGCAACTGCACATATATCGGGGCGGATTCGGGAGCGGTCATGATAGACGCGGGCGTGTCTGCCGCGCGTATCGCAAAAACACTCGATGAACATTCGCTTGATCCTGCCGGTATCCGTGCGATCTTTGTGACGCATGAGCATATCGATCACATTAAGGGTATCAAGGTATTCGCTTCGCGCTATTCGATACCTGTGTACATGACCGAGGGCACACGCGCCGCCTGCATGAAAGACGGCTTTTTCGACAACAGAGTTGATATTCACACTGTCGGAAAATGCGATATTGTCGGCGATTTTGCGGTGACTTCGTTTCACACCATGCACGACAGCAATGAAAGCTGCGGATATGTCATTGAAACTCCGCGCGAAAAGCTCGCTGTCTGCACCGACCTCGGCGTCGTCACCGATGAGGTGCATAATGCGCTGTGCGGCTGCCGCGCGGTCGTTATCGAGAGCAACCACGATATAAATATGCTCAGCAGAAATCCGAACTACCCTATGCCGCTCAAGCGGAGGATCATGTCGGATAAGGGGCATTTATCGAACACCGACTGCGCAGATGAGGTCTATAATCTCATTCAAAGCGGAAGCGTGCATTTTATTCTTTCGCATTTAAGCGAGCAGAACAACACTCCGACTATCGCGGCAGGAGCTGTTCGCACAAGAATGCTGATAGAAGGTCTGCGCGAAAACAGAGATTACACACTGAATGTTTCTTCGCCGAACGGGAACGGCGTTGTTATTGTTTGATCATGCTGAAAATTAAAGTTGTTTGTATCGGAACACTGAAAGAAAAATATTGGCGCGACGCTTGCCTTGAATACGCAAAGCGGCTCGGCGCATTCTGTAAATTCGAGATAATCGAACTGGCGGAGAGCCGTGTTCCCGAAAAGCCGTCCGAAAAGGAGATAGCCGCTGCGCTCTCAAAGGAAGCGTCGCTTATTCTGAAAAATTTATCGGGTGCTGTCTACACTCTTTGCATTGAGGGAAAGCCGATATCGTCCGAAAAGCTGGCGGAGTGCATTGAGCACGATTCGATGGCGGCGAGCGAGCTTTGCTTTGTTATCGGCAGCTCGCACGGACTGTCAAACGAAGTGAAATCGGCGGGAAAGCGCATTTCAATGTCGGAGATGACATTCCCTCATCAGCTTGCGAGAGTTATGCTCTGCGAGCAGATATACAGGGCAATGAGCATTATAAACGGCGGAAAATACCACAAATAAGCTTACAAAAGTAGCGAAAGCCATGCGGCATTTTCGCTGCTTTTTATATATATGATCTTAGTGCGGACTGCCGCAGATATCGCTTCGATTTTAAATGTGTGCAAAGGCTCGCAAAAAATCAAAAAACTTTTGTTATTTCGGCTGAAATTGCGGTTTTTCTCTTGCATTTTCATGCCCGAATGATTATAATTATAATTGTGGAATATTGCGAAGATATTCGAGTCACGGAAAGGAATGAAGACAATGATTAACTATTCACAGGAAGTTGAACAAATGTGCGTTGTCAAAAAGGGCCCGAATCACGGTCCCGCTCCCATTCCCGAAGAGGGTCAATGGGTCAAAGCCTACGAGATAAAGGACATCTCCGGTTTCTCGCACGGTATCGGTTGGTGCGCTCCTCAGCAGGGTACTTGCAAGCTGTCGCTCAATGTGAAGAACGGCATCGTTGAAGAAGCTCTTGTTGAAACAGTGGGTTGCTCGGGTATGACTCACTCCGCAGCTATGGCTGCTGAGATCCTCCCCGGCAAAACTCTGCTTGAATGCCTTAACACCGACCTTGTTTGCGATGCTATCAATGTTGCAATGAGAGAGATCTTCTTACAGTTTGTTTACGGAAGAACTCAGTCGGCTTTCTCTGAGGACGGTCTGGTCGTCGGCGCAGGTCTTGAAGACCTCGGCAAGGGACTTCGTTCGCAGGTCGGCACTATGTTCTCCACTAAGAAGAAGGGCGTTCGCTATCTTGAGATGGCTGAAGGCTATGTGACCAAGCTCGCGCTTGACGATGAGGGCGAGGTTATCGGATATCAGTTTGTTCGTCTCGGCAAAATGCTGGAGGACATCCGCCACGGCATGACTCCGAACGAGGCTTATGAGAAAAATATCGGTTCTTACGGTCGTTTTGAGAACGCTCCGAAGTATATCGATCCGAGAGAAGAATAAGGAGGGCGTTTTAAAATGGCTAACGAAATCAAATTTGAAGGCAAAGAACGCCGCATGGCGAAGATCGAAAAATGCCTTAAGGAATACGGTCTTGACAGCCTTGAAGCTGCAAAAGAGCTTTGCGACTCCAAGGGTATTGATGTTGAAGCTATCGTTAAAGGCGTTCAGCCGATCGCTTTTGATAACGCTGTTTGGGCATACACCCTCGGCGTTGCTGTTGCTCTGAAGAGCGGCAAAACCAATGCTTCCGATGCTGCCGCAGCTATCGGTATCGGTCTGCAGGCATTCTGCATTCCGGGTTCGGTTGCAGAGCAGAGAAATGTCGGTCTCGGCCACGGTAATCTCGGTGCTATGCTCCTCAACGAGAACACAAAGTGCTTCTGCTTCCTCGCAGGTCACGAGTCGTTCGCTGCTGCTGAGGGTGCTATCGGTA
Source organism: bacterium (assembly GCA_963633095.1). Lineage (GTDB taxonomy): Bacteria > Bacillota > Clostridia > Oscillospirales > Acutalibacteraceae > RUG14109. The sequence goes on along the minus strand of CAVGWP010000027.1, from coordinate 2,249 downwards.
TCGCTAAGACAGCTAACAAAGTCCGCAAAGAGCCGCTTCAGGTTATCCTCAACGGTCTCGGCAAGGACGCTGCTTTCATCATTTCGCGCATCAACGGTTTCACCTATGTGCAGACCGATTATGATTTCAAGACCGGTGAGCTGAAAATCGTTAAGACTAAGGCTTACTCGGACGGCGACAGAGCAAAGGTTCGCTGCTACGGCGCTAACGATGTTCTCGAGGGCGTTGCTATCATGCGCCATGAGAGCGTTGATGTTTCTATCACAGGTAACTCCACCAACCCGACAAGATTCCAGCACCTTGTTGCAGGTACTTATAAGAAGTGGGCACTTGAGAACGGCAAGAAGTATTTCTCCGTTGCATCGGGCGGCGGCACAGGCCGTACACTTCATCCGGACAATGTTGCGGCAGGTCCTGCTTCCTACGGTCTGACCGACTCGATGGGCAGAATGCACGGCGACGCTCAGTTCGCAGGTTCGTCTTCTGTTCCGGCTCATGTTGAAATGATGGGTCTTATCGGTATGGGCAACAACCCGATGGTCGGCGCGACAGTTGCTTGCGCTGTTGCAGTTGAAGAAGCCCAGAAGTAATCCTGACTCCTGATTTATATTATAAAAGGGCCGTTCAAAAGAACGGCCCTTTTGCTTTTGCGGCAAGCGGCAATTTGACCTGCGGCATTAGATCAGAAAACACAAGCAGTAAAGGAGCGGTTTTTTGAAGATTTTTGATGAGAAATTCAGCGGCGCGGCAGAAGTTTTATCAGTCATGAATATGCAAAACAGCGATAAGATGACGATAGACGGCAGCTTTCCGGCAGAGAGGTTTTCGCGGCGGCGACAATCAACTACAAGGAAGAAGTGCTGTTTACGATAAATTACCGCACGGACATAACGACCGCCCATGTTGTGCGCTACAACGGCGTTCTGTACGATATTACCCGCGTGGACACATTCGAGGGCTACAAAGAGGACTTGACCCTGTATTGCAGCAGACGGGCAAGGCAATAGAAAATTTACATCACGACTTATCAAGAATATCTTGAAGTTTTCGACAGATTGTGCTATACTGTATAATGTTATTTTGGACGCTGCAAGGGGGTATTCCTTTGACATACAGTTATAACCGCCTGTGGAAACTGCTGATAGACCGGGGATTGACAAAAACCGAACTGAAAAGCATTGCAGGCGTGAGTACAAACATTATTGCTAAAATGGGCAAGAATGAACCAATTTCAATGGAAAGTCTTGCAAAGATTACAACCGCCCTGCAATGCGGGCTTGATGATATTGTACAGCTTATCGCAGACAACGAAAGCGGGGGCGAATAAATGGCTTTAACACATATTGATTGTTTTTCCGGTCCCGGCGGTATTTGCACAGGCTTTCACGCAGCGGGTATCAATACCTTAGTTGCCATCGAATATATAAAAAGCTGTGTAGATACATATTCCGCAAATCACCCGGAAGTACACATTATTCATTCAGATATTAGGGACGTAACAGCAGAACAGATATTGCCGTATATTCCTGCTGATGGTGTGGATATTGTTTCATCAGGGATGCCCTGCGAAACTTTTTCAACGGCGGGCAATACATCACGTTCATTTTATGACGATAGACAATTCCTATTCCGCGAGGGAATACGCATTGCGCAAATAGCAAAGGCGAAAGTGATATTGTTTGAAAATGTCCCGGCAATTACCACAAAAACCGTAGAAAAGGGTTCAAAAGAGCTGATTGTAGACGTATTAAAGCGTGAACTTGTGGCGGCAGGATATGAAAACTATATTGAAGTTGTTTTGAATGCGACAAATTACGGTGTTCCTCAACGCAGAAACCGTTTCTTTATTCTTGCGACCAGAATAAAGGATTTGAAGCTTTCAGCACCTGTACCAACGCAAGACAAAGAAATAACTGTATCAGAAGCTTTTGCAGGTTTGCCGAACATTATACCTAACACAAAGGACGAGGGGAAAACATACACGAGCGAAAGTTCCACTTTTTCAGAACTAATGCGCAACAATGACTTTTGGAAGTTGGGGCAGGGCGTAAATGGCAAAATTACATATCAAACGCCTATGAAACATCGTGCTTGCACGCTTGAACGCTTTGCGCTATTGCAGCAAGGCGAAAGTCTAAAAGACTTATTTGAAAGATATGTTGGTGAAGAACGAGAAGCTTTGCAGGCAAGGCGCGTATTGCCTAAAAAAATGTTCATCAAGCGTAATTACCGATTAAACCCCGATGAAG
>CAVGWP010000026.1:8281-16111 GCA_963633095.1 bacterium | reverse complement strand
CGATTTAATAATTTCCGTTTTTGGTGTTAAAATTCGCCATTAAGCCATTTAAATACTTGACAAATCAAGCTCTTCATGATAAAATCTAATAAAGAATGGAATTTTGTTTGTGTATTTAGATGTAACAGTTCTACGAAAAATATGGCTGCTGTGCTCTTGTGCCACATATTGTTGCACGAAAATGTAATTTAAAACAAAGAAACCACGCAAGCCGCAGATCTTGTGCAAGCGCTTGAAACGGTTTTGTTTAAGAGACAAATACATGGGGGATATATATGATCATAACAACCATTGGAAAAAATCGCATAACATCTGTGACGCTGCCCGAAAAGATCATGGGTCAGTACTGGCTGTATTCCAACGAAAACGGCAGCGACAGCAAGCTGATAACCGTTGAAGGTATAAACGGACAGTGGCTGATAAAATCCAACAGAAATGCAAAAGTGCTCGGTGCAAACGGGCAGCCCTTGAAAAGCATGGTTTTAGAGTCGTTAAAGGTCTATACCATCAAAAAAAGCAGCGGTGAGCTCATTTTTGTTTCCACAGAACCTATTACATCGGATCGACAGACATTCACAAAATATTTGGTTAAAGACAATATCGATATGGCTATAGGCCGATCGGAAAGAAATGATATTTGCTTTGATAATCCTGCTGTTTCCGCAGAGCACGCCGTTTTATCATACAGAAATCATAAATGGTATGTAAACGACCTAAACAGCACAAACGGCACATTTGTAAATGAAGCAAGAGCGTCAGAGCAGGAACTGAAAATAGGCGATATTGTTTTTGTTATGGGATTGAAAATAATAGTCGGCAAAAATTTTGTCGCATTTAACGATCCGGATAATAAAACAAAGGTGTCAGACAAACTGAAAAAATATGTCAGTCAACCGATTGACCCGGGCGACGAGGAAGATGATGACGTCGCCGGTGTGCCCGATAAATTCTTTTATCGGTCGCCGAGATTTAAGCGTGATATAGAGACTGCGACTTTCAAAATCGATTCGCCGCCGACAAGTCCGATGACAGAGGAATTGCCATGGATACTTGTTATGGGATCATCGATGGCTATGGGAGTTATGTCTCTGATTACGCTTATTTCGGCTTTAGTCACATTTAATATAACCTCCATGGCTATGGGCGGAAGTATGCTGATCGGAACGGTAATGCTGCCGATCATCACAAAAAAATACGAAAAGAAAAGAAAACGAAAGAAAGAAGCACTGCGGCAGAAAAAATACAAGGCGTATCTTGATAAAGTTGCGGTTCAGATCGATGAAGCCTGCCATTTGCAGGAGGAAATTTTAAATGAAAACTTTATAACCGTCGGCGAGTGCGAAAAAATCATCGAAAACACACAAAGAAACTTATGGGAGCGCGGTCTCGGGCAAAACGATTTTTTGCGCGTTCGGGTCGGACACGGCGAAGGCAGGCTGGACGCGGAGCTTTTATATTCGGAAAGACACTTTTCTTTGGACGATGATAATCTGCAGGAGGAGCTGTATTCGCTTTGCGAAAAGGAGAATATTCTTCACAACATACCTATAACCTATTCGCTGTTTGACGATTATATTTCCGGAATTATCGGCGAGAGAAGCAAGATCATTGAATTTGCAAAAGGTCTGATCGTTCAAATTGCGGCTTTGTACAGTTATGACGAGGTCAAATTTGTTTTCTTATACGATCAGTCCGATCAAAAAGAGTTTGAATTTGTTAAATGGCTTCCCCATGTGTGGAATGACGAAAGAACATTCAGATTTATTGCGACAAACACAAACGAAGCCAAAGAGATCTCCGCCCACCTTGAAAGGATAATTGAAAGCCGTAAGGACATAAGTGAAAAAGATATGGAGGATGTCAAGCCCTACTATATAGTTTTTTCATTAAGCAAGGCACTTGCGGTCAGGTCGGAGATGATAAAGCAGATCCTTGCAAAAAAGGAGAATATGCGTATAAGCATTGTTACATTCTACGGCAGAATAATGGATCTGCCTAAAGAATGTTCAATGGTCGTCGAGCTCGGCGAGCAGGGCGGCAGGCTTTTTGATAAAAATGATATAACCGGAAAATCCACAGCGTTTATTCCCGATATTCGGCTGAATACAGATCCGCTGTCGCTGAGTGTGGCACTGGCAAATACTCAGCTTGATGTTATTGAAAGCAACTATCAGTTCCCGAAAACGATCTCGTTTTTGGAAATGTTCGGTGTCGGAAAAGCTGAACATTTAAATGCAACGGAAAGATGGAAAGAAAACGACCCGACAAAGTCATTGGAAGCAGCAGTGGGAGTTGATGTAACAGGAGAGCTTTTAAAGCTCGACCTTCACGAGAAGTTCCACGGTCCGCATGGCTTGGTCGCGGGTATGACCGGCTCGGGAAAATCCGAATTTATTATAACTTATATCTTATCGCTTGCCGTGAATTATCACCCGAATGAAGTCGCTTTTATTCTTATTGACTATAAAGGCGGCGGCATGGCAAAATCATTTGAGCATCTTCCGCACACCGCCGGAATAATCACCAATCTTGACGGCGCCGCGATCAAAAGATCTCTTATTTCGATCGAAAGCGAGCTGAAAAGGCGCCAGGCTATTTTTGCGGCTGCAAGTAAAAAGATAGGTGTCAGCAATATAGATATCTATAAATATCAAAAGCTCTATCGTGAAGGAACGGTCAGCGAGCCTTTGCAGCACCTTTTTATTATATCCGATGAGTTTGCGGAGCTGAAAACACAGCAGCCCGAATTTATGACCCAGCTTGTAAGCGCCGCAAGAATAGGCAGAAGCCTCGGCGTTCACCTGATACTTGCCACACAAAAGCCGAGCGGAGTTGTTGATGATCAGATCTGGAGCAACAGCAAATTTAAAATTTGCCTTAAGGTGCAGGAACGAGCAGACAGTATGGATATGCTCAGACGCCCCGATGCGGCGGAGCTTAAGGACACTGGTCGGTTTTATCTGCAGGTAGGTTATAACGAGCTGTTTGAAATAGGTCAGTCGGCATGGTCGGGCGCACCGTATTATCCGTCGGATAAAGTTATCAAGCACACAGATAACAGTGTTATTGTGATCGATAATAACGGACATCAGATCAAACAGGTCGGGATCGATAAACGAAAATCAATGTTCGGGAATGCTAAAAAGCAGCTCGATGTTATCACCGAATATTTAAAGAATATAGCCGATGAAGAGAATATTAAAATAAGACCCTTGTGGCTTGATCCGATTCCGAAAACAATATTGCTCAGCGATGTTTCCGCTAAATACAGTATAACAGAAAAGCCGTATAATCTTAATCCCCTTATCGGAGAATTTGACGATCCGATTCGTCAGCGTCAATGCGCACTGCGCGTTCCGATATCCGATGAAGGCAATGTGATCGTATACGGTTCGGCAGGAAGCGGCAAAACAACATTCTTAAATGCAATGCTTTCGTCGCTTATATGCGGTCACACTCCCGAAGAAGTGAATATTTACATATTGGATTTTGCTTCCGAGACCCTGCGCGCTTTCTCAAAGGCACCGCATGTCGGCGATGTTGTATTGTCTTATGAAGCGGAGAAGATAAGCAATCTTTTCAGAATGCTGCAATCCGAAATAGAGAAAAGAAAAAAGCTTTTTGCGGATTTCGGAGGAGACTACGAGGCTTATATTTCAACATCGGGACATAAGCTGCCGTCTATAGTTATTACGATAAACAATTTTGCCGCATTTACCGAAATATACGAAGAAAAAGAAGAAGCGGTATCGTACATTTCAAGAGAAGGCACGAAATACGGAATATATTTCGTTCTGACTTCCCTTGGCGTGGGCGGCGTGAGGTTCAAGATGCTGCAAAACTTCAAGCAGCTGTTTGTTTTGCAGTTGAATGACGAATCGGATTATTCAACGATAGTCGGAAAAACAGAGGGACTTGTTCCGACTAAATGCAAAGGCCGCGGTCTGGTCAGAACAGACGGATTATATGAATTTCAGACAGCCGAGCTTACAAAGGACGAAGTGCCGTTCGGCTGCATACAAAGTATGTGCGAGGAGCTGGCGCAAAAGTACAGCGGCGAGCGTGCCAAACGAATCCCGCTGCTGCCGTCCATCGTCGATCGTGAGTTTTTGAAGGATTATGTCAAGCACGATGAGCTGCTCAACATACCTATCGGCGTCGAGAAAAACTCGCTGAATGTGCATTATTATCCGTTCTTTAAATCATATATCAATATGATCATGTCTGCCGGCAATGACTGTCAGGACTTTATATGCTCGCTTGCGCACTTTGTCGATACTGATTATAACATCAAGGGAGTGCTGTTTGATTTACCCAAAACATCAAATGATGAATTGTCAAATATCAAGCTGTGCGCAAATTCCGGCGATTGTGAGCAGGAAATATCAAACCTGTTCGATACGGTTTTGTACAGAAACAACACCTATAAAGAGTCGGAAGAAAATCACACTGAGTGTGAACGGTTCGAGCCTTATATCGTGTTTATAAATTCGATTTCTTCTTTGAGAAATTCGCTGTCCGATAAAGGAAACGAACGCTTATCGCTTGTGCTTGAAAAAGGCAGAACAGAGTACGGCATCACGGTAGTTATTGCCGACCAGTCAAAATCAACAGCGTCGTTCTCATATGAAGGCTGGTATAAAGCGAACGTTTCCGATGCGGACGGTATATGGGTAGGAAGCGGAATAACCGAACAATATCAAATAAGGATAAGCAAGGCGTCGGTCGATCTTCGTGATGATCTGACAAGCGAGTTCGGCTACTCTATTAAAAAAGGCAGATGCGTAAAGCTGAAGCTGCTAAGCGGAGAAACGGAGGAATAATATATGGCAAACAAGGCTTTAGTGGAAATATCCGTTCCTGCCGCGGGCAAAAAATTCGATGTGTATATACCGCTTAAGAGCAGGATGAGCGAGGTGCTGAAGCTTGTGTCAAGCGCACTCAGCGATCTGTCCGACGGAAAATATATCGCAACAAAGGACGCGGTTCTTTGTGATGCGGACAGCGGAATTATTTTTAATGTTAACATTGAAGTCGCAGAATTGGGAATTAAAAACGGTTCTCGGCTGATGTTAATATAAATATTTTGAAAGGAGTAACACTAATGGCAGGAAAACAAATCAATGTGGCATCGTTTGAAGAGATGGAGAAGGCTTCAAAAACTCTCAGCGAGCTTTCGCAGACCTACACCGATATCTACAAACAGTTGATGCAGGATGCAAGCACAATGGGTGCGGCGTGGGAAGGTGCCGATAACCAGGCGTTTGTTGAAAGAATCACCGGATTTACGGATAACCTTCAGAAAATGGCTGATAAGCTTTCCGTAGCAAGCCAGGCTTTGAAACAGCAGAAGGACAACTATGTAAATCGCCAGGAAAGCAACATCGCACAAGTCGGCAAGCTTGTAAACTAAAACAGAAAGGAGAGAGGAATTATGGCAGGAAACAGCATTAAAGTCAGCACCGATCAGGTGGCTCAGATAGCAACCAGTCTGGAATCGCTGAATAAGAAGCTCACAGAGCAGCTCACGACCAGCAAAACCACGATCGACAACCTTTCAAACATTTGGCAGGGCGAAGCCGCTCAGGCTACTATGGATGCGTTCGACAGTTTTGCAAAAATGTATTTCCAGAACTATGAGGATACCATAACACAGTATGTTACATTCCTCAGAACAAATGTTGAACAGGGATATTTTGACACAGAAACTCAGAATATCAGCCTTGCAAGCTCATTTAAATAATTTGCAAGCGGCAATAAAATCCGAGAGCCTTAAATCAAACAGGCTCTCGGTGAGCCGCCTTCCTAACTTTGAAAATAAACTCGTATCGGTATGAGTTTAATATATTTTTATAAATGCAAGAAATTAAGGGAGGTATAAATTTATGAGTGCAAAAAGCGAGATCGACTATATAAAGTCTAATCTTGGCTACCATATAGGTATGCTCAAAAATGTACGCGACGCTTTAGGAGGCTCTAAATTCCAAGGGATCGGTACGCAGCAGTGTGCAGACAGCTTGGATGAAGCAATAAAGCAGTATCAAAAGGTGTTGAAGAAGCTCGGCGGTGTGGATTACACAAAGGTCACAGCAAAAGGACAAGGTGCTTTTGGCGGTGGCGGTAGCGGAGGAGGAATTAGATAATGGCAGATATCAGAGCAGCGAATCCATATGGGATTGGTCTCATAAGTGAGGTAATAGCACAATTGTCGAATATCGAGGTTGATACAAAACAGCTGAGAACCTATGCCAATCAGATCCATTATACAAGAGGAAAACTTTATGATATTCACCAACAGATACACAATCTTTATCTTAAAGTCGGCTTGGTCGATCTTTATAACTTAGTAAAGACAAATATCGCAATAAAAAATAACCTTTGGCGATTGGATGAGTGTGAAAAATATCTGAGAAGAACTATTGAAGAGTTTGAAAGAACGGAAAGCGATTTAAAGAAAATCGATCCGACAGACCCTGCAGCAGTAATGGCAGCCAATGTAGTTTTCACAACAACCTCGGCATTTGATACAGTCTTCGGCGCATTTGGCAAAAAAAGCTCGTCACCGACTATATCCGACTTTTTGAACGGAGACTGGATTGACCATTACTTTCCGAATTGCCCGTTGTGGTTGCGTGAAAGTTTAAAAGAAGGAATATCTGATATTGCCGAAGGGTTTTTTGGAGAAGAAATCGGTTCTTTTGGTGAAATTGCGAGCAAAGTGCTGGACGGCGATTATTTAGGTGCTTTGAAAGAGGTCACCGAAAAAATATATAAAGAAGATGGCTTTTTCAACTCACTGGGCCCTAAGTTCTTTATTAACTCAGTCTTTGGTATGGTTGAGCAAACTAATGAGTTTCTTGAAGATCCAAGCCTTGAAAACTTTTTGAGCATCGGTTGGTCCGGAACGGTAGGGTCGGCATTGGAAACTACCGGCGACGCTGCGTGGGGAGTTGTCAAATTCATTCCCGGCGTATCCGATTGGTATGAAGCTCATGGAGCGACTGATATGGAAAGTGCATTCAACACTGCCTATACCGAGTGGGCTCGTACAATCTTCGGAGATGATATGGCGGAGTATTGCGGTTCGTATTACGCTAATCATGGAGGACTATTTGGTGGGCTTTGGTATGGATTTGGAGAAATTAAAAAAGAGGTCTCGGCATCCGTTAAGAAACATGGCGGATGGATTGGTTGTTGGTGCAGTGGTTGGAATTCAATATTCAGCTAATAGGAGGACAAAATGAAAAATATTTTACCGATTGGTTCAGTTGTTAAATTAAATGATCTTGAAAAACCTGTAATGATTTTCGGGTATTTACAAAAATGCGGTGTCGAACATGTGCAAACGGTTGATTATATAGGAGTTCCGTATCCGGAAGGAAACATCGGTCCATATGCTCAAATCGGATTTCAGAGAGCGGACATAGTGGATGTTCTTTTTGAAGGTTATTTAACCGATGAATTTACTCCGTGGGCAGAACGTATTGAAAAATACGGAAGCAAACAAGACGAGGAACAGAAATAAAGCTATAAGATAATTTACAAATCCGAGGAACTGAAAAACTCTGAAGAGGGAGAGGAAAATGGGCAATAATGTAACAGTCAACACCGATGTGGTGTCGTCAACAGCAAATACCATAAGCAGCTGCAACAAAAGCATCAATGCGGAATACTCCTCTGTTCAGTCAGCCGTAGGCGGACTGAACAGCAGTTGGAGCAGTCCTGCGTCCAACTATGCGATCAGCAAATTCAATGAGATGAAGAAGAAATACAGCGATGCGAGATCCACTGTCTTGGATAACTATGTAAATTTTCTTCACACTCAGGTGG
>CAVGWP010000026.1:5680-8209 GCA_963633095.1 bacterium | reverse complement strand
GACTAATACATCGCTTGCCGACGCCTTTAAATAAGACGATCGGCAGGCAAATAAAACAAAGGAGAAAGTGATCGTTTATGACAAAAAAAGTCGTGGGAATAATACTTATTGTACTTTTTGCGTTGTCTGTCTGCGGCGGAATTGCCGGCGGTGACTATGCGAGATACGCATCCGAGGGAATAAAGCTATACGAAATATTCTCGCTGGTGTTCCAGGCGGCAATGCTTGTTATCGGTGTGATACTTGTTGTCATAGGGAAAAAGCCTAAGCAGTGAGGCGAAGATGAGCATCCGCCTAACTCGGAAATCCATCGTGTTGGACGGAACAAACTACAAACAAAGGAGGTACGGCGTTTATGGTTATAAAGGTTGATATAAATAAACTCAATAAAGCGGCAAAAGCTATAGAACGTTATATCACATATATGGACGAGCAAATGAAAACTGCCGAGAAGTCGGTTTCGACATTGGAATCGAGCTGGCAAGGCGAGGACGCAACCAAGTTCAGTAAAAAGTGGGACGAGGTTCAAAGCAGTGAGTCGGCATACGGACATATGAGAGCCGCATTGATCGCGTATGCAAAATATTTAATTCTTGCCGCAAGAAAATATGACACAGCTGCACAGAACGCGAGAAATTTAGCGGGACGACTGCCGAAATAAAAAGGAAAGATTAAATTGAGCAAGATTTTGTTTGAAAACAAGAAAAACAGGATCCTTATAATAAATAAGCTTTCATACCCCGAGGCGGTAAACGAGCGCGTGTATAACGCTATTATTTCGGGTACATTTGAAAGCTTTATTCCTGTTACATTAAAACAAAAAAGAAAAGAGACAAGGATAGAATGCGCAATAGAAGGGCTTATTCCGTTGAATGCGTATTTCAGCGGGATAATATCCAAGGCGGATTTTTTGGATATTGTTTATAAAATTGCCCTGATAATAAAAAGCTGCGATAAAAATATGATCAATTCCGGCAATCTCGATCTTCAGATCGACCGTGTATTCGTTGAGCCGAGAAGCAGATCGGTGAAGTGTATATACTGGCCGGTGGTCAACAATCAGCAGGATACTCCCGCATATGCTTTTTTAAGACAGCTTCCCTATACATTCAATTTCAACAGCTATGAAAATACAACTTATTTGCAGCAGTATAATTCTTTCTTTCAGGGAGTAGCACCGTTTTCAATAAACAGCTTTGTAAGACTTATAGAAACCTTGCAGGGAAAAGAAAATGTCGGATATCAAACTCCGTCAGAGCGGCTGACTGATAAGCCGAATGCAAATTTAATAAAGCAGGAAGCTGAAAAAGCCAATCCCAATATAGCGTATGATCCTTTTTCTGCCCCGAAGGATGCGGCACAGGAAATCGTTTATTGCCGTATGTGCGGTGCGAAAAACTCTATGGATTACAGCTTTTGCCACAAATGCGGAAACCGCCTCCAGTCTGCCGAACAAAAATCCAAAACCGAAACCGCGGCAAAAAGCACTAAAATGTCAAACGGTTTTGAGAAAACTCCGGCTATGTCAGCTCCGGCGGCGATGCAAATGAGTGCGGTAACTGTCGGAACGACGGTGCTCGGCGATAATGCCGGCGGAACGACCGTGCTCGGTTATGCCGAAGTGCCAAAGCCTGCATATCCGTATCTTATCCGCGAAAAAAACGGCGAGAAAATTTCTGTTAATAAGCCTGTTTTCAGAATAGGCAAGGAAAAAAGATATTGCGACTACTTTGTTTTTGATAACAGTGCGGTCAGCAGAAGTCACGCGAATATTATCACTAAAAACGGCCGATTCTTTATTGTTGATCTCAATTCCACCAACAGAACCTATGTGGACGGCAGAGTGATCCCGGTCGGGCAGGAGGTTGAAATATTCTCTAAAACAAAGCTGCGGCTGGCAAATGAAGATTTTGTTTTTTATGTTGAGTAGTATAAAATAAAAGACTTTGTTCAAAAAATAATCAAATAATAAGAGATGGAGATATGAATGTCTAAAATATGTTCAAATTGCAAAGCAAATGTTGATGAAGGTACGTTATTTTGCCCAAACTGCGGATCAAACAGTTTTGATACGGCGGATCCGAATGCCACAACTGTTTTGACCGATAACAACCCGAATGCTACAACTGTTCTGACAGATAACAACCCGAATGCTACAACTGTTCTGACAGATAATGCCCCGAATAATAGCCGGCCGTATCCGACAAACGGGCAGTTCGTACCTCCGTATAATAGCGTGCCGCAGGGAAATATGCCGCCGTATCAGTCGGCAGCACCTCAGAAAATGGGAAATATGCCGCCTTACGGCATGATGCAAGTCAAGGGAGACAACGGCATGTGTACAGCGAGCATGGTATTGGGTATTGTGTCGGTTGTTTTGTGTGTTATGCCTGTGTTGGGTTTGTTGGCATTGATTTTTGGAATCATCGGGCGCAAAGCAGCTTTGAGAGACGGACAAAACGGTGAAGGAAAAGCAGTAGCCGGAATAATTCTCGGTTCTGTTGGGTTGGCTATAAATATTATGTATTA
>CAVGWP010000026.1:0-5670 GCA_963633095.1 bacterium | reverse complement strand
GTATTATATATATATTATTCTCGGTGTCGTTGCGAGTTACGGACACTGATCTATCGATATTTTTTGCGGCGGCACTGCCGCTTAACTACAAAACTTCCCTGAAAGGAGATGTAATAAAAATCAAGCCTGTCGGATGATTTTTATTATGCGTGACGAAATGGACTATAAAATAGCTTTTTGCAGCGATGTCGGACTTGTCAAGCAGACAAACCAGGACAGCCTTTGCATACACACGGCAAAAACCGAAAACGGTAATATAGTCTTTGCCGTGATGTGCGATGGTATGGGCGGACTTGAAAAAGGAGAGGTCGCCAGTGCAACGCTTATCCGAGCTTTCTCAAATTGGTTCAGAAGCGATCTGCCGCAGCTGATATGCTCCGATGACCCGCTGAATGCTGTCAGATATTCGTGGGACAGACTTATAAAGATCCAAAATAAAAACATATCGGAATACGGACGATCTCTCGGCATCCAGCTCGGCTCGACTATCACATTGTTTTTATGCCTTTCGGACGGGAAATGCATAATCGGCCATGTCGGTGATTCGAGAGCGTACCGCATAACCGACAGCGAGATTTTTCTATTAACAGAAGATCAGACAGTGGTTGCAAATGAGATCCGCTGCGGCAGACTGACTCCGGAACAAGCAAAAACAGATCCCAGAAGAAATGTATTGCTCCAATGCATAGGCGCTTCTAAAATAGTCGAACCCGCATTTTACATAGGGCAGGTTATGCCCGACGAATGCTATATGCTCTGCTCCGACGGTTTTCGTCATGTTATCACCGAAGAGGAGATACACACTCGTTTTCGCCCAAACGCCTGCTCGGATGAAGCAGGTATGAGAAGAAGTATTGAAGAGCTTATTGATTTGAATAAGTTTCGTCATGAAAATGACAATATATCCGCACTTTTGATAAAAACGCAGTAAAGAGGGGAAAAGGAATTGGCTGAGATAGGTCAGGTTATAGATGATAAATATGAAATATTGAAGCTTATCGGAAAGGGCGGTATGTCCAAGGTCTATCTGGCTATGGATAAACGCCTGAATAAGCAGTGGGCGATCAAAGAGATCCAAAAAAGAGCGAGGGATAAAAATAACGAGGTCGTGGTGCAAAGCGCCATTGCCGAAGCAAACATGATAAAGCAGCTTGATCATCCGTCGATAGTCCGCATTGTAGATATCATCGAGGATGCACAGGTTATTTATATTATAGAAGACTACATCGAAGGCGAGACACTGAGTTCTATTATCGAGAACAACGGTGCACAGTCGCAGGATCTGGTTATCGAGTGGGCGATGCAGATATGTGAAGCACTTGAGTATCTGCATACACGCCGTCCGCCGATAATCTATCGTGATATGAAACCGGCAAATGTTATGCTCAGTCCAGATGGAAACATCAAGATAATAGACTTTGGTATCGCTCGTGAATATAAAGAAAAAAGCCTTTCCGATACAGTGAGTCTCGGAACAAAAGGCTATGCCGCACCGGAACAATTCGGCGGAAAGGGACAAACCGACGCACGCACGGATATTTATTGTTTGGGTGTAACGCTCTATCATATGGTAACAGGAAAAAATCCATGCGAGCCGCCGTATGAGCTGTATCCGATAAGACATTGGAATCCTCAGCTTTCGGCAGGACTGGAAGCGATAATCCAAAAGTGCACACAGCTGAATCCGAGCGATCGGTATCAAACCTGTGCAGAGCTTTTATATGCGCTCCACCATTATGAGGAATACGGCGCGGCATACAGAAAGAAGCAAAAACACAAGCTTGCGGCATTCATTGCGGCTTCTGCCGCCTGTGTTCTGTTTGCAGCTGTGGGAGTATTCGGGCTTGCAATGCGCACTCACACAAACAACGCCGATTACACACAGCGCATGGCTGCCGCCGAAAAAGCGGCGACATCCGATGAAAAAATTGCGGAATATTCGGCGGCGATAGATATAAAGCCGCTTGAACTTCAGCCGTACTACGGTTGGATAAACGCCATTGAAGCAGACCGTTCGTTTACCAAGGATGAAGAGGCAAAATTCTTAAGCAAGGTAAAGGAAAACATTGTCGAGCTGAAGGCGCAGAACAACTATGCCGATCTTGCCTATGAGATCGGAAATATGTATTGGCTGTTTTATGACTACGGCGCCGACACATCGACGGACAATCGTCTCACAAAGACGATCAGCGCAATGCAGTGGTTTAAGGACGCGGCGGATATCGGCACCGAAAGCTATGAAAACTATAGCCGTGCCAAGATCTATTATGAGATCGGCAGCTTTAATGAGCAGATCGAGCTTGATGTTGAAAAAGCCTCCGATAAAGGCAAGTATAAGCCGTACTGGGAAAACATTAAAAGCTGTATCGGCATGATAACGGAGGACGATAATGAGCTTGTCCGGCTTGAGACTTACAGGCTTGCGACCTACGGTATTGAGAACTATGTCCGCAAATTCAAGGCGGACGGTGTCTTAGAGAGCGACATAATGGATATTTACAATCAGATATACGAGGTCTTATCCAAAAACCGCAGTGATAAAGGCTATATAGACAATACCTCCGACAAGGCGGCTAAGGTTAAATCAGAGCTTTTGCAAAGGTTCGGACTGGTCGAGAATGACGGCACGGTCAGCGAACAAAGCGGCGGACAAAACAGCGTTTTATCGGCTGTTGAAAATGCATACAGGGAGTAGGTGAAAATCAAATGAGCGCAAATGCATGGTTTATAACAGCGATTATCGGATTTTCGCTTTCCGCTGCGGCGCTTGTCGTTGCGGTAATACTCTTTTTCAAAATGAGAGTTCTGTCTATCATAGGCGATCTGAGCGGCAAAACAGTTGCAAGAGAAATACGGGCAATGCGAGAGTCAAATACAAAGAGCGGGACTAAACGGCACAGTCCCGGCAGGGTCAATCTTGAACGCGGTGTGCTCACCGAAAGCGTGACCGGCCCGTCCGGCAAATCCGCAAAATTAAAGACACACACACCGAAAAAGCCTGCCGTACTGTCTCAACAGCAGTACACACCGCCGCAACAGCAGTACACGCCGCCGCAGCAGCAGTACACGCCGCCGCAACAGCAGTACACGCCGCCGCAACAGCAGTACGCGCCGCCGCAACAGCAGTACGCGCCGCCTCCGGCAGCGTACGGAAGCGGTGTCTCCGAGGCGACAGAAATACTGACAGAACGCCTCGTGACGGAGGAGACGGACAGTTCCGCCGGCACAACGGTTTTAGACGAGAATCTCGGCACAACAGTGCTCGGTCAGACCGCACAAAACGCCGATTGCACATTTGAGGTCACACGGTCGATCATCGAAATCCATACCGAAGAGGTGATCGTATGACCGAAAAATTAAGCAGATCACTGACAGCGGCGTCGGTCTGCTCGGTGATCTCGTCTTTGCCGATACTGCTTTGTATATGGGTATCGCAAAGCGAGTCAAAATTGCCGACTGTGATAATGGCGCTTATCTTCTGGATTTTCGCAGTATTAGAGCAATTATTTATTGTCAAAGCAAGCAACCTGCGAAAAGCGATACTAAAAGAAAACCCGAAAAAATCACGCCGACGGCAATCAGAAAAAGTCGGTATCATATCGTTTTTTGAAACACCGCCGGGAGCTTGCGCAGATTGTGTTTCGGCTTTGTCGCTCATAGTGCTTGCGGTTTGCATAATATTTGAGCTCGGCACGGATTTAATTCAGTTTCTGATATTATTTTTGTTTGTTCTTTCTTTTCGGTTTCATTGTATATTCAACGGAAAGAACTTCAGATATAAATACTATTTAAAACAGAGAGGTAGAAAAAATCATGAAAACAAAGGTTAAAAAAACAATGCCTAAAATATTGTCGTGGATTTTTGCCGCGGTAATGATGTTAAGCGCAATACCGATGGGTGTTATGCAGTCGGCTTTTGCACAGGGCGTGGACAAATTCACAGTGAAACTTCCGAGCGGAGTTGTCGCCGATGTCACATTGACAGATCAGGCAGATGAAAAAGACACAAAAAAAATTACGAGTGAAAACGGCTCAGCGGTATTTGAAAATTTTGTTGATGACGAAAAAACATACACTTTAACTTTGTCAGGGATGGAGAAATATCAAAAAAAGGTTATTGAAGATATTTCAGGTTCTCAGCCAAACGGTGAGTACTCCGTGACCGCGGATATACTTTCCGAAAAGCTCATTCAGACAATATCTTTTTCTTCACCCATCACAAAAACATTTGGGGATAAACCGTTTACAAATACGCTTTCCGGCGTTTCGGGCACAGGTACAATAACATATACATCAAGCGCTCCAGAAGTAGCAACGGTGAATAAAAATAGTGGCGAAGTCACAATTGTCGGTGTCGGTACTGCCACCATTACAGCAACTGTAGCAGCAGACGATAAATATAAGACAACGACCGCAACATACACATTGACTGTAAATAAGGCAAATGCATCTGGATTCAAATTTGAAGAACCAGAGATAACTTATACCTATGGGGATAGTGACGAGACTTTGGAAAATAATCTCAATGGCGTTCCCTACGGTGCTACGGTAAAATATTCATCGAACAAACCTGAAATTATTTCTGTTAATGAAAGTAGTGGTGAATTAACAATCTATAAGTACACCGGAGAGGCAGTCACTATAACAGCGGAACTTCAAGCTCCTTATTCCGGCACGGATTCTTATGTTATCAAACCGATGAAGAAAGTGGTAAATATAGATATAACAAACATATCGATGAAGTATGGTGAAGATAACTGGGAAGATATCGCCGAAAGGACGGAAGGTGCTATTACAGCTTCTATCAGAGATCAAGTTGTTGCCGAAAAAGACACAGACTTAATCAAAAGCTACTTCTCATATACATTGCCGAAACCGGAGGAAGGAGAAGAGTATTTATCCACAGGTGAACACAAAATTATATTTAACTTTATAAAGGATGACCAAGAACAAGAGCTTTATTTATCAGATAAGCACTATATAATTGGTGAACTGAAAGGAATAGTGACAGTTAATGAGGATACTACCTTAAAAGACGGTTACAACATAATAGGCCTTCACTTTAACGCTAATAATAGTAAATATTGGGGAAAGACTGGCGATGAAATTAAAATTGAAGCAGCTGAAGGCTATACGATAAGTAAAAAAAGGATCAAAGAAAAGACGAAAAGTCTTTCGCTCGGTAAAGTTGACAATACAAGCGGAATAATTGAGTTTGACATAAAAAAAGTCGATAAAAACGGCAATGTAACAGGAGTAAAACCAGAATCAATTAGGTATTATATTGACGCCACGGCTCCCGAGATTAAATCCGTCAAAATCGAGTATAAATATGATACTGCGTTCGGCAAAGTTCTTAACTTCCTGACATTCGGACTGTTCTTTAATAAAGAAGTTAAGTTCACAGTAAACGCAACGGATGGACAGTCGGGTGTTGCATATCGTTGGTTGAAATGTGAATATAATTATAATGATTATACTGAGGGGAATAAAGATAAACATGTCAACAGTCAGTCTCGGTTCATTTATGACGAAACATCGAAATCGTGGCAGTTGACATATGAACTTGATAAGGACAGCTATAAACATCTCAAAACTATTAAAGTCTATGCAGTCGATAATGTCGGTAATATATCAGATGAAATGCCGCTGAACAGTATAGATATAGAC
>CAVGWP010000025.1:0-16311 GCA_963633095.1 bacterium | reverse complement strand
GTAGATATACTCCGATGCGTAGTGGTTCTTTATGATCTTGTCTTCAACAACGCCCATGCCTGTCTCTTCGACTGCAAGCTTTGCAAGCGGGATTCTCATCTTGTTTGCTGCGATCGCCGCCGCCTGGAAGATCTTATCTACCTGCTCCTGTGTGTAGGTAGAATACTTCTGCTGAGCTGCTTTGACTTCTTTCAGTCTTGCTTCGAGCGCCTCAACGCTGTCAACGATAGGATACTTGGTTTCACTCATTCTTGAATGCCCTCCTTGAATGTCTTGAGTAAAAGGGGTGTTTCCCCTTTTTTCTTGTGTTTATTATACTATATCAAAAAAGATATGTAAAATATAAAAAAGATATATCGATATGCTTTTATCGATATGAAGTTATCTTTTTATATAAATTAGCTCACAGCATACGCTTGGTTTTGGTTAATTCGTCAATAAACATATCGTCAAGCTGTGTCAAAGTGTGATCCTTTTTGTAAACCAGCACATCTTTATAAATTTTTGTATTTGTGCGGCACGGAATTTGGACAAGGTTACACTTCTCCAGAATATCCTTCGGCACGGGTGCTTCCCACATAAAAACATTATTGTTGAAGCTGAAAAGATCAAGCTGACTGCCGCGCTCGAATATATTGATGTATTTATCGACATTTCTGTTTTCTTCCTCTTTGCGGATTATCGCTTCGGGAACAGATGGCACAAACGGATCGGGCTGCTGGATCTGAAAATAAGGTGCGAGATCCTTCGGATCGATATTATCTCTACCTGCGAGCGGATGATCCTTAGACATCAGCACACTGTGGCGGAACTCGAAGATAAGCTCATATTTAAAGTTCTTTTCTTCAAAAAGACTTTTGAAATACTTATCATACGACGATGAAAAACGAACGATCGCCATATCATAGTCAACATTGATGATGTTGCTGATAGCGCGCATTGCATTTGTTTCTTTGTAATAGATATCGGTCGGAGTGCTGCAGTCGAGCCTGCCGACAAAGTCGGTGAACGCGCGGGAGATATAATATGTTCTCGGAACAGAAATCTTAAAGCATGTATAAGTCTTGCGTTCGCCGCGATAAATCTCCTCGACCTCTTCCACCTGCGCGATTATTCTTTTGGCATAGGTGAGAAATTCCTCTCCCTGAGCTGTCGGGATAACGCCCTTTGAAGTGCGCTTGAATATTTCGATACCGAGAGAGTCTTCCAGCTCTCTTATAGCTCTCGAAAGATTGGGCTGACCCATATACAGATTTTCGGCTGCTTTGGTGATAGACGCAGTCTTAGCTACCTCGACTGCATACTTCAAATGAAGTAAATTCATAATAATTCCCTGCCTTTATCAGATTTTTGCGATTCCCCTTTTCAGCTTTCCCCGCCCTCGAGGTGTTTAGACAAGATTGCGAACGATGAAGCCAAATTTTCATTTTCAACAACGACTCCCGCAGGAACTTTTAAAATTGTGGGGGCAAAGTTCCAAACGGCACGGATACCGAGCCGAACGAGCGTATCGCACACTTCCTGAGCAGCAGATGCCGGAACTGTTATGATACCAAGCTTTATATTTTCATCTTTGCAGACCTGCTGAAGGCGCGACATAGGAAGCACCCTCATACTGCTCGGAGCGTTCTCACACGCCTCCGAGTCACGGTCAAACGCTGCAACAATGTTCAAGCCGTAGTCGCTGAATCCGCTGTACGACATGAGAGCCTTGCCAAGATTACCCGCTCCGATAAGCACTGATTTGTTTTCTGAGCCGCAATCAAGACATTGCTCGATTTGAACTATAAGATCTTCGACATTGTAGCCGGTCTTAGGCTTCCCCTTACCCGAGATCGAACCGAGATCTTTTCTGACCTGAACATCGCCGAGTCCGAAAACATCGGCTAATGCTGTTGCAGAGATGTTATCGCGGCTGCCGCGCACCGACTTCAGATAATGAAGATACACCGGCAGGCGGCGCAGCGTTTGTACAGAAATTGATTTATTCTCCATAAAAACACGAACCTTTCGCAGAATTATCCGTGTTATATTGTAACGCATTTTAATATCACTTGCTATATCGATATTTTGATATCGATATATGAGTATTTATATAATCTGCTTCCAATCGTGGAGTAAGCCGCACTTGTATGTATTTATATGGAAAACTATGTGGAAAATGTGAAGAACTAAGCTTTAAGAACTCCGCTTTTGTCGATAACGGATACGACTTCACGAAGCTTGTCCTCCGGCAGAACCAGTGCAAAACGCACATAGCCCTCGCCGTGTTCGCCGAATGCACTGCCCGGTGTACAAACGACACCCGCCTTTTCCATGAGCCGAACGCAGAACTCTTCGGACGATGAAAAACCGCTCGGGATAGGTGCCCAGACAAACATTGTGCCCTGACTGTTCGGGACATCCCAGCCGACAGAACGAAGTCCGCCGCACAAAGCGTCTCTTCTTTTGCGATATTCCTCGCACTGCTTTTCAACACGGTCGAACGGCTGTTTGAGCGCTTCGATAGCACCGAGCTGGATCGGCAGAAATGTGCCGAAATCATACTGTGTACGAAGAAGCTTTACAGCGTCGATCAATTCGCGGTTGCCGATCAAAAACGATATTCTTGCACCTGTTACATTGAAGCTTTTTGAAAGTGAGAAGAACTCCGCTCCCTGTTCCTTTGCGCCTTTGAACCTAAGAAACGAACCACCTTTTTCGCCATCGAAAATAATATCGGAATAAGCGTTATCGTGGATCAGGATAATATCATTCTTTTGGCAGAAATCTATTGCTTTTTCATAGACACTATCCGGTGCGACACTGCAGACCGGATTATACGGATATGATATAACCATCATTTTTGCGGCAGCGGCAATGTCGGGCGGAATACTGTCGAAATCGGGGAGAAAACCGTTTTCCCTTTTGAGCGGATAAAACACAGGCTTACCGCCGCCGAGCACTGCTCCTGCTTCAAACACGGGATAACCCGGATCGGGTAGCAGAACAATATCCCCCTCATTGAGGATAGCCATACCGAGATGACCCATGCCCTCCTGTGTGCCGTGAACTCCAACGATCTCGTCGCGCTCGATCGGCACGCCGAAGCGGCGTTTATAATAATCGCGGACAGCGTCGATCAATTCGGGAATATCACGCAGAGTGTATCCGTAATTATGCGGATCAGCGCTCGCTTTCGATATTGCCTCCGTGACGCTCTCGGGTGCTAAAAAATCAGGTGTGCCGACGGAGAGGTCATATATTTTCCGCCCTTTTGCTTCAAGCTCAAGCCGACGCTGATTAAGCGCGGCGAAAATGCCTGTTTTGAAATGAGAGAGCCTTCGGGCGGGAGATATATTCATCTTAAACGTTTCCTTCTTTTATTAAATGCGACGCAAAGCGACACTTTACACCGCTGTTTTTATTTTATCATTACACGATAGAAAAGTCAATACCGCTTTACTGTATAAACGAACTTATCTTCTGTGTTTTTTAAAAAACCGCCGAAATAGCATCGACGGTTTTTAATGAGTATATTGAGGCTCAGCCCTGTATTACCTTTGTAAGCTTGATTTTATCGAAAACCGCAGCAAGGGCATAAGCAAGCACGATTCCGGCGACTGCCTGTACGAGGTTGCCGGGAATACTTGCTGCCGCCGCGAAGCCTTTGCCGAAGACAACGCCTGCCCAGAAGAAGTAGCCGAGCACCATTATCGCTTCTGCACTGACCGCTGCGATAATACGCGATACATATTTATAAAGCGGCGTTCTGACAACAAACGCGCAGACGAAAGCCATCAAAGCCTTGATTATCAAAGTGGCGGGGACATACGACATATAGCCCGAAAACGCGTCGGCAAGGCACGATCCGATTCCTGCCGCGAGAGTGCCGTAGACCGGACCTAAAAGAAATCCCGAAAGCAGCACGAAGCTGTCGCCGATATTGACATAGCCGCCCATTGGCGACGGGATCTGGACCACCATTGTCGAAACACAGCAAAGTGCCGCGAGCAATGCCGAAAATACGAGCTTTTGCAAATTCTTGTTCTTCATAAAAATCCTTCTTTCACACTCAACAAATAACCTCTTGCAAGTTTGGTTTGAGTATATTATAATATAAATTGATAATATCGAAATAGCCATTTTAATGTTTTTTAACAATACCAGATTGGAGACGTTTTATGCTGACTTATGACATGGAATCGAGAGGCACTCTTTCGATGTACGACTATCTTTACAGGTGTATACGCGACGACATTTGCAAAGGGAAGCTGAAGGAAGGCGAAAAGCTGCCGTCTAAACGCACGCTCGCAGAGCATTTGGGTGTCAGCGTTATAACGATCGAAAACGCTTATGCACAGCTTGCTGCGGAGGGGTATATCTCCCCTGTTGAAAAGCGCGGCTACTTTATCTGCTTTACAGCTGACGAATATCACACCGAAACAAAGAATGTGAAAGCGGCAGACATAGAACAAAAAAATGATGAAGAACCGTTTGCTGATTTTGTTTCAAACTCAATGAGAGCGGAATATTTTCCGTTTTCGGTTTGGGCAAAGCTTATGCGCCGAGCACTTTCCGAATCGGAGAGCGTTATGCTCAGTGCCGACGGCACAGGCGGATCGATACTGCTCAGGACAGCGATAGCGGATTATCTCCGACGATGCAGGGCGATGAGCGTTGAGCCGGAGCAGGTCATTGTAGGCGCGGGAACGGAATACTTATACAATCTGCTTATTCAGCTGCTCGGACGGGATAAGATCTATGCAACAGAGGATCCGGGATATTTGAAGATCTCGAAGATATACAGTCTTTGCGGCGTCGGGTGCGAGCGGATAGAAATGGATCGCAACGGTATTTTGCCAAAGCGGCTTGACGAATGCGGCGCAAAAGTCGTGCATATTTCACCCTCACACCATTATCCGACAGGCACTGTCACTCCGGCTAAAAGGCGCGGCGAGCTTATTGAATGGGCAGACAAGGCGGACGGATATATTATCGAAGACGATTACGACAGCGAGTTTCGTTTTTCCGGCAGACCTATTGCGACAATGCAGAGCCGCGACCGTTTCGGCAGGGTCATATACATCAACACATTTTCAAAAAGCTTATCGCCGTCGCTTCGTATTTCCTACGTGGTTTTGCCGCAGAGACTTCTAAGTCAATTTTATAAAAAGCTCGGCGTTTATTCAAGCACGGTGCCTGCAATAATGCAGCATACTCTTGCACAGTTTATCAGCGAGGGGTGGTTTGAGAGACACATCAGCCGAATGAAAAACCGCTATCGAATCTGCCGCGATGTTATTATTTCGGCAATACAAAAAAGCAGATTTGCCGATATTGCACAGATCGAAGAAGCGGATTCCGGGCTGCACTTTATTCTGAAGCTCAACACCGAAACTTCCGACAGCGAGATAATAAAAAAGGCAGCGGCAAACGGGATCCGTTTGTCCTGCCTTAACGATCACTCGACAAAGCCGAGAAAGGAATATGAACACCGCCTTATTATCAACTATTCAGGCGTTGATCCGCAGAGGATAGCTGACGCTGTTTTGCGAATGGAAAAGGCGATACTTTGATATTTTATTTTTCGATAGTTCCTCCGCCGAGTACGATATCGCCGTCATAGAAAACGACCGCCTGACCGGGTGTTATCGCTCTTGCGGGCTCATGGAAGCTGACCTTGACGCCATCACCGTCGCTGCTGACAAAAGCGCGCTGGGCAGGTCCGTTATATCGGATCTTTGCCATACATTCGATGCCTTCCTTCGGCAGTTTATCAAACGCGATCCAATTGAGATCGTCGGCGAAAAGCTCGGTTCTGAATGTGTCGGAATTGTCGCCGAGAATAACGCGGTTATTCCTCGGATCAAGTCCGCAGACAAACATCGGCTTGCCGAAAGTCATGCCTAAGTGCTTACGCTGACCGACGGTATAATGGATAATGCCGCGGTGTCTGCCGATGACATTGCCGCTTGTGTCAACAAAGTCTCCGGGAGTGCTTTTATAGCCTCTGCTCTCGATGAACGAGGCATAGTCATTGTCCTTGACAAAGCAGATCTCCTGTGAATCCGGTTTATCGAAAACAGGGATACCGAGAGTCTGCGCTTTTTCTCTGACCTCGGGCTTTTCCATTGTGCCTATCGGTAAAAGAAGATGAGACAGCTGCCGCTGAGTTAAAGTGTAGAGCGCATAGGTCTGATCCTTTTTATCGGTGACAGAGCGGCGCAGAAGGTATCTGCCGTTTTCATTGGCGACGATACCATAGTGGCCTGTTGCGATATAGTCAAATCCAAGCACAAGTGCTCTGCGCAGAAATTCCTCGAACTTCACTGTACGGTTGCACATAACGCAGGGGTTTGGTGTTCTGCCTTTAGTGTATTCCGAAACAAAAGGAGAGATAACATTTCGCTCGAAATTCTCTTTGAAATTCAGAACATGATATCTGATACCGAGCCGATTAGCGACTGCGCGGGCATCGTCCACCGCGGAAAGCGAACAGCAGCCGCGGGTTATTTTCTCTTCTTCATCGGAAATATCAGGCCATATCTGCATTGTCGCGCCTTCGACTTCATAGCCCGCTTCAAGCAGCATTGCCGCCGCGACCGATGAATCGACTCCGCCGCTCATTGCCACCAAAACTCTCTTTTTCTCCATCGTCACCAGCCCTAAGCTTTTTAATGAAATATTAGCATATTTTCGGTATTGTGTCAAGCAAGCGAAACTAAGACGCAAAAAATTTTTATAAATTTCGCTTTGACAAACCGAACGATCTGTGATACAATAATACCACACAATGAGTGGCTCAAACAGCGTAATTCCGATTGTTTGAGCCGCTTTTTTTATTGGAGGAAATCACATGGAACAATCATTAAAACAAAACAGCTTTTTAGAAACCGAGCGCATAGGTTTGCTTATGAGACGATATGCAATACCCTGCATTATCTCACTTTTAGTAGCGGCGCTGTACAACATTGTGGATCAGATCTTCATTGCAAACGCCGACTATCTCGGCTCATCGGGGAACGCCGCAAACACTGTGGTTTTCCCGATGACTGTTGCGGCGCTTGCAGTTGCTGTTATGATAGGCGACGGTTGCTGTGCGTTCTCAAGCATTTGTCTCGGCGCAAACCGCAGGGAGGACGCAGAAAAGAGCGTTGGAAACGCGATACTTTTATGCATTGTTCTGAGCGTTGCGATAACGGCACTTTATCTTACTTTCTCAGACGGGATCTTAACGGTTTTCGGCGGCAGAGTCAACGAGAGGACTTTTGAATACTCGAAGGAGTATTTCTTTTGGATCACACTCGGCATTCCGTTTTATATGCTCGGTCAGGCGCTCAACCCGATAATCCGTTCCGACGGAAGTCCGAAATTTGCAATGGCGGCGACTTTATCCGGCGCTGTTTTGAATATTATACTCGATCCTGTTTTTATCTTTCCGATGAAGATGGGTATGACGGGCGCGGCAGTTGCCACTGTGTTGGGACAGATGCTGACGGCTGTTTTGTCGGTTGCGTATATAACGAGAATGAAAGCGATGAAGCTGAACAAAAGCTGCTTTAAAATGTTCCCTCATCTTATGAAACGCTTTCTCTCGCTCGGTATAACAAGCTTTCTTTCGCAGATATCGCTTGTGCTTTCGATGCTGGCTTTTCAGAATATGTGCATGAAATACGGCGCTTTAGATGAAATTTTCGGACAGGAGCAATATGCTCAAATACCGCTCGCCGTGCTCGGGATCGTTATGAAATTCTTCCAGATAACCATTTCCGCCGCTGTCGGTCTTGCGGCAGGGTGTATTCCGATCGTCGGCTACAATGTCGGGGCAAACAGAAAGGATCGGGTGCGTTTGCTGTTTACACGGTTGCTGTTAGTTGAAGCGGCGATAGGATTTATCGCAACGCTTATAGTTGAACTGTTCCCCGGTGCTCTGACTGCTGTTTTCGGAGCGGCGAATGAAAGCGTTTACTACACGGATTTCGCAATAAAAAGCTTTAGAGTCTATCTTTGCATGATGACTTTTTCAACTGTAAACAAAGGCACATTCATATTTCTGCAGTCGTATGGAAAGGCGTTTTTATCAACGCTGCTTTCATTCTCGCGAGAGGTGCTTTTCGGTGTGTTTTTGCCGATGATATTCCCGATATTCTGGGGGCTCGACGGCATACTTTATTCTTTTCCGGCTTCGGACATTTTGGCGTTTTTGATGGCGGTCTTTATGATAATAAGGACATATAAGGAGCTTTCATCCGATCTGCCGATGAAAGCCGCGAGATAAGTGAAAACCGCAGTTGTGATAGCTCCGTTCTTTTCATATAATCGTAGTATCCGCTCCGTGATACCTTGAAGGATCTGCATATCTTGCTGATAAAATACTTCTCTTTGTGTATATCCTTCTTGTTTCAATCTTCTGTATAGTCGCCGATATATCGGTAGCTTCTTGGCATAAAAGCCTCCTATGATACTTTCTTCCATTGTATCACAGGAGGCTTTTTTATTGTCCGTTTTTATCGGACTTGTTCTCTTTTGTTTATACAGACAAAATATCCACAGCATTTTTATATGCTATCAGGTCTTTTTCATCATCTGTCAGCGGCAGGTGCGAGAATATTTTCACCTGTGTTTTCGGATCCCAAAGCGGAAAATCCGTGCCGAACAAAACCCGCTCGGCGCCGTAACGCCGAATATAGCTGACAAGCGTTTTTTCATCGAGCGGCGGGCAACAGCTCGACATATCGACAAAGCACCGCTCGCCCGACAGCGTTTCGACTGCCTCGGAAAAACACGACCAGCCGCCGAGATGGGCGGCGATGACAGTCAGTTTCGGAAACTCACGGATGATACGCTTTATCTTATCGGGGCTTGAATTTTTTAGAGTTTTATCTCCGCAGTGGATGAGCACGGGGTATTTACCCGAAATCGCATCGTACACGGGAAAAAGCCGAGGGTCATCGGCATCGAAGCACTGTGTGTCGGGGTGCAGCTTCAAGCCCTTGAGTCCGAGCACACTAAAACGCTCGAGCTCTGCTAAAGGGTCGGTCATTTCGGCATGGAGCGTACCGAAGCCGATAAACTCGCTGTGGTCCGCAACCGCGTGCGATGTGAAGTCGTTTACACTATGTACGAGCGACGGGCGTACAGCGACCGGCAGAAGCACGAATTTATCAATGCCTGCCGATCTTCCCTCGCACAGGAGCGACTCGGCTGTTCCGCTGAGATCGGTGCTAAGTCCGTAGAACTCGCAGATACTGTCGGTCGCTTTCTGCGCTATTGCATCGGGATAGATGTGGGTGTGAAAATCGATTATCATTTTTGCTTTACAGCACCTTATAGCCCTGCTCTTCGACTGCCGATTTAAGGATAGCATCCGATACATCCTTTTCGAGCGTGACAACAGCTGTACCCTTTTCATGGCTTACATCTGCCGATGAAACGCCGTCGATCGCTTCGAGCGTCTGCTTTACTCTTGCTTCGCAGTGGCCGCACATCATGCCTTCAATATTAAGTGTCTTTTCCATAAATTTTTTCTCCTTTTTTGGATGGTGTTTTATTTTTCGGTCGTGACGGGACGAATGCAGCTTAAAGAAGTTGAGCCGCAATGCGTTTGTCACCACGCAAAAGCTTGATAAGCTCATGGCGGCGGCGCCGAACATGGGATTCAACTGCCAACCGAGCAGATGGATCCACGCGCCTGCTGCAAGCGGTATGCCGATGACATTATAGATAAACGCCCAGAAAAGGTTTTCGCGTATATTGCGGAGCGTTGCGCGGCTGAGTCTTATTGCCGCAGGAACATCGGAAAGGCTGCTGTTCATCAGAACGACATCTGCGGAATCTATTGCGATATCCGTGCCCGCTCCTATTGCAATGCCTGTGTCTGCCCGTGTGAGCGCGGGAGCGTCGTTGATACCGTCGCCTACCATGGCAACTCTCCCTTGCTTTGATAGCTCTTTTATAACACTTTCTTTACCGTCGGGCAGTACGCCTGCCACGACTTCGTCCACCCCAGCTTGCTTACCGATGGCATTTGCGGTGCGTTCGTTGTCGCCTGTGAGCATAACGACCTTGATACCCATGTTTTTAAGCTCTGATATTGCTTTCGGACTATCGGGCTTTATTACATCGGCGACGGCGATCATGCCGAGATATGCGTTGCCCTTGCTGAAGAAAAGCGGTGTTTTGCCCTGCTCGGACAATTCGTCGGCCGTTTTGATTGCGTTATCCGGGATTTGCGCCGACTCGCTTATAAACCTGCGGTTGCCGCCCGAAATTTTTATGCCGGAAAGCTCGGCATAAAGTCCGCCGCCGCTGACCGCCTTGAAGCCGCCGACTTCTTCCGCTGTTATGCCGTTTTGCTCGGCATAGCCGACTATTGCGGCGGCAAGCGGGTGCTCGCTCTTTTTCTCGAGCGAATACGCCGCTTCGAGAAGCTCGTTTTCAGCGATGCTTTCGGCAGGGATAATATCTGTCACCTGCGGCTCGCCTTTGGTTATCGTGCCTGTTTTATCGAGCGCGACCGCTGTGACTTTGCCTGTTGTTTCGAGCGACTGCGCAGTTTTGAAAAGTATGCCGTTTTTGGCACCGACTCCGTTACCGACCATTATCGCAACGGGAGTTGCGAGTCCCAACGCACACGGACAGCTTATAACGAGCACAGAAATACCCCTCGCAAGTGCGAACGCCGATGTCTCGCCGACAAGCAGCCATATAATAGTTGTTATAACGGCAATAACGATGACCGCAGGCACGAAAACGCCCGACACCTTATCTGCGATACGCGCAATAGGCGCTTTTGTTGCCGCGGCGTCGCTTACCATTTTGATTATTTGAGAAAGGGCAGTGTCTTCTCCGACCCTTGTTGCCTCGCACTTTAAAAAGCCCGATTGATTGACTGTTGCCGCCGATACCGACGAGCCGACTGTTTTATCGGCGGGAACACTCTCGCCTGTGAGTGCGGATTCGTTGACTGCGCTTTCGCCTTCAATTACAACGCCGTCTACCGGTATGCTCTCGCCCGGGCGGACTGCAAAGATATCGCCTTTTTTAACATCTGCGGCGGGAATGACGGTTTCTTTACCGTCCCTGATAACGCAAGCCGTTTTCGGAGTCAGGCTGATAAGGCTTTTCAGCGCATTGGTAGTTTTGCCTTTTGATCTGGCTTCGAGCATTTTGCCGACCGTTATAAGAGTTAGGATCATTGCGGCAGACTCGAAGTAAAATTCATGCATATATGTCATAACGGCGGCATGGTCACCATTGGTCACAGCACCTGTCATAGCAAACAGAGCATAGGTGCTGTACACAAACGCAGCAGATGCGCCGAGTGCGACCAAAGTATCCATGTTCGGCGACAAATGAACGGCACTTTTGAAGCCGCTCACAAAGAAATTGCGGTTTATTATCATGACGACAATGGTGAGCAACAGCTGAACAAGTCCCATTGCGACATGGTTGCCGTCGAAAAATGATGGGAGAGGCCAGCCCCACATCATGTGGCCCATTGAAAAATACATTAAAACAAGCGTCACGACGACCGACAAAATAAGTCTGCGGCGAAGCTTCGGGGTCTCTTTATCCTCAAGCTGATCGGCGCTTTCGGATCTCTTTTGATCGGCTCCTTTTTCTAAGGCACCGTAGCCCGCTTTTTCGACCGCACTTATTATATCTGCGGGCGAAGCGCTGCCCTCAACGCCCATTGAATTTGTGAGCAGGCTGACCGAGCAAGAGGTCACACCGCTGACTTTCAGCACCGCTTTCTCCACTCTTGCGGCACAGGCGGCACAGGTCATACCGCTGACATTATACTGCTTCATACACACCTTCCTTTATTTCATCAGCTTTTGAAGAACTGATACAAGTTCATCGATGGTTTCGTCTTTCCCGTTGCGGATATCTCTTGCAACACAGGTTTTTATATGATTTGCAAGCAGTTCCTTTGTGAACGCATTGAGAGCTGCATTTGCCGCGCTGACCTGTACTAAAATATCGGTGCAATAGGCGCTTTTTTCGACCATGCCCTTAATACCTCTGATCTGCCCTTCTATACGGTTTAAGCGGCTTATAAGCGATTTATACTCTGCTTGTGACCGCTCCTTTGTTTTATGACATTCACACTGCATTATTATCCCCCGTTCAGGTTTGTATATTATCATAATATACCCCCATAGGGTATATGTCAAGCAAATTTTTGCAAAAAACAAGAACCATTCAAAAAATGAATGGCTCCTTTTGTTTACTTATAGTATCTCACATAGTCTATGTAATACTTCTGGGGGAATACCGTTGTTTCATCAGGCTCGCCCGGCCACCAACCGCCGATTGCAAGATTGAGCAAGCAATAATGCGGTTTATGGAAGCACTCGATCTCGGAAATGTCGAGCTTATTATAAACCACATCGTCCATATAGGCTTTGATGCAGTTCTCGTCCCACTCGATGCCGAACACATGAAAGTCGTCGCAGTAGTTGCCCTCTCTGAGCTCGACAGCGCGCTGAAGCGCGGGTGTTTCGTTCGGATAGTGGATAGTTGCCTGAGCAACATTGTTGCCCATGTGATCGTTGAACGGGCAGGTCGCAAAGGTGGTATTTGTGCCGCCGACTGCCTCCATAATGTCGATCTCGCCGCACTCGGGCCACGGAACTCCCGGCTCGTTGGGTTCGGGATCGCCCCAATGGTTATCGCCGAGCGTCCAGAATGCGGGCCATATTCCCTTTCCGTATGGCAGCTTTGCACGCATTTCAAGTCTGCCGTAGAGGAAGGTCTGCTTATGCTTTGTGTTTACACTTGCAGAGGTATACGGTCTGTCCGGATCGTTTGTTTTCTTTGCCTCGATAACAAGACAGCTGTTCTCAAGATATGCATTCTCCTTGGAGTCGCTGTAATACTGGAGCTCGTTGTTGCGGATATAGCCGACTTCATACGACCAGACATCGCGGTCGAGCTCCTTGCCGTCGAACTCGTCGCTCCAGACAAGAGTGTTATACTTGCTCATTTTATTCATCCTTTCAAATAGGCTTATTTTCTGAAAAATTCGTTGTAGATAGCTTTCATAGCGTCCTCAAAAGTGTTTTCGGCGACGCCAATGATAATGCTGATCTCACTTGAACCCTGATCGATCATACGAAGATTGATATTCTCCTCGGCAACCGCTTTGAACACTCTCGCCGCTGTTCCTGCCGCGCGGATCATGCCTCTGCCGACAACGGCGATAACGGCAACATCATGATCAATACTGACATGGCTTGCATCAACCCCGTCGGATATAGCTTTCTCGATCTCTTTTTCACGGCCGAGCACCTGCGACTGATCGACAACGATAGAAACGGTATCGATACCGCTCGGAATATGCTCGATAGAAATATTCAGCTCTTCGATGACCTCGAGCAATTTTCGGATAAAACCGACTTCGCCGTTCATCATAGCTTTTTCGACATTGATTATCGAAAATCCCTTTTTACCTGCGATACCTGTCACATGGTGGCTGGCTTTAGCGCCAGATGCATCCTTAACGATCATTGTGCCTGGATTGGTCATATCATTCGTGTTGCGGATATTTATCGGAATACCGACCTGCGACACGGGGAAGATAGCGTCCTCATGAAGCACTGTCGCGCCCATATACGAAAGCTCTCTGAGCTCCTTATAGGTTATCTCTCTGATACCCTCGGGATCGTGGACTATTCTCGGATCGGCGACAAGAAAGCCGTTGACATCTGTCCAGTTTTCATAAAGGTCTGCGCCGACTGCTCTTGCAACGAGCGAGCCTGTTATATCCGAGCCGCCGCGAGAGAATGTTTTGATAGTGTCGTTAGGCATTTTGCCGTAGAAGCCGGGGATAACGCCTGTTTTATGGTGCGACAGATGCTCGGCTGTTTTCTCGATCGTAAATTCGAGATTGAAGCTGCCGTTTTCATTAAAGCGGACGCACTTTGCGGCATCCACAAAGTCATAACCGAGATAGTTTGCAAGGATAATTCCGTTGAGATACTCGCCTCTTGAAGCGGCATAGTCTCTACCGGCGGCGTTTTCAAATGCGGAACGGATCTTGCGAAATTCATTAGAAAGGTCGAGAGAAAGTCCGAGCTCTTCGATTATATCGGTGAAACGCTTTTTGATAGCTTCAAACTTTGTGTCGAACTCCATGCCTTCGCTTGCGAGCTCATAACATTCATAGAGCATATCGGTGACTTTGGTGTCGCCGCCGAAACGCTTGCCCGGCGCGCTCGGAACTACATATCTGCGATCGGGATCTGCTTTGATTATTGCGCCTACCTTGCGAAAATGCTCGGCGTCTGCAAGTGAACTACCGCCGAATTTGACTATCTTCAATGACATTGCTTTTTACTCCTTCATACAAACTCTTAAATTTTTTAAGTGAATACGATGCCGAAAGTTGGATTTATATACCGCTTAAAACTCTGATCTTTGCCAAGACATCAGAGCCGAAGCTGCTGAGCTTTTTGTTAATCGAGCTTTCCTGTTCGGGCTCGGTTATAAACGCATATTCATTCTCTGCGCTTGCTCTTTCGAGCTTGCGGACATTGCCAAACAGCTCCTTGATCTTTTTCTCGGTATTCTCATCGGCTTTCAGACGAACATACATCTGAGCGCTGCACTCCGAGATCGGCTTAACATAGTTATCGTCGTGACAATCGTCCCATGTTATGAGTCTGCGTGCTTTCAAGTGCTTCGCACAGTCGATAACATCGGCGACAACGGCACTCGCTGTGGGCAGCTTGCCCGCGCCTCTGCCGTAGAACACAGCGTCTCCGACAGCGTCTCCGCGGACTAAGACGGCGTTGAACACATCATCGACAGTGGAAAGCTGGCTTTCATGAGGAACAAACGCGGGATATACAGCGGCGGTTATTCTGCCGTCGTCACATCTGACGGATCTGCCGATCAGCTTGATAACGCAATCTGCGCTTGCAGCGTAATCGACATCTTCGAGGGTGATCTCGGTTATGCCCTCGGTGTAGACCCATTTAGGATAGACATGCTTGCCGAATGCAAGCGACGCCAAAATACAGATCTTTCGGCAAGCGTCCGCTCCGCCGACATCGGCAGAGGGATCACGCTCGGCATATCCGAGCTGTTGAGCTGTTTTCAAAGCGTCGTCAAAAGAGGTCTGCTCCTTTATCATCTTGGTGAGGATATAGTTTGTGGTGCCGTTTAAGATACCGTCTATCTCAATTATATCATTTGCGCTGAGGCACTGATAGAGCGGACGGATTATTGGGATACCGCCGCCGACGCTGGCTTCAAACAGGAAGTTTGCACCGTTTTCCTCGGCGATTTTCAACAGCTCCGCACCGTGTGTTGCAACAAGCTCTTTATTCGAGGTTGCAACGCTCTTGCCTTTAGAAAGGCACTGCTTAACAAAATCGTATGCTGCGCCGACTCCGCCCATGACTTCAACAACGACTTTTATTTCATCGTCATTGATTATATCGGAAAAGTTCTTAGTGAACAGATCCGAATAAGGCAGATCCGGAAAGTCTCTTAAATCGAGGATATATTTAAGCTCAAGCTCATCGCCGACCTTTTTTTCAAATGCTTTTTTGTGCTTGAAAAAGACCTCGGCAACGCCTGAGCCTACTACTCCGTGACCCATTAAAGCTATTTTTATCATGTGATCAATTCCTTTCTTCAATTACACTTAAAATCAATCGCCTGTTACACGCTCGATAGACGAAACGCCGTCGAGCTCGGAGAGTGTTGCGATTATCTCGGACACGCTTTTATTCATTCCGTCCGCCCGAAACGACACCGAAACCTTCGCCGCTCCGCTGATCGGAATATTTTGATTAACGGTTAGAATATTTGCGCCGCTTTCATAAAGCACCGACATGAATTTTGATAAAATTCCCTTTTTATCATCGAGTGAAGCATGAATAGCGATTATCCTGCCTGCCGACTCGGTGTATTCAAAAACACTGTCACGATACTTATAAAAGGCGGAACGGGAAAGCCCTGCCGCACTGCAAGCCGAGCCTACCGACGGTGCTCTGCCCGACGATATGAGCTTTTTTGCATAGACAACTTTTGAAAAAGTCTCCGGTAATGCGCTTTTGGCGACTATAAGCAGATCATCGTTTTTCATGCGACCGCCTCCTTTTGTCCGCGCTATGCGTACTGATGTTTTCACACAAGATACACTATAACAGATTTCACGCATTTTTTCAAGGGTTATTTTAAAATTTACTCAAAAAATATTCATGGATATTAAACTGTTTTTTTAATGATACTTAAAATCGGGTTCACACGTGCTTAATAATTATATTGTATTATATAATTGCAATAAGAAAAGAACACAAAACACCTTTATAT